>CACYXZ010000032.1 GCA_902778525.1 Oscillospiraceae bacterium | reverse complement strand
CGAAGCCGTTGGCCTCGCAGAAGGCATAAAATTTTTTCGCTGTAGACCACCAGTAGTCATGATTCCCCTTCAGAATGATCTTGCGTCCCGGGATCTCACTGATAAACCGAAAATCCTCCACTGCAGTATCCAGGCTCATAGCCCAACTCAGATCGCCCAGAAGGACTGTGGTATCCTCCGGGGAGATCACTTTCAGTCCCGCCCGGAGTTTATCCACATAGCCATCCCAGGCACCGCCGAAAACATCCATGGGCTTATCGGCTTCAAAGCTGAGATGAAGGTCTCCAATCGCATACAGCGCCATCAGATCAGGAACTCCCGAACCACGTCGGTCATTGCGGTTTTTTCCGTCACCTGTGTGAATCGCACCTGCTTATCCGCAAGGCTTTTCAGCGGAACCGGCGCGGCGGTGCGGGTCTTTTCCTCCAGCTGTGCAATGATGCCGGTACCGGGGCGGAACTCCTTGACTCCCACGGCTTCCAGCACGCTGGCGCAGAATTTATAGGGGGAGGCCGTGGAAAGGACCACCGAGAGCGTATCATCGCCGGTCTTTTCCCTGTACTGCTCCAATACCGTATACGCAACCGCCGTATGCGTATCCATCAGGTATCCCTCACAGCCAAAGACCTTTGCTATGGTGTCCGCCGCCGCTTCATCCGAGCACCAGCCGGCGGAGAACTGCCCCTGGATCTTATCCTTCAGCTGCGCGGTAACCTCGTAGCGTCCCGTCCTGGAAAGGCTGTCCATGTAGCCTCTGACCTCCGCATCCGATCCGGAGAGCTGATAGAGGAGCCGCTCCAGATTGGACGAGATCAGAATATCCATGGAGGGAGACGCCGTCGTGTAGAAGGGCCGGTTCCGGTCATAGATTCCAGTCTCGATAAAATCGGTAAGCACGTTGTTGGAATTGGAGGCGCAAATCAGCCGGTTCACGGGAAGGCCCATAGTCTTGGCATAAAACCCAGCGAGGATATCCCCGAAATTGCCGGTGGGAACGCAGAAGTTGATCGGATCCCCCATCTGAATCCGATTATCCTGAACCAGATCGCAATAAGCGCTGATGTAATATACCACCTGCGGCAGGACGCGTCCCCAGTTGATGGAGTTGGCAGAGGACAGGAAATACCCCTTCTTCGCCAGCTCGTCCCGCAGGACTTCATCGGAAAAGATCTGCTTGACGCCGGTCTGCGCGTCGTCAAAGTTGCCGACGACGGAGCACACGCCCACGTTATCCCCCTGCTGGGTGACCATCTGCAGCTTTTGAATATCACTGACTCCATCCTTGGGGTAAAACACCAGGATCTTTGTATGATCCACGTCTCGGAACCCTTCCAGCGCGGCCTTTCCGGTGTCTCCGGAGGTGGCAACCAGAATGCAGGCGGTCTTTTCTTCTCCGGTCTTGCGAAGGGACGCAGTCAGCAGCCACGGAAGCATCTGCAGCGCCATATCCTTAAAGGCGCAGGTGGGTCCATGCCAGAGTTCAAGGACTTCTGTCCCCTCCGTCACATGATGGACCGGCGCAACGGCTTCCGTGTCAAATTTCTCTCCAAAGGCGTATGCTTTCGACGCAAAATATGCCAATTCCTCCTCGGAGAAATCCTCCAGAAAGAGTTTCATGATCCTAACGGCGCGGGTCTGATAATCCGCCCGAATCAGTTCTTCGAGCATCCCGGCAGGCATGACCGGGAAGGCTTCCGGCATAAACAGTCCGCCATCCCGGCTCAGGCCCTGAACAATGGCCTGGGCCGCGTCAAACCGCAGGGTGGCATCTCTTGTGCTTAAATATTTCATGGTTCAACCAACTTTCTCTAAAATGCGTTCTCGATCTGATGGATCGGAAGCGGGTCTGTCTCTTTTCCCCTGGGGGCATAGATTTCGATCACGTCAAATCTGGGCTGTTTCTCCGTCGGATGGGACTGAAGATAGGTCAGCGCAGTCAGGCGAAGCTTCTCCTGCTTCTTCCCTGTGACAAATGCAGCGGGATTGCCGTATCTGTCATTTTTCCGGAGCTTGACCTCTGCAAAAATCAGATAATCCCCGTGCTCCAGAATCAGGTCGATCTCACCGTACCGACTGTGATAATTCCGCTCCAAAAGGAGGTATCCCTTTCGGATCAGGTATTCCGCCGCGCGCTGCTCTCCCCAGGCTCCAAGTTCACTGCTTTTGCTCATAGTATTTTCGGAAAAAGGTCTTTCGGTGGATGGGACACAGGCCGAACTGATCGACGGCCGCATAGTGCCGCTTGGTTCCGTATCCCTTATGGATCGCAAACCCGTACTCTGGATACATCAGATCCATCTGTTCCATGAATTCATCCCGGGCCACCTTCGCCAGGATCGAAGCCGCCGCAATGGATGCCACCCGGGCATCGCCCTTTACGATTGGAATGGCGGGAACACCGAAATCTGTCACGCGGTTTCCGTCGATCAACGCTAAGTCCGGGTGAACCGAAAGCTGATCAATGGCTTCTTTCATGGCGCGAAATGTGGCGTTGAGGATATTGATCTCGTCAATGACCTGCTCGTCTACCATGGCAATTCCCCAAGCAATCGCCTGTGCCTGAATCACCGGGAAAAGCTCCCGGCGTTTTTTGTCGGAAAGCTGCTTGGAATCGTTCAGTCCCGGGATCTCAAAACCAGGCGGAAGAATCACAGCAGCGGCGCACACAGGTCCCGCCAGCGGACCCCTCCCCGCTTCGTCCACGCCGCAGATGGTCTGATAGCCTTCTGAGGCGTAACCGTTCTGGATCTCCCAGAGATCCACCGGCGGATCATTCTTCTTTGCCATCTGCTTCCGCCTCCTCCGGTTTTTCCAGCGTAAAACGGCCGAGCTTTCCGTTGCGGTATTCCTCCAGCAGAACCCGGCTCATACGTTCCGTATCGACTTCTCCGCCGGAAATCAGCATGCCGCGCTTTCGTCCCGCCAGCTCCAGCAGTTCATAATCCTCAAATGTGTCCGGCACCGTAAATCTGTAGCGGCTCTCCAGAGCGTCGGGGTATTCTCTTCCCAGAAGTCCGATCAGATGCACGGCCAGTGTCTCCACATCCACCACGTTGTCCTTGACCGCTCCGGTATAGGCCAGTTTTAAGCCCACCTCAGGGTCCTCGAATTTGGGCCAGAGGATGCCGGGTGTATCGAGCATCTCCAATCCCTTTTCCACCGTGATCCACTGTTTTCCCCGCGTGACGCCGGGACGGTTTTCCGCCTTAGCGGACTTTCGGCCGGAGACCGCGTTGATAAACGTTGATTTGCCGACGTTGGGAATTCCAACCACCATGACGCGCAGTGTACGGCCGGCCTGTCCCTTTTCCTGATACTTCTGTATTTTATCCTTCAGCAGCTCCCGGACGGCGGAAGCAAACTGCCCGGTTCCTTTCCGGTTTTTGCAGTCGGTTTCCAGGACGGTCATGCCGCATCTCCGGAAGAATCCTGCCCATCGCTTGGTCATGGCGGGATCTGCCATGTCGATCCGGTTCAAAATGATCATCCGGGGCTTGCCGCCGCAGATCACGTCAATATCCGGATTGCGGGAGGAAAGCGGAATCCGGGCGTCCACGATCTCACAGACCGCGTCCACCAGCCGGATATCCTGCTCCATCTGACGGCGGGTCTTGGTCATGTGTCCCGGATACCATTGAATATTCATGAAACGCCTCCAAATCTGGATATCGGATAGATGACCTGCAAAGCTTTTCCCAGCACATAGCGCTTATCGATGCATCCTATGCTTGGATCCCGGCTGTCTGAGGAATGGAGCCGATTGTCTCCCAACACAAACACGTATCCTTCCGGGACGGTCAATGGAAAATTCACACCCTCATATCGGGTAGTCGGGTCGTTGATATACGGCTCATCCAGAAGGACGCCATCGACCCAAACGTCTCCCGTCTCGAAATCGATATCCACCGTCTGGCCGTCCATGGCAATCACCCGTTTGACCAGCGGTCCCTGCTCAAAACCGGGCGCTTTGAGTACGACAATATCCCCGACCTCCGGCCGATAGACGAAGTTGGAGAGCAGCGTAAGCCGGTCTCCGTCCTGAAGCGTCGGATACATGGATTGTCCGTCCACGCCCACAAGACGAATGGCAAACACAAAAAGGATCGTCACAAAAACCAGACAGCTCACTAAATCTGAAAGTACATTATAAGCATCCAGCCACAGGCTCCGTTCGGGTTTGTTCTCCGCCACTTAGATCTTCCTTTCCCGAGAATATCGCATATTTATATAATTATAGCACAGCCGAATCCATCTTAAAAGACCTAAATTCCGTATTCAAACGAGAATCATTCGTTCCGGAACGAAAAAAAGGAGCCCGAAGGCTCCTTTTTTCTTGGGATTAAAGCTTCTCCTTGACCTTGGCGGCCTTGCCCACGCGATCGCGCAGATAGTAGAGCTTTGCACGGCGGACCTTGCCGCGGCGGACCGTCTCCACATTGACGATGTTGGGGGAATGCACCGGGAAGACCTTCTCCACGCCCACGCCGTAGCTCAGGCGGCGGACAGTGATGGTCTGCTCCACACCGCCGTGCTTCTTGGCGATGATGGTGCCCTCAAAGACCTGGATTCTCTCACGGGAGCCTTCCTTGATCTTGACGTGAACACGAACAGTATCGCCCACATTCATCTCGGGCAGAGTCTCCTTCATGTTCTGCTGATCAAGTTTTTCAATCAGATTCATAGCGAATCCTCCTTATTCAAAGGCGTTCATGCCGCAACGATACTGCCATTCACAGTTCCCTCTGTGTGGCGCGGCAGCGGACCGCCCGTAGTTAGCCTGACTATTCTAGCATACACTCTTTAGAATTGCAAGAACTTTTTCAGAACAAAATTCGGAAAAGAATTCAGGTTTCAGCAGCCGAAGCCCGATAGAGCCGATAGGCCAAAACACCCAGGAAAAGATCTGCCGCGATGGCCAGCAGATACCACCAGGAGATAAAGGTGCAGACAATATGCGCGGCAATCTCCATCGTCACGAAGATAACCACCGACACCGTACCGAACCTTTTCCGTCTGGACACACACCAGAATGCCGCAGCGATCCAGATATACAGCAAAAGCGCCGCCAGAGCCGGAAGAATCGCAGCTGCAGGTCCACTCTCCAGCATCGCCGCCACGAACAGCAGGCACAGCGCCGTTACCTCCGCACCGTAAACCCAGCCGGCTATGATATACAGCAGCAGAACACCATAGCAAACCAAAAGCATTTTTGTCGATTTCTTCATCGCTACACACTCCCTGTCGAGCCAAATCCTCCGGCGCCCCGAGTCGTATTATCCAGTTCTTCCGCCTCCTCGTAGGCCGCCTGCAGGAACGGGACGATCACCATCTGCGCCACCCGCTCATAAGGAGCAAGGGTCTGTTTCTCCGGGGAATGATTATGCATGGAAATCAGGATCTCTCCCCGGTAATCAGCATCGATGACCCCGACCTTATTGGCCGGCGCCAATCCTTTTTTGGTACCGAGACTGCTCCGTGCAAAGATCAGGCCCACGTATCCATCCGGGATCGCCACAGCCAGGCCCGTGGGGAGCAAAACCGTCTCACCGGGCATGATTGAAATCTCGTGATCTGAGCAGACGTACAAATCCGCGCCGGCCGCAGCAGCTGATCCATAGACCGGCGTTTTGGCGTCCGGCCGAAGCTTTTTGAATTTCATGGGACTCCTCCCCCCTGTATAACGTTTCAATGGAACAGTGAAGGTATTATAGCATATCTGGTTCGGATTGTAAAACCAATCTCCTGACCGAAGGAAAGAGCGCTCCCGATCGGGAGCGCTCCAAATACAGAATGATCAGATACGTACTGCCGCGTCATAGGCCATCCGGGTAG
Source organism: Oscillospiraceae bacterium (assembly GCA_902778525.1). Lineage (GTDB taxonomy): Bacteria > Bacillota > Clostridia > Oscillospirales > Oscillospiraceae > HGM13006. Next base: position 13,132 of record CACYXZ010000032.1, on the reverse strand, counting down.
CAGTCCGGACATTCTTGGCCTCTACGCAGTCACCGATCGCGGCAAAGTCAGGCGCGGTCATGTGGAAGCTCTCGGCCAGATCGGAACGGGGACGCATACCGGAGGACATGACGACCACATCCGCCTCCACAAACTGCTCGCTGCCGTCCTTGTCGATGAAGGAAACGCCCTTTTCGCTGATGCCGGTGCAGCGGGCGGAGGTGTACTGGGCGATGCCCTGCTTGTCCATCAGGCCAAGCATCACGCCGCGGGTCAAATGGAAGGTCTCCGGGCACAGCTCCGGCAGCATCTCGATGATGGAAACCTGCTTTCCCTTTTCGGCCAGAGCCAAAGCGGTCTCACAGCCGACCTCGCCGCCGCCGATCAGGACAACTTTGTTTCCGATCTCGTCGATGTGCTTGTAGCACTCCTCGGCGATCATCACGTTTTTGCCGTCTGTACCGGGGATGGGCGGTACAAAAGCGTTGGCGCCCACTGCGGCGAGGACCCAGTCAAAGCCCTCAGCCTCGATCATTTCCGGCGTGGCTTCCGTGTTCAGGCGGAGCTTGACGCCCAGTTTCTCGATCAGCTTGATCTGATAGTTCATGAACTTGGCCAGGTCATACTTAAAGGAGACCTGCTCAGAGAACACCAGCTTGCCGCCAAGGCGATCCGCTTTTTCAAAAATCGTCACGTCATGTCCCCGCTTGGCCGCAACGATCGCCGCCTCCATGCCGGAGGGGCCGCCGCCGATAATACCAACCTTCTTGGGTGTAGTGGATTCGGGAATCAGATCCTTCAGCTGATTCTCCCGGCCCACGGTGGGGTTCACGGAGCAGGCAAACGCGCGGGTATTCGGCTTGGAGTACTCCAGACAGTGGAAGCACTTGATGCAGGGAATGATCTCGTCCTCCTGGCCGTGGCGGGCCTTTTCAGGCATCTCGGGATCGGCGATGGTGCCGCGGGCCATAGCAATGAAGTCCGCACCGCCGGTGGCCAGCGTTTCCTCCATGAGCTTGGGATCCTGGAAGGCGCCCAGCGTCAGAACCGGCTGCGGCACGCCCAGCTCTTTGATGCGGCGGGCAAACCGGGCATTCTGGGCGGGCTTGTGGAAGATGGTCGGGTGCATAATGGCCTCAGTGCCGGGAATGGACATGTTGCCCGCGGAGATGTGGGCGATGTCGATGCGGTCGCCGGCCATCCGCAGGAATTCGGCAATGTCCTCAGGCACGAGCTGCTTGTCCGCATTGGGATAGCCCACCGCGTCCGCCAGCTCGCAGCCGGAGATACGATACTCAATGAGGATCTTCTTTCCCACCCGCTCCCGGATGGCGTCCAGAATCATCATGGGGAACCGGCAGCGGTTCTCGAAGGAGCCGCCGAACTCATCGGTACGCTTGTTGAACAGCGGGCTCATAAACCGGTTGATCACCAGGCCATGGCCGCCGTGAATGAGAATGGAGTCAAAGCCGACCTTAACCGCAGCTTCCGCCACATCGGCGTAATCTTTGGCGATGGCCTCCATAGCCTCCCGGGTCAGCATGGGACGCTCGGAGCCGTCAGGGCCGGGCGTTCCGTCCACAGAATAGAAGAAATGCTGGCCCTCACCCTTCTTGCCGCCGGTCCACCCGGAATAGAAGAACGCCAGCAGCTCAATGGCCGCCTTCGCGCCATAGAAATGGATCTGATCCACTGTGCGGACCCAGTAGCGGTGATATGCGCTTTGCCGCAGGTCCAGATTGTGCCAGCCCGGACGGAAAGGCGCAAGGCTGTTCATGTCGTGGCCGGCAATGGTTACGGACGCAGTACCGCCCCGTGCCTTTTCCACATAGTAGGCGCGGTAGGCGTCTGTGGGATACGGCTCATCTGTCTGCAGCAGATGCGGAGTCGCAGGCGCCTGGAAAATACGGTTCTTGAATACCACGTTTCCAACTTTATAGGGGCTGAACAACGTGGGATACTCAGGATGTGTCATAAGAAATCCCCCCTATTAATAATCACCTGTTTATTCTACAGGATTCCAGTTCGGATTGCAACTATTTTACAGGTTACATTTTCTGTCCTGATGTTGCATAATCCTCATCCTAACTGTGATACATACGTCACATCGATCCCGCCGACATGTAAGGCATCCGCGGCTTTTTCCAGCATGTTTCCCTTCACCAGAACATAATCCGTATCGTAGGTGGATATCACAAAGATGCCCACGCCCGCCTCTGCCAGAATCGAGGATATTCTCGACAGGACGCCGATCAGGGAAAAATCCAGCGTCCCGGTTACCCGCATACCGCGCCATCCGTCCTCCCTTGCCAGTGTTTGCGCCGGAACAAGATCCGTTCTGCACACCAGAGACAGTTCCTTGTCCGTTTTCCCGACGAAGCAGAACCGGTCGTCCAGGAGTTCCTGCGGGACCGATTCCACTTTACAGACCGTAAAGCGTTCATCCATTATTTCAATTGTCATTGATTATCCTCCAGACATTTCTCCAGACAGACAAGCTTAACGTTTGGTATCCCGTTGAAACAACAGGGAACCATCCCAACCTCCTGATAGCCGAGGCCGCGGTATAGCTTCCGAGCGGCGGAATTGATGACGTTCGTGTCCATCCGAAGATACATGCATCCATGGTCTTTCGCGTATTGCTCATAAAACCGGACAAACCTGGTTCCAAATCCACGGCCGGATCGATCCGGATCTACCGCCAGGGTGTGAAGCACCATGATCTGATCCTCCGGCACATCATATCGCCAATCTGCTGACGCATATTCTTCCACCTGTTCCCGATTGATCTTTGCCGCAGCCAGGATGCCGCCCTCCTCTTCCAGTACAAAGAGTTCCCCTTGTTCCAGTGCTTCCTGCGCCGTCTTTTCTGTGGGATAGACTCCGCGTACCCATCCGGTACTCAGGATACCGCGATCCTGCGCCGCGAGGATCCGTTCATAAATTGCAGCAATCGAGGGGATGTCGGCCTGACAGGCCTTCCGGATCATATGCCCCGCCTCCTTTTCAGCACATTATACCGTGATATGCAAAAAAAGTAAACAGGCCGGAATCATCCGGCCTGTTACGATTATTCAGGTCCATGCCCGCAGGAGCACGAGAATTACGATGGCGATTCCCACCATAAACGCTCCCGCGATCAGAAGCGATGCCGTCAAGACGCCCATAATTGCAGAAAAGCGTTCCCTGCCTGTCATCTCTTCCTTCGGCAGATCCGTCCGGCCGCCTGTACTTTGCTGCGATTCCGTTCTGGATTCCGGTCTTCCGGGTCGGAGCAAAGCCGGCCGGGACACTCCGCTCATATCCGCTATGGTGCGGCCGTCATCCTCCCAGCGCTCTTTCATAGGTCGTCGTAAAGGTGGCAGACCACGTAATGGCCCGGTTCCACCTCTTTCTGGACCGGCGCCTCATGCTTGCATTTCTCCATGCACTGGGCGCAGCGGGTGTGGAATTTGCATCCTTCCGGCGGATTGGCCGGAGAAGGAATGGAGCCCTCCAGGACAATGCGTTCCCGCTTGACGGTGGGATCCGGAATGGGAATCGCGGAAAACAGCGCCTTGGTATAGGGATGGAGCGGATTGTTGAAAATGTCCGCAGTTTCCCCGTATTCCACCAGATTGCCCAGATACATGACGCCCACCGTGTCGGAGATATGCTCCACCACTGACAGATCGTGGGAAATGAACAGGTAAGTCAGATTATACTTTTCCTGCAGATCGTTGAGCAGGTTGATGATCTGCGCCTGAATGGAAACGTCCAGCGCAGAGACCGGCTCGTCGCAGACCACAAATTCCGGATTGACCGCCAGCGCACGGGCAATGCAGATCCGCTGACGCTGGCCGCCAGAGAATTCGTGAGGATAACGATCCTTGTGGAAGGGCTGCAGGCCGCAGTTGTCCATGACCTCGTCAATATAGTCATCGAACTCCGCCTTGGGTACAAGATTGTGCTCCCGGACCGCCTCGCCGATGATCTCGCCTACGGGAAGCCGGGGCGAAAGGCTGGAAAACGGGTCCTGGAAGATGATCTGCATCTTCGTCCGGATGTTCCGCAGCTCTTTGCTGCTCAGATCATATACTTCCTTGCCGTTGAAAAGCACCTGTCCTCCGGTCTTTTCATCATAAAGTCGGAGGATGGTCCGGCCAGTGGTGGATTTTCCGCAGCCGGACTCGCCGACCAGGCCCATGGTGGTACCGCGTTTGAGGTTAAAGGTCACGCCGTCCACCGCCTTGACCCAGCCGGTCACATGGGAGACCATGCCGCCCTTGATGGGGAAGTACTTTTTCAGACCGTTGACCTGAAGAATGTACTGAGGATCATACTCCACCGGGGTGAAGTCGTTTGAAACTATTTGCTTCGCCATCTACTTCTCCCCCTCTTTCTGATCATAATAGCGGTAGCAGCTCACCTCATGGGTGGGGCTGAGCTTGACCACTTCGGGATAGGCCCCGTCACACCGCTCCACACACATCTCACAGCGGTCTTTAAAATAGCAGTAGTCAGGCATATTCACAGGATTCGGCACCTTGCCGGGAATGGAATACAGCTTGTCCACCTGCTTGCCGACCACAGGCTTTGAGGCCATCAGGCCGATCGTGTAGGGATGGGCCGGGTGGGCGAAGATCTCCTCCGCCGTGCCCTTTTCCACCACGCGTCCAGCGTACATGACCACCACATAGTCGGCCATTTCCGCGATAACGCCCAAGTCATGGGTAATGAGCATGATGGAAGAGTTGATCTTGTCCTTCAGATTCCGGAGCAGATCCAGGATCTGAGCCTGGATCGTTACATCAAGGGCCGTCGTGGGCTCGTCGGCAATAATGACTTTCGGGTTGCAGGCAAGGGCCATCGCGATCATAACACGCTGCCGCATACCGCCGGACAATTCATGGGGGAACATCCGGTAGACGCCCTCCGCGTTGGCGATGCCGACCATTTTGATCAGTTCGATAGTCCGTTTTTTGATGTCCGCCTCGCTCTTCCCCTCGCCGTCGTGAAGCGCAATGACTTCATCCACCTGTGCTCCGATCCGGAACACCGGGTTCAGCGCCGTCATCGGCTCCTGGAAGATCATAGAGACATAGTTGCCCCGGATCTTCTGCATGACTTCATTGGGCGTTTTGACCACATCGTATGCTTTATCGCCCAGATTCAGGCGGATCTCGCCGTCCACGATCTGTCCCTGGGGCCGCTGGATCAACTGCATCAGAGAAAGCGAAGTAACAGACTTGCCGCAGCCGGACTCGCCTACCACGCCAACCGTCTTGCCGACAGGAACGTCGAAGGTCACGCCGTCCACGCTCTTGACCGTTCCGGTGTCCGTGAAGAAATAGGTGTGAAGATTGTCGAATTCCACCGCGTTGTTCCAGTCGTGCATGGTGGTGAGGTATTCGCTTTCCGGGACGTTTTTACGCTTGCGGATCTTTTCATACTGGTTCGTGATTCTGCGGTTCTCTTTGGAGATGCGCCGGGATTCTTTTCCGGAGAGGTAGCCCTCCGCTTTTTTCTTAGCCATGGTACGCACTCCTTTCTCAGCGCTTCATCTTGGGGTCGAAGGCGTCGCGAAGGCCGTCGCCCACCAGATTAAAGGCCAGCACAGTAAGCAGGAGCAGCAGTCCGGCCGGGATCCAGATAAACCAATATGTGGTCAGAACGAAGGTGTTGTTGACGTCGTTGATGATGTTGCCCCAGGACGCGAAGGGGAACTTGACACCCAGTCCCAGGAAGCTGAGCGTAGCCTCCGTAAGAATGGTTCCGCCGATGCCCATGCTGACGGACACAATGATCTGGGGAATCACGTTGGGAACCAGGTGCTTGAAGATCCGCCGGGAAACGCTGATGCCAAGGGCCTCGGTCGCGGTCATAAACTCCTGCTCCCGGAGGGAAAGGATCTGACCGCGAATGAGCCGGGCCATTCCGGGCCAGCCCAGGAAACCGAGAATCAGCATCAGGTAGAGCATCCGCAGCTGGGGATCCACGCTCATGGCGTCCATCGCGGCGCCCAGGATAATGATCAGCGGCATGGACGGGATACAGTAGAAAATATCCACGATACGCATGATCAGGTTGTCCACCCACTTGCCGAAGTAACCGGCAATACCGCCGAGAATGATGCCGAGGACCGTACTGATGATTTCGACGATAAAGCCGATTATCAGAGAAACGCGGCCGCCGTACATGAGCCGGGTCAGCATGTCCATGCCGTTTCGGTCTGTGCCCAGCCAGTGAGCCTTGCTGGGATAAGAATAAGTGTCGTATACCCGGGTGGCAGTTTCCTGAAGGACAGTCCAGGTCTTCAGGTCGGCCCGGTATGTGATGGTGTATTCCGCTTCGACGCCGGATTCATCGGTGTAAGTGAAGACATCCTTGCCTTCCTGCAGACATACAATCAGTTCTTCCTGGAATGCTCTGGTCAGAAAAACATCCGCCATCACAGGCTGCACCACATAACGGCTGATAAACGCCACTTCATTGCTGCCGTCGGACACCACGCCGGTGTCATCGATGGTATAGTCCTTCCCTTCCGCGGAAAAAGCCGTCAGTCCGTTGGTATAGGCCAGCAGCGCCTCCGACTGGAACTCAAAGCTGAGCTTGGCGCCTTCCACGCTGGAACTTACAATGTCTTTGTAGGCGAAACCCAGCGTTGTACCGTCGGAAAGCGATACGCGGTACAGATCAGGGCCTTCCTCGGTCAGAAGATAGTCCGTATCTTTATACGTGAAAGAATCCTGACCCCGCTGCATCGCGAGGATCACCTGCGCCTGGAGGACATTTCCCAGTTCCTGACCATCCGCCACGATATAGCGGAAGTCTTCGTTCTTCACCACGCCGGCATAGTCCTTATGCTGGACGTCCTCCCGGTAGAACTGCTGATTCTCCTGATAGGGCGTAATGACGCCGCCCAGAAAGGAAAACAGAAACATAAAAGCCAGAATTGCAAGGCCGACGACGGCGATGCGGTTCCGGAAAAAACGCTTGGCGACCATGGCTCCTGGAGAGAGAACCTTGACCCGGCGGTCATCGTTGAGGGAATACTGCTCTTCCCCATTTCCGCCGGATGAGGCGGCAGAATTCTTCACGGCTTCCTCCGTGATCTTCTTGGCATGCTGCCGCGCAACTGTTCCGGGTACATTCTGAGTCCGCAGAGGGGGACGATCGTCCCGATTGACTTGATTCATATTGTCACTCATATCGGTCCCTCCTCCCTTAAGCGATACGTACCCGCGGATCGACCACAGCGTACAAAATGTCGGAAATCAAATTGCCAGCCAACGTCAGGATCGCAATAAACGCCAGATAGAACATGGAGAACGGAATATCTCCGCCAACCATGGCGTGATAGGACGCGTATCCAATGCCGGGAATAGAGAACAGGGTCTCCGTGATCAGGGCACCGGAAAACAATCCGGGCAGGCTGCCGCCGATAATCGTTACCAGCGGAATCATTGTGTTGCGGAACGCATGATGATAAATCACCTTATGCTCACTGAGGCCCTTGGCCCGTGCGGTACGGATATAGTCCGAATTCAGCACCTCGAGCATATTGGTACGTGTATAACGCATCAGAGAACCGATGCTGATGACGACCAGCGTCAGGCACGGAAGGAACAGATGGTTCGCTTTGTCGAGGAATTTCCCCACGGCCGAAAGCTGCTCATAATTCCGGCCAACCAGGCCGAACAGGTCGAACCATCCCAGCTTCACCGAGAAAAGCAGTTTCAGCAGGGACGCAAAGAAAAACGTAGGCAGGGAGATGCCCGCCAAAGCCACCACGGAAATGGTGTAATCCGCCTTGGAATACTGCTTGGTCGCTGCAATAATTCCCAGCGGAATAGCGATAACCACTTCAAAGAACATGGTGATCAGTCCCATAATAAAGGAAATCCAGATCGTATTGTGGAATTCCTCCACCACGGGGATCGTATAATACCAGCTGTCGCCGAAGTTTCCACGCATGAAATCTCCCAGCCAGCCGAAAAAGCCCATCAAAATTCCCTTGTCCATGTTATACATGGCGGTCAGCTGGGCCATCCATTCCTCATAGCTCTTGGAGCCGGGCTGTTGAGACTTGGCCCGGGCCACGTTTTCAATGTACGAGGTGGGAAGACAGCGCATCAGCGTATAGATGATGAGCATGACAAAGAAAAAAATGATAATGGAGAGCAGGATACGCTTAATAATAAATTTTCGCATGAGCAGGACCTCCGTTCTTACATAATCCCCAAAACCGCACGGCCGCAGCCCGGAAGACCGCCCTAAGGACGGCCCCCGGTGCTGCGGCACTGTCCCCTGCTCTCTCCGCCATCAAAAGCGGAGAGAGCATCGAGACACAGCAGAATCAGTTCAGAACGGTGTTCTCGATCTCGCTCATCCAGCCGTAGAAGGTGGTGATGTCCGGAGTCACAGTGTCCAGATTCACACGCTCGGTGCTGAAGATGATGGCGTTCTGCCGCTGATAGGTGGGAACCTCCACGGCCCAGTCGATGATAATGTCAAGGCAAGCCTTGTACATGGACTTCCGGTAGGTCTGATCGGTGGAAGCGCGGGCGTCCAGGATCAGCTGGTTGAGTTCCTTGTCGTTGATGGCGTACTGATAGTTGGAGCCGCCGGGCTCATGGGTGTCGTCGCCGGAGAAGTAGATCTGATACATATCGGGATCCACGGTGGCGCCCCAGGCAGCTGCCCACATGGCGACCTGCTGAGCGTCAAGGGCATCCCACAGCTCGGAGGAGTTGGTCAGATCCTTGATGATCAGGTTCATGCCGATGGTCTTCAGGGCATTGCTGGCCTCGGAGAAGATCATGAAGGCAGGATGGTCGCCGGTGCCGTCAGCGGGGATCCAGGCAGTGTACTCCAGGGAAGCGCCCTCGGGAGCTTCGGTGAGCTTGCCGTCCTCAACCTTGAAGCCGGCCTCCTCGAAGAAGCCCAGCGCAGCCTGCAGGGCAGCGTCGTAGCGCTCCTGATCGGACATGCCGGAGGTGTAGATGTCCTTGCCGTCCTTATCCATGGAGAAGGCCACACGGTAGCCGTCGTCAGCGGGCTGAGGAGCGGCCCAGGAGGTGTTGGAGATGGGATAGTTGATGACAGAAGCGCGGTCGCCATAGTAGGAGTCGATGGCCACGTCACGATAGACGCACAGGACCGTTGCAAAAGCCTTACGCAGAGCCTTGGAGGCGTCGGAATCCGGAACACCGCCCACATTCATTACGTTGGCGTTCATGCCGATGTAGCCGTAGCCCAGGTTGTCCACAGTATTGGTGGTAACCTTCGCGCCGTCCAGAGCGCCGCCGTTGGCAGCCTCAATGGCGGAGATGGTATCAGTGGAGAAGGAAGGATCGGTGATGTCGATGGTGCCGGTGATGACGCCGTTGAGCTTGTCGTCATCGGAGGTGCACTGCTGGAAGTTCACATACTTGGTCTTGGGAGCGCCCTTGAAGTACAGCTCGTTGGCCTCATAGTTGATGACGCCGTTCTCGAATTTGATGAACTTGTAGGGGCCGGCGCCCATGGGCTGGGTGGTCTTGGAACGGACCATGCTCAGGTCGCCCTTGGGGAAACCGAAGGAGTTGTTGTCATAATCAAACAGGCTCTTGTCGCCGTAGTAGTGCAGCGGCGCAACGGCCAGGGTCAGCTGATAGATGGAGGTGGCGTCCACCTGGGTCATCACGACACGCATGTTGTAGTCGTCGACCTTCTGGATACCGGAGATGCTGGGAGCGGACTTGCCGGTCTCAACACCGATGGCATACTTGTCATAGTCCTCCATCAGAGAAGACAGAGAGGAACCGGCGGACTCGGTATCGCTGAGGGTGGCGTAATCGCCCTCATAGGCCTCCACCATGGCGGCGAAGAAATCAGCGGTGGTGGCGTCCTCAGGAAGCTCAAAGCCCCAGTTGGCGGCGCAGGCAGCCACGGAATCTTCGGGAGCGTTAATGCCGTTGTCCTTGCAGTAATCGACGATCTCCTGGGCAAAGGCCTCGCCGGCCTTATCCAGGCTGGCCCAGAACTCAGTCTGAGTCGCTTCGTCCCAATATTTATAATCCGTGTTGTCTCTGCCGGCAGCGAGAAGCAGGTTGTACAGGGTGTCCATGCCGGAGCGATACTCCTCCATGCCCTCGATGGGCTGGGCGAACAGCGTGGAGCTGCCGTCATAGGTAGGATCGCACAGGACATACATGGAGAAAATCACGTCGTCAATGGTCATGGGCTCTCCGTCGGAGAACTTCAGGTCGTCACGGAGCTTGATGTCATAGAAGACGGTGCCGTCGTCATTCTCGGTGATGGTCATGTCAGCGGGACCATAATAGGTATAGTCCGTGCCATTGTAGTTAATGGTCTCACCCTCGATGCCCTTCTGGATGACGGCGCCGGTACGGTCGCTGGTGAACAGCGGCAGCTGGGTCATCAGCCAGGCATCCTGGTCATAGGCAGTCTCCGAGAAGAACGGGGAGAACTTGCCGTTGAAGGGAGAGTAGCCAACCACCAGAGGGGTGGCTTCCTCAGTTTCCGCAGCGGAAGCTACTTCAGCCGAAGAAGCTGCGGACTCAGTTTTGTCGCCGCATGCCGCAAACAGGCCGATGCACATGCAGACAGCCAGCAGCAGTGACAACAGTTTGATCTTGTTGCTCATTTTGTTTTTTTCCTCCTTTAAAATATTGAACACGGAATCATTTCCTTCTTCCAATGTTACACAATGTTAAATCATGTCTGTTTACAGACATGAAGAAGGCGTACGCCTTCTTATTTTTGCTTTTCCTCCCAGCTCATCCGAGAGATCCGGAGGCGGGAGAGAACAAGCACAGCGCACCCGACCGCTGACAGTACAAGAAACGCGATTCCCACCGGCAGCGCGTTCTGATCCCCATTCCGCAGCAGGAACAGCGCCTCGCAAACGGCGGTCAAGCCAGACAGAACGGCCGCCAAAACGAGCCGTCTCGGCAGGCTCTGCGCCGCACCGTAAAGAACGGATTCCCGAATGGGATCTCCGGCCAGACTCAGGCGGCCAAGCGCCCAAAGGACCGAAAGCAGTGCGCCGAGGGACAGTACGTAGGGGATCTGCACATACCAGCTGCCGATCAATCCCGGCGCAGGCAGGAATCCTGAAACCAGAAGCAGCGCTGCGGCGACTCCGCATAAGCCCCACAATTCACAGATCAGCCGTTTGCGCGGAACCGTTCCGGAATACGCGTACCAGTCGCCGGTATAGATAAACTCTCCCGCCGCGTTCCGCGTCACATGCTCGAGCTCCGAGCGGCGCCTTCTCCCGAACATCTCAGCGGATGCCGCTCAGGTCATATTCGCTGAGCCAGGTCTTCGCCTTCCGGCAAACGCTCCGGAGACATTGGGGATCAAAGGGACAGGCGGCGCTGCGGTCGCTTTGCAACATAGCCCAGAACTGAAGCGCCACGGTCTGTGCCAGGCAATAATCAATATAGTAGAAGGGGCTGGAGTAGATATGGGACTGCCGCTGCCAGCCCTCCCCTTCGGCATAGAACGGGATCTCCCCATCCAGCTTCATCCAGGGCATATATACGCCAAGCAGTTCTTTCCAGACGGCATGACGCTCCGCCGGGGTCATTTCCGGCTTTTCATAGACTACATGCTGGAAGTGATCCACCATGGTCCCGTAGGGGATAAAGGTCAGCGCGCCGGCAAGATGACTGTAGCGGAACTTTCTGGCGTCCACGCCGAAAAAGTCCTCTGCCCAAGGCCATGCCATGAACTCCATGGACATGGAGTGGACCTCGCATCCTTCCATGCTGGGCCAAACCGTCTCCAGGGGAATCCGGTCCCGGTTCATCCATGCCGCAAAGGCGTGTCCCGCTTCATGGGTAACAACCTCCACGTCATGCTGGGTGCCGTTGAAATTCGCGAAGATAAAGGGAACGTCATAATCCGGGATGCTGGTGCAGTAACCGCCTCCGGCCTTTCCCTCTGTGGAAAGCACATCCATCAGCTTGTCGTCCAGCATCATGCGGAAGAACCGGGATGTTTCCGGCGAAAGCTCGTCATAGAACTTTTTCCCGGCGGCAAGAATATCATCGGCGCTGCCGGCAGGTTTGGGATTGCCGGAGCGGAATTCAAGCGCAGCGTCCGCAAAGCTCAGCGGATAGCTCTTTCCCAACCGCTCAGCCTGCTCTTTATAGATGGAATCCGCCACGGGAACCAGATACTCCACAACAGCGGCGCGGAATTTCTCCACATCCTCTTTTGTATAGCAGTTCCGGCCCATGCGGTAATACCCGAGCTCCGTATAGCCGTCATACCCAAGCTTTCGGCCCATCGTGTCCCGAAGCCGGACGAGCTTATCGTAGATCTCATCCAGCTTCGGCTGATTGGCCTTGTACCAGCCGCCCTCAGCCTGCCATGCCGCAAGCCGGCGGCCGTCGTCCGGGTCATTCTTAAAGGGGCTGAGCTGAGACAGGGTATAGACCCCGTTCTCAAAGGGAATCTGCGCAGAGGCCAGGAGCTTTTCATATTCCTGGGTCAGATCGTTTTCCTGCTGCAGTTCGGGAATGATCTCCGGAGAGAACGTCTTGAGCTGGATTTCCGCGTTGACGAACATCAGATCCCCGTACTCCGCAGCAAAATCCTTCCGGAACGGCGACGCGAGCATGGTCTTCGTCCATGCCTGGGCATATTCCTGCAGCTCAGGCATGGCGTTATTCCAGAATTTAACCTCCTCATCATAGAAAGCATCTCTGGTGTCAATGGTGTGACGGACTTCTGCGAGAGTCGCCTGTGTCTGGACCCGCTTGTCCAGTTTTTCCTTTTCCAGAAAAACTTCTCTGGCCGTCTCATACCGGTCTGCGTCTTTGAGCCGCGCGGTCAATGCGGTCATTTCCGCAGTCAGCGTTTCCAGTTCCGGACGCTGATAGATCATTTCGGAAAACTTCATGCTTCCCTGCCTCCGTTAATGTTAGTACCTTGTTTGTTTTATAATGCCTTATTATATTCCATCCTGCGTCATTCTGCAAGGATTCTTCAACAAAAACCGAAGAAAAAAAATTGCCTAATATGGTTATTGTGCATAAATATTAACAATTGGCATCAGGAAATGAATTTTTATTCTTTTTGCGCCCGAATCCGCTCATCCAGTTCGCTCAAATACATCCAGCGATCCATTTTTTCTTCCAGTCTTTGTTCCAATTCC
>CACYXZ010000031.1 GCA_902778525.1 Oscillospiraceae bacterium | reverse complement strand
CGCAGCCACCCCGACGCGGTCATCGGCCGCCCCCATATCGCCGAAGCGCTGGTGGAGCAGGGGGCAGTTTCCTCCGTCAAGGAAGCCTTCCGGCGGTATCTGGGCGAGGGCCGGAGCTGCTATGTGCCCCGGGAACTGATCTCCCTGGAGGACGCCGCTTCGATGATCCGCTCCTCCGGGGGCGTGGCCGTACTGGCCCACCCGCTGCAGTACGGGTTCACCCGGGCGGAACTGGATGGTCTGGTGAAGGCCGCTGCAGAAGCGAAGTTTTCCGGTATGGAGATCCTCTACACCGGCTACACGCAGGCCGACCAGAACAAGCTCTACGATCTGGCGGAGAAGTATCTGCTCTACCCCACCGGCGGCAGCGATTTCCACGGAGAGAGCAAGCCGGAGGCCAAACTGGGCGAGCCCTCCGTTCCCGCCTATATGCTTCTGATGCTGGCCCAGAGCCAGTATCAGACCTGACCGGACCGATACGGTATGCAGGTTCCGTTTCCTGCCGCACTGCGGCAGGAAACTTTTTTATCCGGAAAAACCCGCAGGATTTCCCGCAAAGGACTTTCCCCGGCGGAAGAAATGTGTTATAATAATGGTTCAAAATAGGAATTTTGTACCCATGGGCCGATTTGCCCCGGGATTTCCATAAAACGAGGTTAGAATATGCTTGAAGTGCTATCCCCCGCCGGCTCCAGCGACGCGCTGGTGGCCGCGGTGCAGAACGGCGCAGACGCGGTCTATCTGGGCTACGGCTCCTTCAACGCCCGCATGAACGCCAAAAACTTTACATCCGAGCAGCTCCGCCAATCCGTCAGCTACTGTCACATCCGCGGCGTGAAGGTCTATCTGACCCTCAATACGCTGGTCCTGGACCGGGAACTGAAGGCCGCCGCACAGGTTGTGCTGGACGCGAAGAACGCAGGCGTGGACGCCATTCTGGTACAGGATCTGGGCGTGCTGCAGATGGTCCGCCAGGTGGCGCCGGATATGCCCATCCACGCCAGCACCCAGATGTCGGTCCACAATCTTGAGGGCGTTCTGAAGGCCGCGGAAATGGGCGTCAGCCGGGTGGTTCTCGCCCGGGAGCTCAGCCGCAGCCAGATTGCAGCCATCTGCCAGGCCAGTCCCATCGAGCTGGAGGTCTTTGTCCACGGCGCCCTTTGCATGTGCCATTCCGGCCAGTGCTATATGTCCGCCATGATCGGCCGCCGTTCCGGCAACCGGGGCCAGTGTGCCCAGCCCTGCCGGATGTCCTATGGCTTTGACCGCAGCGAAAACCGTTATCCGCTGAGCCTCAAGGACAACTGTCTGGTGTCCTATCTCCGGGACCTGGAGCGGATGGGCGTTGCCTGCGTGAAAATCGAAGGCCGGATGAAGCGGGCGGAGTATGTGGCCATCACCACGCGGATCTATAAGGACGCGGCCCAGGGAAAGCCCGTCACCGACCAGCAGATCAAGGCCCTCAGGAAGGTCTTCTCCCGGCAGGGCTTCACTGACGGATATTATAAAGGAAAGATCGGCGCGGACATGTTCGGCACCCGGCAGGACGAGGAGCAGGACCGGAAGCTCTTCGCCGCCGCCAGAGCCACCTATGAACACTCCGAAACCCAGCGTGTCACCGTAGCCATGGAGATGTCCGTCCGGTACGGATATCCCACCACCCTCACCGCCATAGACAAGGACGGCAACTGGGCGCAGGTCCAGGGCGATATGCCGGAGCTTGCCGTGTCCCGTCCGCTGGATCAGGCCGCTCTGGCCCAGCGGCTGAGCAAAAGCGGCGGAACGCCCTACGCAGTTTCCGACGTTTCTCTGGAGTTGGAGGAGGGACTGATCCTCTCCGCAGCCTCTGTCAACGCCATGCGACGGGAGGTGCTGGACCGGCTGTCCGCCCTTCGCGGGCAGGTTCCGGAGACCCGCACCGGGGTGTTTTCTCAGCCCCCGGTCTATACCTCCGTTTCCGGCCAGCCGGTGTATACCGTCAGCGTCCAGACCACGGAGCAGCTGACCCGCCAGCTCCGCATATTCTGCCCCGCCCTTCTGTATATGCCCCTGAGCATGGCCGTCTCCCGGGACCCTGCCGTCACGGCCGCCCTCCAATCCCTCAGAGTCGCGGTAGTACTGCCCCGGGTGGTGCTGCCCGGCCAGTGGGACGCCATCCTGCAGCAGCTCAATCAGGCCTGGGCCCTGGGCGTCCGGGACGCGCTGGTGGGCAACATTGGCATGATCGATCCGGTCCGCCGGGTGGGCTTTGAGCTGCACGGGGATTTCGGCCTGAACGTGTTCAATTCCGGCAGTGCCAACACCTACGCCGGCATGGGTCTTTCTTCCCTGACGGTATCCTTTGAACTGACGCTGCCCCAGATCCGGGATCTGTCCAAGCCGGTACCTACTGAGCTCATTGCTTTCGGGCGGGTTCCCATGATGATCACGGAAAACTGCGTCATCCACAGCCGCACCGGCTCCTGCACCTGCGGCAGCGGCAGCACAAATCTGGTAGACCGCACCGGCAGCCGGTTCCCGGTGATGCGGGACGGCGACACCTGCCGCAACGTCATCTATAACAGCCGGAAGCTATACTGGGCCGATCGCCTGGGCGAGCTTCAGAATCTGGGCCTGTGGGCCCTGCGGCTGAACTTCACCACGGAAAACGACCAGCAGGTCAACACCATCCTGCAGGACTACGCCCGGGGCGGCACCTTTGATCCCGGCGTATCCACCCGGGGGCTCTACCTGCGGGGCGTGGAATAAGCGATCAGAAACGGAGATCTCAGCCAAATGCAAACAAAACCCTTTATTCTGGCCTCCGCTTCCCCCCGACGGCGGGAGCTTCTGGAGCGGATCGGCCTGCACTTTACCATAGAGGCCGCGGATACGGACGAGACGCTGGTCCCGGGACTGAGTCCCGCCGAGCAGGTCATGCGTCTGAGCCGGAACAAAGCCTGCGCCATCGCCGCCCGTCATCCGGAGGATCCCGTCATTCTGTCTGCGGACACGGTGGTGGTTCTGGAGGACACGATCCTCGGAAAGCCCGCGGACGCTGACGACGCCCGAAGGATGCTGCATGCGCTCTCCGGCCGGACGCACCACGTGCTCACCGGCGTCACCGTCATGCAGGGCAGCCATTGTCAGACCCGGTGCGAGGTCACCGAGGTTCACTTTGCCGCGCTGAGCGACGCGGAAATCGACGCCTATGTTGCCACCGGAGAACCGCTGGACAAGGCCGGAGCCTACGGCATTCAGGGCTATGCGGCGGTCTTTGCCACAGGCATTTCGGGAGATTACTACAACGTCATGGGTTTGCCCCTGCACACCGCCGCAAAGATGCTGCGGCAGGCGGGCATTCCCGTGCTGGAGGCACTATGAGAAACTTTTTTACCACAAGAATCCGCGTGGTGATCGTCATTGCCGCGCTTTGCGCGCTGGTCACCATGGGCTTTATCATTCTGCGGCCGGGAAAGGCGTCCCCCATGAACAACGCCGTCTCCGTGGTCATGACCCCTGTCAAGAGCGCCACCAGTCTTCTGGTGCGCCGGGCAGAAAACCTCTACAACTACATTTTCGGCTATGAGCTGCTGGAGGCGGAAAACGAACAGCTTCGGGTGGTCATGTCCCAGCAGAATCAGGACATCCGCAATTCCCAGAGCTACAAGCAGGAAAACGAACACCTCCGCGCCCTGCTTTCCCTCCAGGACAAGCATACGGATTTTGTCTTTGAGATCGCCAACGTGGTCTCCTGGGACTCCTCCAGCTACGGCAGCGTCATGACCATCTCCAAGGGCTCCTCCTCGGGCCTGGAGGCGGGCATGTGCGCCATCACCGCCGACGGCCAGGTGCTGGGCCTGATCACAGAGACCGGCTCCAGCTGGGCCACGGTCACCACCATCCTCGACACCACCTCCGAGATCGGCTCCTATATCTTCGGCAGCGGCTACAGCTGCATCGCCCAGGGCAACTTTGAGCTCATGCGCCAGGGAACCCTCCGGGCCAGCTATATCAGCTCCTCCGCAACGATCCGCAACGGCGACCAGCTCCTGACCTCCGGCGACGGCGACATCTATCCTGCCGGTCTGGTGGTGGGAACCGTCACCGACGTGGGCAATGACGAGGTAAACGTGGCAAAATACGCCATCATCACCCCCACGGTGAACATCAACACCGTGGAGCAGGTGTTCATCATCAAGTCCTTCGACATCAACGACTGACGCGGAAAGGGTGTCATCATGTCCTCAAAAAACCAATTTCGCATTAAGATGGCCCTTTATGCGGTGGTCCTGATCCTGGCGGAACTGCTTCAGACCTCCGTATTCGGCACTATCGGCCTCGGGCTGGTCCCCAGCGTCATGCCGGTGGCCGTATCCTGCATCAGCGTCTGCGAGGGCGCCGAACGGGGCAGTATCTTCGGTCTGGCCGGCGGATGCCTCTGGGCGTGGAGCTCCCAGCTCTCCTTCTACGGCGCATGGTGCATTCTGCTCCTCACCGCAGTGGGCATTCTGGCCGGACTGATCACGGACCGGTATCTGCTCCAGGGGCTCAAGACGGCCCTGAGCATCAGCGCGGGCGCCCTGCTGCTCACCGACGGTGTCTATACCGTTTACGGCATTTTCTCCGGCATCATTCCGCCCTACGCTCTGTTCACGGTCTTTGTGCCGGAGGCGCTGATCGCCCTGGTCCTGTGCTTGGGACTGTATCCCCTTACCGCGTATATCTCCCGGATTGGAGGCATCCATGGATAGACTCTATCGTTCCCGCATTACCATCGTCGCGATTCTCTCCCTGCTGATCGCTTTGGTTTTCACCTTCCGTCTCTTCGGACTGCAGCTGGTAAAAAACGACGCCAATACCTACGGAAGCTCCGACGTGACCACCTACTCTCTGAAGGTCGCCGCCGCCCGGGGCGAGATCCTCGACCGGCACGGAAACGTTCTGGTCAGCAACCGGGCCACCTACAGCGTGACCCTCAACAGCTTTGTGCTCTTCAACGCGGACGACCCCAACGGTCTGCTCCTGCGGCTTGCGGAGACCTGCAAAAAAAACGACATCAAATACGAGGACGGCCTGCCCCTCAACGACGCCGCCCCCTATTCCTACGTCGAAGACAAAGTCGATTACACCTTCAAGCGCTATCTCCTTGGCCGGGAATGGGACGCGGACATGACGGCGGAAAACCTGGCAAAAAAACTCCGTCAGGTCTACCACATCTCCGACGAATACACCGACCGGGAAGCCCGGCTGATTATGGGACTCCGGTATGAGCTGGATCTGCCCGCCTACGCCAACGCCGACGTGTACACGCTGGCGGAGGACGTGTCTGCGGATCAGCTCGCCATCCTCAAGGAGCTGGCCGTTCCCGGCATGGACGTGACCACCACCACCGTCCGGGAATACAACACCACCTTTGCCGCTCAGCTTCTGGGCTACGTCCGCGCCATGGACGAGGACCAGTATGAGAACACCTACAAGGCCCTGGGTTATGCCATGGACGCCAAGGTGGGCCAGGAGGGTCTGGAGCAGGGCTTTGAGGAGTACCTGCACGGCGAGGACGGCACCAAAGTGGTCACCGTGGCCGCAGACGGAACTGTGCTGGACGAATACTGGGAGGTGGAACCCCAGAGCGGCGGAAATGTGGTCACCACCATCGACATCAACATGCAGGAGGTGGCGGAGAAGAGCCTCGCCACCCACATTCAGGAGGTCTCCGCCAACCGCACCCTCAACGGCAAATCCGACGGATGGGACGCGGACGCAGGGGCCGTGGTGGTCATGAATCCCCAGAACGGGGAAGTCTGGGCCGCCGCCAACTATCCCACCTATGACCCCAGCGACTATTTTGACAAATATAACGAGCTGCTGGATCAGGACGTTTCTCCCCTGCGGAACCGGGCGCTGCTCAACGCCTATCCCCCTGGATCCACCTTCAAGCTCATCACCGCCACTGCTGCCATGCGGGCCGGGATCTCCCCCGCCACCACCATCGCCGGCAACGGCTACAAGGAATTCTCCGACGGCACCAGGCTGTACTGCTGGATCTACAAGCAGGGCGGCGTTCACGGCAATCTGGATATGTGCAGCGCCATCGCCCAGTCCTGCAACATCTACTTCTACAACATGGGCCTGATGATCGGCATCGACCGGCTCGACGAGGTGGCCACCTCCTTCGGCATCGGGCAGGACGCCGGATGCGAGGTCTACAACAACCCCGGCATGCTGGCCTCCAAGGCCAGCAAGGCGGAGGTCTATGGGGCCGACACTTCTGACGGCCAGTGGTGGGACGCGGATACGGCCACCGCGGCCATCGGCCAGTCCCTCAACCAGGTGACGCCGCTGCAGCTGTGCCGGTACGCCTCGGCCATGGGCAACGGCGGTACGCTCTACAACGCCACCTTCCTGCGCCGGATCATGTCCGCGGACTTCCAGTCCACCCTGAAGGTCAACGACTACGTGCCCGCGGCCACCAATCTCCTGACCGAACAGGAGTATCAGACCATCTATCAGGGCACCCGGATGTGCGTCACCGAGGGCACCGGCAAGGGCCTCCGGGACTATCCTGTGGAATGCTGCGCCAAGACCGGTACCGCCCAGCACGGCTCCCTCGGCTCGGATAACGGCGCGTTCATCTGCTGGGCGCCGGCAATCAATCCCGAGATCGCCATCGCCGTCTATGTGGAGCACGGCGCGTCCGGCAGCAACTTTGCCGACGTTGCGGTGGACATTCTGGACTATTACTTCAACGCCCAGTACCCCGCGCAGGAAATCGATCTGGAAAACGAAATGACGGAGGACTAATGGAACCACTGGACTATATCTCGCTGACGCCGCAGGAGACTGCAAAGCTTCTGTCCGCCGGGAACGGAGACGCCGCTCTGGTCTACCTGTATATAAAAGCCACCGGAGATACCCGGCTGCTCCACGCCCAGGAGGCGCTGCATATGCAGGCCCAGACTCTGGGCTGGGCGGAAACGCTGCTCAAACAGCTGGGCCTCATGGAATTATCCGCCGAGCGCGCGCGGTACGATAAAGCCTCCGCCCCGGCCTATACCGGGGAGGCCGTGGCCGCTTTCGCCGCCCAGGACGGCAGCTTTTCCCTGCTTCAGGGGGAGATCAGCCGCAGGCTGGGCCGTCCCCTGACCTCGGAGGAGCTCAAAACGCTCCTGGCCATCCGGGATTATCTGCAGCTGCCGCCGGAGGTGGTCAACATGGCCGTGACCTTCTGCATGCAGAAAAACGAATACTACAACCGCACCCACGGCAAAGACCGGACCATCACCATGCGGGCCATCGAAAAGGAATGCTATAACTGGGCCAACCGGGGCATCACAACTCTGGAGCGCGCCTCAGACTATATCGGCAAGCGCCTCCGGTCCCTGAGCCCCGAAGGGCAGATCAAGCGAATCCTCCATCTGGACCGGCCGCTGGTGGAGGCGGAGCAGACCTACATCCAATCCTGGCTGGGCTGGGGCTTCGACCCGGAAACCATCCAGTCCGCCTACGAAAAAACGCTGGTCAACAAGGGCTCCCTGGTGTGGCCCTACATGAACGGGATCCTGCTGAAGTGGCATGAAAAGGGCCTGCACCGGATGGAACAGATCCAGAGTGCAGACCGGAAAACGGCGGTGGGCCGAACAGATACCGCATTCACGCCGGGCGAGAGCGAAATGCAGGCTATCGCCGCCATGAAGCGGAAGCGGGAGGCAATGAAGGAGGAGTGATCCATGGGATACGATAAAGACGTACTCCAGCGGGCCAGGAGCCGCTATGCGGAGGCGGTGGAATCCCACCGGGCGCTGCAGCGGTCCCAGCGGGAAGAGATCTGCGAGGAGCTGCCCGAGGCGGCGGAGCTGGAGCGGAAGCTCCGGGCCACTATGGCGGAAGTGATCTCCCATTCCCTCCGGCGGGGCGAGGACCCCACAGAGGCCATTGACGCCATCCGCCGGCGGAACAGGGATCTGCAGGAGGAGCTTCACTATCTGCTGGAGGAAAACGGATACGACGCGGACGCGCTGGACGAGAAGCCCCTGTGCCCCCGCTGCCGGGATACCGGCTATGTGGGCGCCGAGATGTGCTCCTGCCTCAGGAAGTACTGCTGTGAGGAACAGAAGCGGGAGCTGACCAGCCTGCTGAGCACCAATGCCACCTTTGACGACTTTTCTCTGGATTATTATCCCACCGCCGTCAATCCCGCCACCGGTCTTTCTCCCCGGGAGCAGATGGAATTCAACTATGAATCCTGCGTGGAGTACGCCAGTCACTTCCGGCCGGGCCCCGGGAGGAATCTGCTGATGAACGGCGCCCCCGGGCTCGGAAAGACCTTCCTCTCCGCCTGCATTGCCCGGGAGGTGGTAAACCGGGGATACAGCGTGGTATACGATACCGCCATCCATGTGTTCTCCTGTATGGAGAAGCAGAAATTCGGAGGCGGTACGGAAGAGGAGCTTCGCATGGCGGAGCGTATTCTGGAATGCGACCTGCTGATCCTGGACGACCTTGGCACGGAGATGAACACCAGCTTTATCTCCCCTGCCCTGTACTCCATCATCAACAGCCGGATTCTTTCGGAAAGGCCCACCATCATCTCAACGAATTTCACTCTGCAGCAGCTCTCCCAGCGCTACACGCCCCAGATCGCCTCCCGGCTGGACGGAGAATACCGGATCCTGGTCTTTGCCGGAAACGACATACGAAAGCTGAAAAAAGAGCAATACTGAAAAACAGCGTCATCGGAAAACCGATGACGCTGTTTCCTTTGATTTACCGTTCCTCCCGGAAGTAGGCCGCGCCCAGGCTCGCCGGAGGCTGGTTTTCCCGCTTCTGGCGGATCGAGATGGAGATCAGCACGATCACCGTCACCACATAGGGCAGGATCTTGTAGATCTCCGTGGGGATGCGGAACTGGGTCACGCGCATGTACATAATCATCAGCGCGCCGAATACGATGGAACCCCAAACCGCCCGCAGAGGCCGCCACAGGGCGAAGATCACCAGCGCAACCGCCAGCCATCCCTTGCCGTCCATGGCTCCGGTGGACCAGTTGCCGCCGCCGGATACCATCGTGAAATACAGGCCCCCAAGCCCACAGATCCCGCCGCCCAGGCAGGTGGCCAGGTACTTGTACCGGGTCACATTGATGCCGGCCGCATCGGCGGTGGCCGGGTCCTCCCCCACGGCCCGCAGGCTCATGCCGCTGCGGGTCCGGGCAAAGTACCACGCCATCACAAAGGCAATGGCCACGCACAGATAGATCATGAAGTTATAGGAGAACAGCAGCTTTCCCACCACCGGGATATCCCGCAGGAACGCGGGGAGGAGCGGCTGGGAGTAGATCGCGCCGGCAGCTTCGGAGATCTGCAGACGGCCGCCGCCCACGCCCCGGAAGTACTCGCCGAAGAACTCGCCGTAACCCACGCCGAAAATCGTCAGCGCCAGACCGGTGACGTTCTGGTTGGTGCGGAGGGTGATGGTCAGGAAGGCGTAGAGCAGACTGCCCAGAGCCGCCGCCAGGAACGCCGCCACAAAAGCCAGGGCCACCGACACGCCGGGCACCGCCCCCGCTCCCATGGCGCGCTCATACAGGAATGCTGCGATGAGGCCCGAGGAGCCGCCCATATAGATCAGGCCCTCCACGCCAAGGTTCATGTTGCCGGCCTTTTCCGTCAGGATCTCGCCCAGTGTGCCGTACATCAGCGTGGTTCCCATCAGAACGGCGGCCACAAAGAAGTTCACAAAGAATGTCATTTCGCCGCCTCCTTTTGCCGGGTCCGGAAGATCATACGATACCGGATGAAGAATTCGCTGGCCAGCATGCAGAACAGGATCAGACCGGTGAGCATATCGCTCATGCTCTCCGGCAGAGCGTTATGGGTCAGGGTGTTGATGGTGGATGCGCCCTTGGTCAGCACCGCCAGGAGCATGGAGATAAACACCATCCCGATAGGATTGAGCTGGGCCAGCCAGGCTACGGTGATTCCCGTGAAGCCCACGCCGCCGGCCACAGAATCCGACAGGGTGTAGTTGATGCCGGACACCACGATAAATCCCACCAGTCCTGCAATGGCGCCGGAGACGAACATGGTCCGCACAATGACCCGGCCCACGTTGATGCCGGCATACCGGGCCGTGGCCTCGCTCTCGCCCACCACGGCGATCTGATAGCCCTGCTTGGTGAACCGGAGATAGCAGTACATAAAGATCACCAGCGCCAGTACGAGGAAGCCGCCCGCAGTCACGCCCCAGACGTTGGGCATCCGGGCCGTCTGGGCAAAGCGCTCGATCATCTGGGTCCCCTTGGGCACCTTTTCCCAGGGGCCGCCCTGCAGATATTTCACCACACCGATGGCGATATAGTTGAGCATCAGCGTGAACAGCGTCTCATTGGTGCCCCATTTGGCCCGGAACACCGCCGGAAGCATCCCCCACAGGCCGCCGCCGATGGCAGCCGCCAGGCACATCACCGGCAGCAGCAGTCCGGAGGGCCAGCTGTTCTGGAAGGTGAGGGCAAAGTAGGTGGCGCAGATGCCGCCCACCGTGATCTGTCCCTCCACGCCGATGTTCCAGAACTTCATCTTAAACGCCGGCGCGATGGCCAGTGAAGCGCCCAGCAGAGGGATCATGATCTTGATGGTCTGCTGGATATTCAGCGGCGAGCCCAGTGCGCCGCCGATCATGGCCACATACACGGATACCGGGTTGTAGCCCACAGAGACGATCAGTCCCGCAAACAGGATCAGCGCGGCGAAGATCGACGCGATCCGAATGATCCAGGCAGTCAGGGTGCCCAGATCGTCCCGCTTTGCCAGACGGATCAGCGGTTCCTTTCTGTTCATGAGGCACCTCCCACTTTCGTCATCATCAGGCCCACCTGTTCCCGGGTGGCGCTGCGGCCGTTGAGGATCCCGCTGACCTGACCGCCGCACAGAACCAGGATCCGGTCACACAGCTCCAGCAGTACGTCCAGATCCTCGCCCACGTAGATCACCGCCACGCCCTTCTCCTTCTGCTGGTTCAGCAGATGATAGATGGTATAGGAGGTGTTGATGTCCAGTCCCCGGACCGCGTAGGCGGTCATCAGGATCTTTGGCTCCGCCGCGATCTCCCGGCCCACCAGCACCTTCTGCACGTTTCCGCCGGACATCCGGCGCACCGGTGTCTGGATGCTGGGCGTCACGACCTCCAGATCGTCCTTGACCTGCTCCGCCAAAACCTCCGGGCTTTTCCGGTCGGAAAGGCCGAACCGGCCCCGTTTGAAGGAGCGGAGCATCATATTGCCTGCCATATCCATGTTGGCCACCAGACCCATGCCAAGCCGGTCCTCTGGAACAAAGCTCAGACGGATGCCCTTCTCCCGGATGGCCATGGCGGATTTGCCCACCAGTTCTTCGCTGCCGTTTTCGGAGTGATAGATGATGGAACCGGTCTGTACGCTCTGAAGTCCGGCAATCGCCTCCAGCAGTTCCTTCTGCCCGCAGCCGGAAATGCCCGCGATCCCCAGGATCTCCCCGCCGTAGACGTCAAAACTCACGTTGCTGAGCTTCCGCACGCCATTGCCGTCCACTACGGTGAGACCCGTCACGCTCAGCCGTCTCTGCGGGTTGACCGGCTCCGGCCGCTCGATGTTCAGGACGGTGGCCTGTCCCACCATCATGTCCGTCAGGGACTGGGCTGTGGCTTCTGACGTGGGGACGGTGCCGATATACTCGCCCTTCCGGAGAACGGAAACCCGGTCGGACAGCTCCAGCACCTCCTGCAGCTTATGGGTGATGATGATGATGGCCTTTCCGTCATCCCGCATGGCCCGGAGCACCGCAAAGAGTTTTTCCGTCTCCTGGGGCGTCAGGACGGCAGTGGGCTCGTCCAGAATCAGAATATCTGCGCCGCGATAGAGCACCTTGATGATCTCCACGGTCTGCTTCTCGCTGACACTCATATCATAGACCTTTTTCTGGGGGTCTATGGAAAAACCGTATTTTTCGCTGATGGCCTGCACTCTCGCCGCCACCGCTTTTTTGTCAAACTTTCCCTTCTCGCGGAGGCCGAGCACGATATTCTCCGCGGCTGTCAGAACGTCCACCAGCTTGAAATGCTGATGGATCATGCCGATCCCCAGATCGATGGCGTCCTTTGGGGAGCGGATCAGCACCTCTTTTTCCCCCACGAAGATATGGCCCTGGTCGGGGAAGTAGATTCCGGAGATCATGTTCATCAGCGTGGTCTTTCCGCTGCCGTTCTCTCCCAGCAGGGACAGGATCTCGCCCCGGTAGACCTCAAGAGAAACCGACCGGTTTGCAACCACATCCCCGAATCGTTTGGTGATCCCCTCCAGCCGAATGGCGGTTTCCTTTTCCATAAAACTCTCCTCTCTCATCGTCATTTCAGGAGTCGCTCAAGCTTGCTGCCGGATTCCGGCCGCAGGCTTCAGAGGCCCCGGAAAGCCATGTAGGCGGGGCCGGGAAAACCCGGCTCCGCCCATGCAGAGCTTTTCAATCAGTTGCCCTTGATGTTGATGATCTCGTTGATCACGTAGCCGAAGGCAGGCGCAGAGGTCTCCGCGTTCTCGGCAAAGCCCTCGTTGAGATCGATGGTCTCGTTGCTGTAGGGGTTGGTAGCCGTATAGGGACCCTTGAACACATCGGTGGCCTTCAGGGAGCCGGACTTAAAGGCTTCCACGGTCTCGTCGATCTTTTCCTGGGTGCCCTCCGCGGCGATGGCGGTGTTCAGCTCGGTCATGGCGACCCAGCCCTTCTCAAAGCCGGCGCCCTCGTCCACGGCGATGGTATCGCCCTTGCCGTCCAGCACAGCCTGGACCGCAGCCACCTCATAGGGGGCATAGTCCTGGCGGGAGGAGATCAGGCAGGTGTTGGGAGCCACGTCGGTCATATCCTGGTTGTAGGAAACGCAGTAGACCTCGGTGCCCTTGGCCTTGGCGTCCTCGCAGGCCTCGGCAGGGCCGGTGGTGTCAGAGTGCTGGGAGATGATGCAGCAGCCGTCCTCGATCAGCGCGGTGGCAATGGTCTTCTCGGTGTCGTAGTCGCCCCAGCTGCCGGCATACTGCACGTCCATGGTCACGTCGGGCACAATGGAGCGCACGCCCATCAGGAACGCAGTGTAGCCGGAGATGACCTCTGCATAGTCAAAGGCGGCCACATAGCCGATCTTTGCCTGATCCGCAGCAACAGTGCCGTTGTCGATCATCTCCTGGAGCTTCATGCCCGCCACGATGCCGGCCACATAACGGCCCTGATAGATATGGCCCATGTAGTTGTGGTAGTTCTTCACGGTGTCGTCCGCGTCGGCGCAGGTGGCCTGGCAGAACTGGATGTCGGGATACTGCTGGGCCATCTCCTTGACGGTGGCGCCGTAGCCGAAGCTGGTGGTGAAGATGATGCCGCAGCCGGCCTCGCACAGCTCGCGAACAGGATCTTCCACCGCGTCCTCAGCCACGTTGTACTTGGCAATGCACTCCACCTTGTCACCGAACTCCGCCTTGATGGCGTCCTCAGCCATGATGAAGTTGGCGGTGTAGGGCTCACTGGCGTCGCCGATGTACACGAATCCGACCTTCAGGGCGCCCTCCGCGGGAGCTTCCGCGGAGCCCTCTGCCGCACTGGCGGCCGCAGCGGAACCAGCCTCAGCGGCAGGGGCAGCCTCGCCGACACTCTGTCCGCAGGCAGCCAGGCTCAGGACCATGGCCAGAGCCAGCAGCAGCGCAAAAATTTTCTTGTGC
This sequence comes from Oscillospiraceae bacterium, assembly GCA_902778525.1. Classification (GTDB taxonomy): domain Bacteria; phylum Bacillota; class Clostridia; order Oscillospirales; family Oscillospiraceae; genus HGM13006. The sequence continues at coordinate 3,808 of CACYXZ010000031.1, read as the reverse complement.
ATGGTTTCATTCCTCCAATACTTTTTTCGCCGTTTCCGGCACATAATGAGTGATAGCCGCTTCTTACGCAGAAAAGGGTTTCCGGAAATGAAGCAGCTAATATCAGTATTTTACAGGAAAATGCCATCTTCGGCAAGCACTATAAAGTAAAAAGTACCCCGGAATTTAAAAAAATTTTTTGTCATTTTCACGACAAAAGGAAAAAAGTGCAAATGCTGCCCGATGCCGGGCGCTCATTTGAAACTATGTAAACAAAAATCAGGGATGGAGCTTGTCCATCCCTGATCCGATGCCGTTTATTCACCCAGCGCCGTTTTCTGGGGCACTTCCGTAGTTTTGTTGTAGCACGCAAACGCATTTTCCACCAGCTGTGCGTCGGGCTTCCCGGTAAAGGCGCTGACCACCGGTACGATCACCAGGCCCGCCAGCATGGCCACCGCGCCGCAGTTGATGGGCGACTGAAGGATCGCCGGGAAACTGGACCGAACCGCCATGTTCAGCAGCATCAGTACGCTGCCGAACACAAAGCACACCCAACAGGCTGCCCGAGTGGTCTTCTTCCAGTACAGGCTGTAGAGGAAGGGGGCCAGGAATGCGCCAGCCAGCGCGCCCCAGCTCACGCCCATGAGCTGGGCGATGAAATTGGATTTGGTGTTGTACTGGAACAGGGCAATCACCGCGGAGATCGCGATAAACACCACCACCAGCGCCCGGATGATCAGCACCTGCTTCTTTTCGGACATCTCCTTGATGATGTTGTCCTTGAGCAGATCGATGGTCAGCGTAGAGGAGGACGCGATCACCAGGGAGGACAGGGTGGACATGGAGGCCGACAGCACCAGAATCACCACCAGCGCCAGCATTCCCGAAGAAAGGCCGGAGAGCATGGTGGGTACTACGGAATCATAACCGTTTGCAGCAATGTCGATCTGATCGGAGAACAGCCGCCCGAAGCCGCCCAGGAAATAGCTGCCTCCGGCAACCACAACCGCAAAGAACGTGGAGATGATCATGCCTTTTTTGATGTCCCCCTCGGACTTGATGGCATAGAACTTCTGTACCATCTGCGGCAGTCCCCAGGTGCCCAGCGACGTGAGAATCACCACGAACAGCAGGTTCAGCGGGTCGGGGCCGAAGAAGGAATTGAACACGCCCGGCATAGCGGAAACGCTCTCGTCACTGGCTCTGGCCAGACCGTCCAGCGCCGCCATGAAGCCCCCTTTGCTGATCAGCACCGCGGCGATCACGGCCACAATGCCGAAGAGCATGATGATGCCCTGAATGAAGTCGTTGATGGCGGTGGCCATATAGCCGCCGGCAATCACATAGATCGCAGTCAGAATGCTCATCAGCAGAATACAAATGGAGTAGTCGATATGGAACGCCATGCCGAACAGCCGGCTCAGGCCGTTGTACAGCGAAGCGGTATAGGGAATCAGGAAGATGAACACGATGACCGACGCGCCGATCTTCAGGGCCGTGCTGTCAAACCGCTGGCCGAAGAACTGGGGCATGGTGGCGGAGTTCAGGTGCTGTGTCATGATCCGGGTGCGGCGCCCCAGGATCGCCCAGGCCAGAAGGGATCCGATCACAGCGTTCCCGATGCCGATCCAGGTGGAGGCAATGCCGAAGCGCCAGCCGAACTGACCGGCATAGCCCACAAAGACTACCGCAGAAAAATAGGATGTACCATAGGCAAAGGCCGTCAGCCACGGTCCCACTGACCGGCCGCCCAGCACGAAACCGTTGACGTCTGTTGCGTGAGAACGGCAGTAAAAGCCGATTCCGATCATCACACCGAAAAACACAACGAGCATCAGGATTTTCAACACCATAACTATCGCTCCGTTCTTTTCTGCGTTAGCGCATTTATGTGTTAGTACTTTAGCACAAGAAATCAGAAAAGTCAATAAGCAATTTAAATTGTAAAAGTTCATAGTTTCGTCATAATTTCCACACAAAACCCACAAATACTTTTCTTATACTTCCAATAGAATCGAAAATATTCGATTCGTTTTCATTTTTCTCTCTCTTTTTGGAATGCGCCGCAGACGGGATTGGTCCCCCGCCTGCGGCGTCTTCTCTTTATTCCGGCAGATAGTCCAGCGGGTCCACTGCCGCGCCGTTTTCATAGACTTCAAAGTGCAGATGCGCGGGCTCCGCCGTCTCCAGCAGGGCGCTGCTGCCCACCCGGCCCAGCATCTGTCCGGCATAGACCGGATCCCCTGCGGCTACTTCCGGCAAGTCCGCCAGATTGGCATAGAGCGTCGCCAGATCCCCGCTGTGGGAGACCACCACCACGTTCCCGAGGAAATCATCCTCATACACCGCCGTCACGGTCCCGTCCTGCGCTGCACAGACCGGAGTGTCCGCTTCTGCGGCAATGTCCAGTCCCTCATGGGTCCGCCAGTCCGCCATGGTCCGGCTGTAGCTCAGAGTGTCCTGGCTGAACACAGCCGCCACCTCTCCCTGGACAGGCCACAGCACCACCGGCTCCGGCTCCTGCGCTTCGGCCATGGTCTCCTCATAGGCGTCCTCCATGCGGTCCGCCGCGGATTCCGTTTCCGGCACAGGGGTGGACGATGGCGCAGGGGTGGGGCTTGCTGTCTTTCCCTGTCCGGTCTTCCGGTCCTGCGACGGTCTGGCCGATTCCGCCGGCGCTGTGGTAATCACGGCTGGCGCCGAGGTTTCCACAGCTGAGTTCCTGGCTGTTCTCACAAATACATAGCCTGAGATTCCGACTGCTGCAATGCAGGCGATCAGGGCTATGTAGTAGCCCTTGCCTGCAAAGCGTTTTTTTCTTTTATCATTTTGCATGATTTGCACCTCCGACCCTATTGTGGCCGGAGTTTTTCCATTATATACCTGTAAAGTTTAAAATTTATTCTCTTTTTTTCCGGATTTATGTAGTATAATACGCATAAGACATTCAGCACAGGAAAGAAGGAATCCAAATGAAACTCGGATTGGCTCTGGAGGGCGGCGCCAACCGCACCATATTCTCCAGCGGCGTCTGTGACGGACTGCTGGATCTGAATATCCTGCCGGACTTCACGGTGGGCGTCTCTGCGGGCATTGCCTACGGCGTGAGTTATCTGGCCCGGCAGCGGGGACGGAATCTCTCCATTCTGACCAATTATATCAATGACGACCGGTATATGGGCGCCAGTCATCTGGTGAACCCGCTCAATAACAGCTACTTCAATATGGACTTCATCTACGACGAGATCCCCAACCGTCTGATTCCCTTTGACTATGAGGCCTTTGCCGCCTATCCCGGTCAGGCGGAGGCTGTCGTCACAGACGTGAATACCGGCAAGGCCGCCTACCTGACCGTTCCCCGGGAGGATGACAAATTCATGGCGCTCCGCGCCACCTGCGCCCTGCCCATGCTGTTCCCCATTTTGGAAGTGGACGGCATCGCCTGCATGGACGGCGGCGTCGCGGACCCCATCCCCTTCCGGCGGGCCATGGACATGGGCTGTGACAAGGTGATCGTGGTCGCCACCCGGGAACGGGCCTATGAGAAGAAGCAGGAGAAGGTGCTCTCCGCCGCTGCCCACCACTATCGGAAATACCCCAACTTTGTGGACGCCCTCAAGCGCCGGGCCGAGGTGTACAATCAGCAGCGGGAGGAGCTGTTCCGGCTGGAACGGCAGGGCGACGTCTTCCTGTTCCTGCCCTATAACACCGAGGGCTTCTCCCGGACGGAGAAGAACGTGGAAAAGATCCGGGCCCTGTGGCAGTCCGGCGTGGACCAGGTTCACGCCCGCACCGGGGAACTGCAGGCCTATCTGCAGGCTTAAAC
>CACYXZ010000030.1 GCA_902778525.1 Oscillospiraceae bacterium | reverse complement strand
CTGCCTGGCAAGCTCATATCCGTCTCCCGTAGACCCGGTACCGGGATAACTCAGTCCGCCGGTGGAAAGGATCACCCGGGGTGCATAGTAGGAAACGCCGCCGGCTTTCACACCCTCTATGCAGCCGTTTTTAACAAGCAGCCGGTCCGCTCTTCCCTGCCGGATCTCAACGCCACGGGCTATGACCCACTGTTGCAGAGCATTCCTGACGTCCACCGCCTTATCAGAGACCGGAAACACCCGATTTCCCCGTTCAGCTTTCAGCGGCACGCCAAGCTCCTCAAAGAACGCCTTGGTTCGTTCCGGCGGAAAACGGATGATACTGCTGTAGAGAAACTTCCCGCCGGTCGGAACGTTTTTCAGGACGTCTTCCGGGAGGCAATCGTTGCAGACGTTGCACCGGCCTTTTCCGGTAATGCGGAGTTTTTTTCCAAGCTCGCCGTTGCGTTCCAGCAGAAGCACCCGATCCAGGCCGGAGGCGGCGGTGCCCGCCGAGAACATCCCGGCAGCACCGCCGCCCACAACGATCAGATCATATTCAGACCCCATCTTCGACTTTTTCATAGACACCGTACTCATCCCAGATCGTCTCCAGATTGGAGAAGGTCTCAGAGATTTCCTTCTCTGTCTTATAGCTGCATGCAACAATCAGCGCATTGACTACGCTCAGCGGCGCAACCAGGGAGTCCACCAGGGATACCATATCGCTCATGGCGATCAGCGTATGGGTCGCGTTTTCCGCGATGGGTGCCGACATGGAATCTGTCAGAGCAATGACAGTCGCGCCGCGATCATATGCAAATTTCATCGCCTTCACGGTGCGGCTGGAATAACGCGGAAAACTGATACCGATCACCACATCCTCTTTTGAGATCCGAACCATCTGCTCAAACATTTCCGCATTGGAAGACGTATGAATATGTTTGACGTTGTCAAACATCAGATTGAAGTAAAAACTCAGAAAGCTTGCAATGGACGCTGAGCTTCTGACGCCCAGAATGTAAATTGTCCTCGCCCGGAGGATATCGTCTACGGCCGCCTGAAAAGCAGTTTTATCCACTTCCTCCAGGGTCGTACGAATCTTCTCAATGTCAGACTGCAGAACCATAGAGAGGATCTCTTGATTTCCGAACCGGTTGTTGGCCACCTCGATCCGCTGAACCGAGGTCAGTTTGTTGCGGATCATCTCCTGAAGTGCACGCTGCATGGCCGGGTATCCGTCGTATCCAAGTTCAACAGCAAACCGTACCACCGTGGATTCGCTGACGTTAACCGTCTTTCCCAGTTTGCTTGCAGTCATGAATGCTGCCTTGTCATAGGAATTCATAATGTAATTGGCGATGAGCTTCTGTCCTTTGGAAAAACGGCTCATGCCATTTTGAATCAGGGTCAGGATATCATTTGTCATATTACTGCCTCCACACGGAAAGTATCTTCCGTCATTTTACACGGAGATATCATACTACACCATGATGTGTTTTTGCAAGTTATTTTTTTTATCATTCAAATTGTGGCGTAGTTACAGTTTCTTTAAGGCAGTTACTTCATGATCTGTCAGGCACCTCCAGCAGCCGCATTTCAATTCTCCCAGTTGAATCGGACCCTCCGCAATCCGTTTAAGGCGAGTGACTTCCATACCGCACTGCTCCGCCATTTTCCGGATCTGACGGTTCCTGCCCTCATGTATCTCGATCCTGATTTGAATTTTGTCTTTTTCCCGGCGTATCATTCCGATCTGCGCCGGCCGGATCCGATATCCATCGATCTCCATGGGCCTGGCCATGGCCCGGACCTTCTCCGGATCCGCGTTTTTCAGCCAAACCAAATATGTTTTTGTGACCTGATGGGCAGGATGGATCAGCCTGTTTGTCAGTTCTCCGTCGTTGGTCAGCAGCAGCAGTCCCTCAGAATCCATATCCAGTCTTCCCACCGGATAGATCCGCTCTCCGCAGTCCACCAAATCCAAAACCGTCTTTCTTCCGCGGTCATCATCGGCCGTTGTGACATACCCCCGCGGCTTATGAAGCATGATGTAAACCAGCCGGGGCGGCGCAGACAGCGCCGTCCCATCCACCGTCACGATGTCTGTCTCCGGGTCTGCCGACTCTCCAAGCAGACAGGTTCGGCCATTGACCTGAACACGGCCCTCCAGGATCATCTGTTCCGCCCGTCTTCTCGATGCAACGCCATAGCGGGCCAGTATTTTTTGAATTCGTTCCTGCATAATAATCTCCTATCGGAATATCGAATCGCGGATGGAGGCCCAGAACCCGGGAGATTCCGGCTGAAGCGCTACCGTTTCCTTTGCTTCGATCGGCACATTTGCCACCAGCTTTCCCGCGACAAAAACCTGCATCGTTCCAAGCCGGCACCCTTGATTGACTGGAGCATAGACAAACGGCGCCGTCAAAAGGCGGTATTCCGCCTGTTCCTCCGGCAGCATGGAAAATGATACCGGCTCTGCGGCCACAAGGTTAACATAATCCTCCGGTCCGGAGAGTACGGAAAGCTGACCGCATATATCTCCCGGATTGACTAAATTACGGCTTTCATATTGAGAAAAACCATAGTCAAACATACGGGAATGGTCATTCCAATCCTGCGGATCACTGATTGTCACGGAGATCAGCCGTCTGCCGTTCCGCTCTGCGCATCCCACTAAGATTCTTCCCGCTTTTCTGGTATAACCGGTTTTGACGCCCTTTGCTCCGGAATAGCTCCAAAGAAGTTTATTGTGATTTTGAAACGTCCTTCCTGCGCCGGAATAGCTTTTGGAGGAAACGATCTTCCGAAACTCCGGGTTCTTCATGGCGGCAGCCGCCAGCTTCCCAAGGCTGTACGCCGTTGCATAGTTTTCCTCACTGTCCAGGCCGTGCGGATTGGCAAAGTGAATCTCTTTGAGTCCCAGTTCCTGGGCCTTTCGATTCATCTCCGCTGCAAAAGCATCCTCACTGCCGCTGACATAAACCGCCAATGCAGTCGCCGCGTCGTTTCCGGATTGCAACATCATTCCGTACAGCAGATCCCGAACAGTAAGCGTTTCCCCTGCCCTGAGATAAACGGATGAGCCCTCGATCCCGGCCGCCTCCTGCGGCACCGTCACGACCTCGTCCGGATCCGTCCGTTCCAGCGTTACCAGCGCCGTCATAATCTTTGTGGTACTTGCGATCAGGCTTTTTTCCCCGGCGTTTTTCTCCCACAGGACCGCCCCGGAATCACCGTCCAGTACAACTGCACTTCTGGCGGAGACTTCCAGCGCATTTACCGGGGTCAGATAAACAAGGATGGCCGCAACCAGTGCTGCGGTCATCCTGAGTTTACGGGTTTTCATACTGCATCACCGAAAAACAGTATCTCCCCAGCCCGAAGGTATTATTCGCCGTCTATCACAATCTCTGGGTCAGAATCATCCTTCTTTTTCTTTCCAACCATGGTGCTGACCTTGTCCATGACGTTGGGAACCAGGTCAATGACCTTATCCACCGTGTTGGATGCAGGCTGTTCCGCGGAGATGATCCGAACGGATCCCTCGTTGATCACGAGGAAAGAAATCGGCGTGACGTTGACGCCCATTCCGGCACCGCCGCCAAAGGAATTCTCTTTATCAGACTTCTGATTCTTCTGGGCAAAATCTGTGCCGCCGGAGGCATAGCCGATCGAGATCTTGCAGACCGGCACCACGGTGACGCCGCCAACTTCGATGGGCTTGCCAACGACAGTGTTGGCGTCCATCATCTCCCGGATTTTTGCCATTGTACTGGACATTAAGTCACTGACTGGATGTGCCATGTTTCTTGCCGCCTTTCTTATTGTGCTTAAAATAAATGATAAGTCCGCGAATACCATACCAGATCCCCATACGCAGGATCGCTCCGATGGTAATGATCAACGTTGCTTTGGCGTAGATGGTGTTCTCCTCTGCCGTAAAATCAATGTCAGCGCCTACGCTGCGCTTCTCGATCCGGAAGGCCTGCATCAGAAGCGGCATCAGGTTGCCGAGCGCCGCCCAGGCTCTTCCGTAAAGGATCGCCGGTTTTGCAGGGTCTTCTCCGAATCCGCCTACCGTCAGATGCAGGATCAGTTCCTTGATCCGCAGTTTGTTCCGAAGGGACGCCTGTGCCTCGATCGCCAGGCCCAGCAATTCCCGGAACATGGGGATCATGCCGCCCTTCTTTTTCTGAGGCGCTTCATCCGGCTTTTCCTCGGTTTTTTTCTTTTCCTTTTTTGGTTTCTTTTCCTTCTTTGGTTTCCCGGTTTCCGGCTTTTCCTTTTTCGGAAGGAGTTGGATCTTCACCGGGCCGGCGTGCACCAGAACCAGAACGCCATCCCGGCTGTATTCCGCCGTCACTCCCACCGGAATAAAGCAGGCCAAAATGATCAGCGCCAGGACACAAAGAAGGATGATTCCGATGATCTCCAGGATCAGAAGCAGGATATGCAATACGATCATGCCTGCTCCCCGCCTTCCGCAACCTCTTCCATGGAAAGCTGCATCTCGACCTGCTCCGCGCTGATATGCCCCTTGGGAAGATCCACCTCCGGAAGATCATCCAGCGTAGAGAGTCCAAATGTTCTAAGGAAATCCGGAGTTGTGCCATAAAGAATCGGCCTTCCGGGAACGCTCAATCGTCCCTGCTCTTCGATCAGCTTCTTATTCAGCAGGACTCCGATCGTATACGAACTGTCCACACCGCGGATCTGCTCCACAAAAGCCTTTGTGGTCGGCTGATAATAGGCAATAACCGTCAGTGTTTCCAGCGCAGAAGCGCTCAATCTGGGCGGTTTTCTGGTCTCCAGCGCCCGGGTGATCAATTCGGATTGTTCCGCTGCCGATACCATCTGATAGGCGTCTTCCAAGGTGATGATACGAATTCCTCTGCGCCCAAAGCTCAGCTCATCCTGAAGGACTTTGACCTCCTGATGAATGGTTTCCGCCGAAACGCCGATAGCAAGCGCCATTCGTTCCGCGCCCACCGGCTCCCCCGCGGCAAACAGAATTGCCTCAATCCCGCGCCTGATATCTTCCGCATCCATTACGGCTCCACCTCGCTCTCCTCGGGCATCTTCAGGTAATCCACCTGCAGCTCTCCATTGTCCTCCGTCACGCGAACGGAACGGAGCTTGCAAAGCTCCAGAATCGACAGGAACGTTGCCACAACTTCCGACCGTGACCGGTTCCCGCGAAAAAGGCTCCGAAGCTTCTGGCGCCCCTTGGCAATCAGCGTTTTAAGCATCTCCGCCGCTTTCTTTTCCACCGGATATGGTTCTTTTCCGACGATACCGACAAAGGCCTGGATGGGAGACGGCAGCTTCGTATCACTCCGCTCCTGCATATTCATCAGCGCGCGGATCAGATCGGACCGGTCATGCTGATAGCGATAGGTCAGGTCTCTTCGCAGCGGTTCCGGCTCCTTGGTGAAAATGTTTCTGCCGATATCATTCCTTTTTTCAAGCCACGCTGCAGGTCCCTTGATCTTTTCCAGGATCTCCTGGCGCTGGCGCTGTTCCAGGGACTGAATCAGCAGTTCCATTTCGGAAAGGCCCTCCTGCTGCTCCGCTTCGCTCAGGAGCATCTTTGTCTTGATCAGCACAAGGTGTGAGGCCATGGAGATGAACTCGCTTGCAATCTCCAGATCCATGCGCTTCATCTCGTCAAGATAGGCAAGATACTGTTCCAGAATCACGGAGATCTGAATATCCCGGATCTCGATTTTGTTTTTACTCAGCAGCAGCAGGATCACATCCAGCGGCCCGGAAAAATCCTCGGGTTCCTCGTTTCTGGACTTCACTACATGCTGCAGGTGATAGGTAGGTTCGATCATAGCGTCCTCTTATTGTCTATCCAAACAAACTCTGTAAAATATAAAACGGAAAACTGGAAATTTTTGTTAGACCGTCCAAAAGGGCGTTCCGGCAGAAATTCAGCGGTCCGTTCAGGATCCCCAGATACAACACAACGATCATAATCAAAAACCCATACTTTTCATAGCGAAGGATTTTGTAGTAGATCCTCTGAGGAAGCAGCGCGTTTACCACCTTTGACCCGTCCAGCGGAGGGATTGGGATCACATTGAATACGGCAAGGCCAACGCTGAGCACCGCAACATATTCAAAAAAAGTCACCAGAAATCCGCTTACCGCCCCACCGCTGCGGAGATTGAAATAAAGCGCTCCGGCGCGGATACATAGCGCAACAAACGCCAGAACCACATTGGACAGCGGACCGGCTGCCGCCGTGATTGCCATGCCCTGAACCGGATGCTTGAAATTCCGCATATCGATGGGAACAGGCTTCGCCCATCCAAAGCGGAATATCGCCATCATCAGAAGTCCAAAGATGTCCACATGCTTGATGGGGTTAAAGGAAAGCCGGCCTGCGTTTTTAGCCGTGGGATCTCCCAGCGCAAGGGCCGTCAGGCCATGGCTGACCTCATGAAACATGATACACAGCAGCGACGCCGCAACGATGATCCCATATTCCCACACAAAGCTGAAATCCAGCTGGCCGAGCCAGCGTACAAATGGCTGCATAGCAGTTCCTCCTGATTGTTCAGTATAACATGAATTCCGCCAAATAGCAAGGGAAAGGAGGACGCAGACGCGTCCTCCCCTATCAGTCTTTTGTCTCCTGCGAGGAAGCCGCTGCCGCCTCGATCCTGGCGATCAGTTCCTCCCGTCCTGTCCCCTTTTCCGCAGAGAACGGAAGCAGGAGCGTATCATCCGAAAGGCTGAGCGTAGTGCGGATGGTTTCCAGGTTCGGATGGATTTCCCGCTTTTTCAGCTTGTCGAGCTTGTTGGCGACCACCACAAAGGGACAACCGGAATCCTGAAACCAGCGCGCCATGGTCACGTCATTTCCCGTGGGCGCGTGCCGCGCATCCACGATCAGGATTCCCAGCGTGATCAGTCCCGAAGCGAAATAGTCTTCCATGAGCTTTGCCCAGCGGGCTTTTTCCGATTGGGAAACCTTGGCATAGCCATAACCGGGCAGATCCACCAGATAAGCGGTATCGTCCACCAGGAAATAGTTGATGTGAATGGTCTTTCCGGGGCTGTTCCCCACATAGGCCATTTTCTTCCGCTGCAGCACCCGGTTGATGACCGAGGATTTTCCGACGTTGGATTTCCCGGCAAAGGCAATCTGTGGGATCCCGTCCCTGGCGAACTGCGACGCATTAGCGGCTGAGATTGTAAATTCGACTTTCTGATAATTCATGAGAACCTCACTGTCTCAGGCCGGGCTTTTTTCCGTTTCCGGATTCCGGCACCGGCAGAGTCAAGTCTGTCTGCGGCTTTTGAACTGTCGCAGCATTTTTACTCAGATCCAGCGCTGCGCCAAGCACCGCATCTGCATCGCGGACTGTAATGAAATTCAGCCGGTTTCTGACGGTCTGATCAATTTCCTCCAGATCTTTTTCGTTGTCAGCAGGAATAATAACCGTCTTAATCCCATGCCGAAGGGCGGCCATGGTCTTTTCCTTCAGGCCTCCGATTGCCATGACGCGACCCCGAATGGAGATCTCACCGGTCATGGCGATATCCCGCCGGACAGGACAGTTTGTCAGCGCAGAGACAAGAGCGGTGCAGATCGTGATACCGGCAGATGGTCCGTCTTTGGGTACGGCGCTTTCCGGGAAATGGACGTGAATGTCTTTCGTCTTATAAAAATCCGCAGGAATACCAAGCTGATCCGCTCTTGACCGGATATAGCTCATTGCCGCCGAAACAGATTCCTTCATCACGTCGCCCAAAGATCCTGTCATGACCAGTTTCCCGGTCCCCTCCACAACGTTGACCTCCACTTCCAGCGTCACGCCGCCCACCGCAGTCCAGGCAAGGCCGGTCACAAGGCCGATCTGGTTTTTTTCCGGCATGGAATCGGGTATATATTTCCGAACGCCAAGGTACTCCTCCACTCTGGCCGGAGTGACGATCACTCGTTTGATATCTTCTGTGGCAAACTTCAGCGCAGCTTTCCGGCAGAGCGTCGCGATCTCACGCTGCAAATTCCGGACGCCGGATTCTCTGGTATACCCGTCGATGATCTCCCGCCATGCGTTGTCGTATACCGTAATCTGGCTCTTTTTCAGGCCGAGCTTTCCGGTTTCCTTCGGAAGCAGATGGTTCTTGGCGATCATCAGCTTTTCCTCGTCCGTGTAACTGTTCAGCTCAATGACTTCCATCCGGTCCAGCAGCGCGGCGGGAATTGTGGATGTGGTATTTGCAGTCGTAATAAAGAGCACATGGCTCAGGTCAAAGGGAACTTCAATATAGTTGTCCCGGAATGTCCTGTTCTGCTCCGCGTCCAGAACCTCCAGAAGTGCCGAGGATGGGTCGCCGCGATAGTCCGATCCGAGCTTATCGATCTCATCCAGGAGCAGCAGGGCGTTTTTACTGCCGGCCTGACGAATGCCGGAGATGATCCTGCCGGGCATGGCTCCGATATAGGTTTTCCGATGTCCCCGGATCTCTGCCTCGTCATGGACGCCGCCCAGAGAGATCCGCGCCATTTTTCGATTCAGGCAGGCGGCAATGGAAGTGGCGATGGAGGTCTTTCCGACGCCGGGAGGCCCGACCAGGCAGATGATCTGTCCGCTGATATCGGGGCTGAGCTTCCGAACCGCCAGCAATTCCAGGATACGCTTTTTCACCTGCTGCAGGCCGTAATGATCCTCATCCAGCTTCTTTCTGGCAGCCTCGATGTCCACCAGTTCCTCCGTTTCAGTATTCCAGGGCAGTTCCAGGATCAGATCCAGATAGTCCCGGAGCAACGCTCCCTCCGAGGATCCCATCGGATGCTTGCTGAGCCGGGCGAGGTCCTTCAGGAGCTTTTCCTCAATGGCTGAATCAAGCTTCAGCGCACGGATCTTTTTCTCGTATTCGTCAAATTCCTGATCGTCATCCTCTTCTCCAAGCTCCGCGTGAATGATCTTGAGCTGTTCCCGAAGATAGTATTCCCGCTGTCCTTTGGAGACCGCCGCCTGAACCTGTTCGGCAATATCCCCCTCCAGCTTCATGATCTCAATCTCGCTGGAAAGGGTTTTCAGTACAAACTCCAGGCGTTTGACTGGATGCAGCAGCGAAAGCGCCTCCTGCTTGTCGGTAAACTTAAACCCGCAGTTCTGCGCAAGAAAGTCCGCAACGAAACCGGGTTCCTCACTGGTCATCAGGCGGAGGAGATTCTCAGCCGACCCTTTTGGAAGAAGATCGCTGTAGGCTCCGTAGAGCTGATAGGCAACGCGAAGCAGCGCTTCTACCTTTGCATGGGAATTGCGATAGCGCTCCTCCTGTAATAGAACGCACTTTCCCTCCAGATAGGGACTCTCCTGGGTGAATTCCTCCACCCATACACGCTCCAGCCCTTCCACCAGGATCCGAATGATCTCTCCCGGCATTTTCAGGACCTGTCGGACATGGACCAGAACGCCGACATCGTAAAGGTCCTCCGGCGCCGGTTCATCCACGATCACGTCCTTCTGCATCAGAAGGATCATGTGCTGGTCTCCGCTCATGGCCTCATCCAGCGCGCGAATGGACTTCTCCCGCCCGACATCAAAGGAAAAAATCAATTTTGGAAAAACCGAAATGCCGCGCAGGGCCATGATCGGGATTCTGATTCCTTCCAATTCTTTCATACAAAAAACGCTCCTTTCTGGAACGGATTCTCAAATGTAACACAGCAGGGCCAACCCAGACCCGTCCGGTCTGGGCCAGCCCCAGTAAAAAGATTCTCGGATCACCCGATTTTCTCGGATCTCCCCACCTTATGCACCGGCTGCCGCGGATTGGATGGATCCCGATCCACGGAGGGGGCGGCATGATCGGTAATGGACTGCTCCGTGATTGTAACGGACTGAATCGACGGATCAGACGGAATTTCAAACATCACGTCCGTCATGACGCCTTCCATCACAGACCGAAGTCCCCGGGCGCCGACCTTCCGGTCCAGTGCCTCCTGTGCGATTGCCTCCAGTGCCTTATCCTCAAAGCGAAGCGCAACGCCGTCAAATTCAAGCAGCTTCTGGTACTGTTTGACCAGCGCGTTCTTCGGCTCCGTCAGGATACGGACCATATCTTCCTTGGTGAGGCTCTGCAGGCTGGTAATGACCGGCAAACGGCCCACCAGTTCCGGAATAATACCGAATTTCAGAATATCGTGGGGCTGGACCTGCTGGAACAGTGCTCCGACGTCTTTCTCTTTCCGATCGCCAAGCTCACGGCCAAATCCAAGGGAGGAGACCGACGTCCGCTTCTCAATGATTTTGTCCAGGCCGTCAAAGGCGCCGCCGCAAATAAAGAGGATGTTGCTCGTGTCAATGGGGATAAACTCCTGCTGGGGATGCTTGCGTCCGCCCTGCGGCGGCACGTTAGCCACCGTACCCTCGATGATTTTCAGCAGCGCCTGCTGTACGCCTTCGCCGCTGACGTCCCGGGTAATGGAGGTGTTCTCACTCTTTCTGGCGATCTTGTCGATCTCGTCTACGTAGATAATGCCTTTTTCAGCTTTTTCCACGTCAAAGTCCGCCGCCTGGATCAGACGCAGAAGAATGTTCTCCACGTCCTCGCCCACGTATCCGGCCTCTGTCAGTGTGGTAGCGTCAGCAATGGCAAAGGGTACATCCAGGATCTTGGCCAGGGTCTGCGCAAACAAAGTCTTGCCGCTGCCGGTGGGTCCAATCAGGAGGATATTGCTTTTCTGGAGTTCCACCTCACTGCTGCCGCCGTAGAACAGGCGCTTATAGTGATTGTACACTGCAACCGCCAGAGAAACCTTGGCGTGTTCCTGGCCGATGATGTACTGATCCATATATTCTTTAATGGCCTGAGGTGACGGAATAACCTCGGGGAGGATCTCCTCCGGGGTTTCATCGTACATCTCATCGTCCAGAATACTCTGGCACAGATCCACACATTCATTGCAGATATATACGCCGGGGCCGGCAATGATCCGCTGGACCTGATTCTGCTTTTTGCCGCAGAAAGAGCACTTGATCTGCTTTTCGTTCTCTCTTGCCACAGGCAGTTAACTCCCTTCTCCGGGGTCTTGTCAGCGCTGATAGATAACCTTATCGATGAGGCCGTATTCCACAGCCTCTTCCGCGCTCATGAAGTTGTCACGTTCACAGTCGGCCGTAACGACTTCCAGGGGTTTGCCGGTATTGTCCGCCAAAATACGGTTCATCCGCTTCTTGATGATCTCCAGACGCTTGAGATGGATCGCCATATCGGTGATCTGCCCCTGGGTCCCGGCAGAGGGCTGATGGATCATGATCTCCGCATTGGGAAGAGCCATCCGCTTACCCTTGGTTCCCGCGGAAAGCAGGAACGCACCCATGGAAGCAGCCATACCGATGCAGATCGTGGACACATCGCACTTGATATACTGCATCGTGTCGTAGATTGCCATGCCGTCCGTGACCGAGCCGCCGGGGCTGTTGATATAGAAGCTGATATCCTTCTCCGGATCCTGCCCCTCCAGATACAGGAGCTGGGCCACGATCAGGCTGGCCGTCGTGGAGTTGACCTCCTCGGACAGCATGATGATCCGGTCGTTGAGCAGCCGGGAGAAAATATCATAGGAACGTTCTCCGCGGCTGGTTTGTTCTACTACATAAGGTACTAAACTCATGGAAAAATCTCCTTATACATGCGGGGTAACAGGATTATACCCGCACCCGTTGGAAAGTATTCCCTTAAAATGCGATTACTCCGCAGCAGACTCCTCAGCCTTCTCGGCAGGCGCAACCGCGACAGCGCTGTCGGTGATGACCTCCATGGCCTTCTGGAACTTCTGATCGCGAACGATCTCCTCGGCAGGGACATACTCCTTGACCTTCTCCAGCTCCATCTGATACTGGTCGGCCATCTGCTGATAGGCCTCTTCCACCTGCTCGTCGCTGATCTCAATGCCTTCGACCTCAGCGACCTTCTCCAGCAGAAGCGTGTTCTTGATCTGGCCAAGAGCGCTGGCGCGCTGGCTCTCCCGAACGCCCTGAACATTGGTGCCCATCATCTGTGCATACTGCTCAATGGAGAATCCGGACTGCTTCATGCTCATGGACCACTGCTGCATGATGTCGTCCAGCTGGGCCTCCACCATGGCGTTGGGGATCTCGGCGGTCATGTTGTCGATGGCCTTCTGCATGACGGCGTTTTTGAAGTCATTGTCGGCATTATCGGTCTTTTCCTTCAGCAGCTTTTCCTTCTGCTCATTCCGCAGATCCTCCAGGGTATCGGCAGTCTCGGAAACGTCCTTGGCGAACTCGTCATCCAGCTCAGGCGTATTGGTAGCCTTAACTTCCTTCACCTTGACCTTGAACACCACGGGCTGTCCGGCAAGCTCTTCCGCGCCGTAGTCCTCGGGGAAGGTCAGATCCAGATCCTTCTCGTCACCGGCGGACAGGCCGATCAGCTGCTCCTCAAAGCCGGGAATGAAGGAGCCGGAACCGATCTTCAGGCTGTAGTCCTCTCCCTTGCCGCCTTCGAAGGCAACGCCGTTTTTGAAGCCCTCAAAGTCGATGACGGCCGTATCGCCGTCAGCGACAGGACGCTCCACCGTCTCAACCGTGGAGTTGCGGTCAGCGAGCTTCTTGATCTCCGCATCGATTTCCTCTTCCGTGACTTCCACAGCGGCTTTCTCCGCCTCAATGCCCTTATACTGGCCGAGAGTGACCTCAGGATACAGGCCGGCATCCACAGTCAGGGTGAGGTTGCCGTTCTCCTCGACATTCAGATCCGCGATGCTGGGGTTGCCCACCACATTCAGCTCAGACTCTTTCAGCGCGTCGGGCCAGATCTCGGGGAAAAGCACGTTGATGGCGTCCTCATAGAAGACTTCTTTGCCGTACATTCCCTCCACGATTTTCCGGGGCGCCTTACCCTTCCGGAAGCCGGGGATATAGATGCTGTTCTTCACCTGACGATATGCCTTATCCAAAGCAGCCTGGAACTGTGCCTTTTCCACTTCCAGAACAAGTTTCGCGGTGCTGTTCTCGAGTTTTTCTACGCTTTTGACGTTCATGGTGTTTTCCTCCTGTATTCACGGCTTGAAGCCACTTTTTTATGAATCTATACGGTCCCCGGCCAAAAGAGGCCATTTATCGCAGGACAGCTTATAGATTATATCAGATTTTTTCCTGTTTTCCAAGTATAAATCGCACGAAATTTATCATTCAATCCAGTTCTTTTTTGGATTTCCCTGCAAATCCTCTGTCCCCATAAAAAACCAGCCGTTTCACGTATCATGAAACGGCTGTTTTTTCTCAGATCAGTTGACCTTGGATGCCTTGTATTTCCGAATGGCTTCCGTGAGCTTGGGAAGGATCGCGTTCACATCGCCGATCACACCAAGATCCGCAACATCGAAGATCGGGGCGGACTCTTCCTTATTGATGGCAATGATATAATCGGAGCCCTCCATACCGGCCACATGCTGAATAGCACCGGAGATTCCGCAGGCCACATACAGCTCGGGGCGGACGGTTTTTCCCGTCTGGCCGACCTGCTTATCCTTGGGCAGCCAGCCGGCGTCCACCACGGCGCGGGATCCGGAGACATCGCCCTCAAGCGCATCCGCCAGATCCTCCACCAGATGCAGCTTTTCGGGAGAGCCGATGCCGCGTCCGGCGGATACAAGAATCTTTGCTTCAATGATATCCTTGCTGGCCTTGGTCGACTTCACGGTCTCCAGAACTTCGAGATTGTTGGTGGGTTCCACGTCCAGCATCACGACATCGCCGGTACGGCTGTCGTCGGCGTCCAGCGCCTGCATGACGCCGGGGCGTACAGTGGCCATCTGGGGCCGGTGCTGGAGGCAGGCAATCGTAGCAATGATATTACCGCCAAAGGCCGGGCGAGTCATTCGCAGCTGCTTGTGGTACGTGTAGACCACATTGACGATCTCGATCTCCTTGCCGTCTTTCCCGGTCATGACTTTGGACTTGTCCTCCACCGTCACGTCCTGTCCCAGCTCCGCAATCTTCGCATCCGCGAGGGCTTTATCTGCGGCGTTGTTCACATTCTTCACCACGTCGGAGATGGCCAGGCCGGTGCAGTCCGCAGTCAGTCCGGTGTGGACCGTTGCAGAAACGCTGGGGGCCAGATCCCGTCCGATGGAGCTTGCGCCGAAGAGGAACACCTCAGGCGTATATTCGGCAATGACCTTCGCCATCACATCCGTATACGGCTTCGTGGAATACTCCTTCAAAATGGGCTTATCCGCCACAAGAACCCTGTCCGCACCATGGGCAATCAGACTCTGTGCCTTATCGGCAATCTGGTAACCCGGAAGAACAGCCACAACGTTCTGTCCCAGCGCGTCCGCCAGCTCTCTCGCCTTTCCGATCAGCTCAAAGGCAATATTTTGAATCATCCCGTCCCGCTGCTCGCAGAACACATATACATCTCTATACATATTCATGACCTCCCTTAAATGATGTGCATGGAGGCCAGCTTCTCCACAATGGCGGAGACAGCCTCGTCGGCGGTCAGGTCCTTGAGCACAGTGCCTGCGCCCTTGGCCTCTTTGGTATCGGACTTGGCCACGAAGGTGGGACTGCCCTTAAGACCAATGTTGCTCTCGTCCACCACATCGGCGATGTCGGCGTAGGTCATGATCCGGATTTCCTTCCGGTAGGCGTCAAAGCAGCCGCCCACCGACATATACCGGGGCTGGTTCAGATCCCCGATCGCAGTGATCAGGCAGGGATACTGCATCCGAACGGTCTGATACCTGTCCTCATACTGACGCTGAACCGTGATGGAGGTATCGTTTACTTCCACCAATTTCTCCACGTAGGTGGTGACAGGAATTCCAAGATGGATCGCAATCTGAACACCGACCTGCGCCGTGTCGCCGTCGATGGCCTGACGGCCGCAGACAACAAGATCCGCGCCCAGCTTCTTTACCGCGCCGGCCACGGCGGAGGATGTGGCCCAGGTATCTGCGCCGGCCAGCTTGCGATCGGTCAGGAGGACCGCCTCATCGCAGCCCATGGCCAGCGCTTCCCGAAGCGCGATCTCCGCGGAAGCGATTCCCATGGTGATGACGGTAACTGTGGTGCCGGGAACCTGTTCCTTGATCTGAAGGGCGGCCTCAATGCCGCACTTGTCGTCAGGATTGATGATGGCGGGAACGCCGTCCCGGATCAGGGTATTGGTCACAGGGTCGATCTTAACCTCCGTGGTATCCGGCACCTGCTTCATGCATACAACGATTTTCATGTTCCAATCCCCTCCTTACAGGCTTCCTGCGATGACCATACGCTGGACCTCGCTGGTACCCTCGTAGATCTCTGTGATTTTGGCATCGCGCATCATACGCTCTACGGGATAATCCCGGGTATAGCCGTAGCCGCCAAACAGCTGAACGGCCTTGGTCGTAACCTCCATGGCGGTTTCTGCGGCAATGAGCTTTGCCTTGGCAGCGTCCACAGCATAATTCTGTCCCGCCTGCTTGGTCATGGCGGCTTTATACACCAGCCACTTGGCAGCTTCGGTCTTGGCGGTCATATCCGCAAGCTGGAACTGGGTGTTCTGCTGCTTGAAGATGGATTTGCCGAACTGCTTGCGCTCCTTGGTGTAGGCGATGGTCTCCGCCAGAGCGCCCTCTGCCAGGCCCAGCGCCTGCGCCGCGATCCCGATCCGGCCGCCGTTGAGGGTGGCCATGGCCAGATTGAAGCCCCGGTTCTCGGTCCCGAGGAGATTTTCCTTGGGAACGATGCAGTTTTCCATGATCAGCTCACAGGTGGAGCTGCCGCGGATACCCATTTTCTTTTCGTGAGGGCCGACGGAAAAGCCCGGGAACGTCCGCTCCACAATAAATGCGGTCAGACCCCGCTGGCCGCGGGTCCGGTCGGTCATGGCAATGATGATAAACACATCGGCATATCCGGCGTTTGTGATGAAGATCTTAGAGCCGTTGAGAATGTAGTTTTCACCCTTCTCGTCCAGCACCGCCATGGTCTTGACGCCACCGGCATCCGTACCGGCGCCCGGCTCTGTGAGACCGAAGGCGCCCAGCCACTCGCCGCTGCACAGTTTGGGCAGATACTTTTTCTTCTGAGCCTCGGTGCCGAAGTCATAGATCGGGTTGGCGCAGAGGCTGGTGTGAGCGGAGAGAATGACACCAGTGGTTCCGCAAACCTTGCTCAGTTCCTCCACCGCCATAACATAACTCAGATATGAAGCGCCCTGACCGCCGTACTCTTTCGGGAAATACATGCCCATCATGCCCAGCTTGGCCATCTTTTTGACGGTCTCAGCCGGGAAGCGCTCCTCCTCGT
This sequence comes from Oscillospiraceae bacterium, assembly GCA_902778525.1. Taxonomy (GTDB): domain Bacteria; phylum Bacillota; class Clostridia; order Oscillospirales; family Oscillospiraceae; genus HGM13006. The sequence goes on along the minus strand of CACYXZ010000030.1, from coordinate 1,527 downwards.
CCACCTCCTGCGCCAGAGGCTTGACTTCGTTTTCCGCAAACTCCCGCAGCATCTGCTGAAGCAGGAGTTCTTCCTTTGAGAGATTAAAATCCATTTATTCCGTCCTCCTCAGTGCTGAAAGAAACCTTCACCGGTCTTGTTGCCCAGCTTGCCGGCACGGACCATCTTCCGCAGCAGGAGGCTGGCCCGGTACTTGCTGTCGTGGGTCTCTTCGTAGATGGTGTCCATGATCGCGAGGCAGGTATCCAGGCCGATAAAGTCCGCCAGGGTCAGCGGGCCCATGGGATGATTGCAGCCCAGCCGCATGGCCGTGTCGATGTCCTCAGCGGAGGCGACGCCGTTCTGAACCAGCTCAATGGCCTCATTCAGCATCGGAATCAGCAAGCGGTTGCACACAAATCCGGGCGCTTCCGACACGGTGACAGGCGTTTTCCCGATCTCCTGGGCCAACGCAAAGACTGTCTCATAGACTTCGTCGGAGGTGTTTCCGCCCCGAATCACCTCAATGAGCTTCATAGCGACGGGCGGGTTGAAGAAATGCATGCCGATGACATTCTCCTTCTTCTCCACGGCAGAAGCGATCTCCGTAATGGAAATAGAAGAAGTGTTGGTGGCCAGGATGCACTCGGGCTTGGTGGCGGCATCCAGCTTTTTGAAGATCGTCTTTTTGAGGTCAAGCCGCTCAATCGCCGCTTCGACTACAATATCCACATTTTCCGCTCCGGCATATTCCGTATCCGCTGAGAAAGTGATCCGGGACAGGATCGCATCTGCGTCTTCCTGTGTCATCTTCCCCTTGGCGATCTGCTTGGAAAAGCCCTTTTCCAGCGCAGCTTTGGAGGCATCCACAATGGCCTGAGAAATGTCAAAGATGATGACATTTTTTCCTGCGGTGGCAAACACCTGTGCGATTCCGCGGCCCATCTGGCCGGCACCTACGACCGCAATCTGATTGATCGTCATAATGATAGCTCCTTTCGGATATTATTTATTCTGATAGGGGGCATGCTTTTCTTTCGCCAGGAACGCCCGCATGCCTTCTACCTGATCTTCCGTTTCAAAGCAGGCTCCGAAAAGCCCTTCTTCCAGCCGAATGGCCTCGTCCATATTCTTCTCCAAGCCGTCGTTGACTGCTTTTTTGCAGGCGCGGACAGCAATCGGCGCGTTCGCGGCAATCGTCCGGGCCATTTTAATCGCCTGAGGCATCAACTCCTCCGGCGCATAGACTGCATTTACAAGTCCGATCCGAAGCGCTTCCGGCGCTTTAATGTTCTTGGCGGTATAAAGAAGCTGCTTGGCATACCCGGGAGATACCAGGCGGGCCAGGCGCTGGGTTCCGCCGAAGCCGGGAGTAATGCCCAGTCCGGTTTCCGGCTGCCCGAATACCGCGTTCTCAGAGCAGATGCGGATATCACAGCTCATGGCAAGTTCATTGCCGCCGCCGAGGGCAAACCCGTTCACAGCGGCAATCACCGGAACAGGAAGCTGCTCTATCTTACGAAATACATCATTGCCCCGCTTGCCGAA
>CACYXZ010000029.1 GCA_902778525.1 Oscillospiraceae bacterium | reverse complement strand
CATGGCCTGCACCATGCCGAAGACGGCGGAAAGAAGGCCGATAAACGTCAGAATAACCGTGTAGTCTGCCACGCCGATCAAGGCGGAGGCTCTTTTTTTATGTTCCATTTTGTTTTCCTCTCTGTTTCAGCGATCATGCTTTTTTTGCCTGGTCAGGGCGATCGCGGTAAATACGGCGGTGATCAGAAGCTGCGCGTAGTAGCTGATGCCCCGGCACATGAGCAGTACCGGCAGGGCGGTCTCTCCCAGAAGGGGCGTATAGAGGGAGAGGAACATCGTCTCGTTGGCCCCGGTTCCGCCGGGCAGGGGCAGCAGGTCCGTGCCGAGCGAGATCATGCCCTGCTGCAGGGCGGCGGCCCAGGGGGATATGAACCGGACGCCGAAGGCCCGGAGCGCCAGAAAGCTCACCAGGAACAGCAGGGTCCGCTGGATCAGCGTGACCGTCATCACCCAGCCGAGACACTTCAGATCCTTCAGATACCCCGCGGCGGAGCGGTACTGGGCCATCCAGATGTGCAGGCGGCCGGTCAGGTCTTTTTCCCGGAGCCGGTGAAACCTCCGCTGCAGGAAGACCAGCGGCAGACGCAGAAGGTGCTCCATGGCGTCGGGCAGCAGGATGACAAGCAGAAGAAAGCCCACCACGATAGAGGTGATGAGAAAACCCCACAGGCACCAGGTCCGGACAGAATCCAGCGCGGTCCAGACAGGTTCCGGCCGCAGCAGAAAAACCGCCGCGCCGTAAACCACCAGGACCAGCTTGTAGGTGATTGTGACCAGAACCAGCATGGGGACGGCCTTTGCCGAAGAGACACCGTGCCTTCGGAGAAACAGTACCTGGGCGGGCTGCCCACCGCCGGCAAAGGGAGTCACACAGCTGAAGAAAAAGCCCACAAAGGAGCACAGCGCGCACCGGGAGAAGGGGAGGGGCGACTGCATTTTCCGGAGCATATGGTGGATGACCACAGACTCCCCGAGGATGAACAGGATCATCAGTCCCACACCCGGGATCAGCCAGCGGTCGTCCGCGTCACGGAGAATCTCGAGCAGGTCCCCAAGATCCCGGCCCCGCAGCATCGCCAGAAGCGTCGCCCCCGTGAGTATGGCCAGGAACAGCAAATTGATCAGCCATTTCCGGCGTCCTTTCATTGTCATCCCTCCGTTTGCATATGAGCATTGTATCATTTCTCCGGCGCAAGGGCAACTGGTATTTCACTGGAAACCGGGTGCCTCAGTATGATTGCAGTATCCGGGAATTGTATGTTCCTGAAAAATGTGCTATGATTAAGAAAAGCAGATCGGAGGTGCCGCATGGAACAACCCATTGCCATTCAATGCTTTCTGGCCGTAGCCCGGCTGGGCAGTTTTACGGATGCGGCTTCGGAACTGTATATGACCCGGCAGGCGGTCAGCAGGCAGATCCTCCGGCTGGAGCGGGAGCTGGGCGCGGAGCTGTTCCTGCGGACATCCCGGCGTGTGGAGATCACACCGGCGGGCAGATTGTTTGCGGCATTCTATGAGGAGCAGGCGGAACGGTTTGAGGCGGTCTGCCGGCAGGTGGAACAGCTCTCCGGGAACGGCGGCTCTGTCCGGATCGGGTATCTCTATGGAATCGAGATTGACGCGGCGCTCTACGATGTGACAAGGAACTACCGAAAGCATCACCCGCTGCCTCCGATCCGGTGGCAGCGCGGCAATCCGCTGGATTTGGTGGAAGACGTCCGGAGCGGTTTGCTGGATATCGCAATCACGTTTACCGATGATCAGACCAGACGGAAAAAGGAGCTTCGGGTCTGCCCCATCGGCCAGGTCCGGATGGTGGTGGCAGTGTCCGGGGAGAACCCGCTGGTGGAGACTGCCGTCTCCGCAAAGGATTTTGAAAAAGAAACCTTCTACGCCTGGAAAAAGCGTCAGTCTGACGTGGCGGCGGAGCGGGAAAACATCATCCGGCACGGAAAAGAACTGGGACTGGCATTAGAGCATGTGGAGCTTCTGGACTCCCGGGAGACGGTAAACACGGTCATGGAGATGGGGAACGGCGCGGCCCTCTGCACGGAGCTTGACAATATCTGCTCCAGTCCCAGAATGCGGGTCTATCCACTCGATCAGACCAACGAGCTCGGATGCGTGTTCCGGACCGGCGCCGGACAGACCGTTCAGGATCTGGTGCGGATGCTGACCCAAATGAAGCTCCAGAGATAATTGTCAACGGAACGGTTGACAATCAGACAAAATCGTTGCTTGTCCCGGGTGAAAAGAGATACTTACAATGGTGTCATGAGGTGAATCATCTCGTGACACTTTTTCTTTTCAGGAGGGATACCATGAGACGTACATTGACGATCCTGCTGGCTGCCGCGCTCCTGCTGGGATTGCTTTCAGGCTGCGGCAGTGCGGAAAAGAGCGAAACCGCTGCCATGCCGGAGTCCGCGCCGGAATCCGCAGCGGCAGGGGAGACGGAAGAAGGGACCGCTGCGCCTGTTCCGGATAGCGTAAAGGAGACAGCGCAGGAGGCTGAGGCATCCGCTTCTGAGGAAGCTCCGGAGGAGACGGAGCCGCCGGAGCCGCCCTATTTCCCGCTGGAGGAGGCGGAGCACCTGAGTATGTGGTTTGCCTACCCGCCGATCTTTTCGGAGTATGCCGACGGTCCGGAGGAGTATCTGATCTTCACGGAGGCAGCCTCCCGGCTGAACGTGGATCTGGAGATAATCGGCGTCAGCATGGCCGGCGCCGGAGAGCAGTTCAATCTGATGATCGCTTCCGGAGAATACCCGGATATTATTCAACGGTTCGGCGGCTACTACCAGAACAGCCTGGACAGTGCGCTGGATGATGAGATCGCTTTTGAGCTGACCGACTATCTGGACCTGTGGGCGCCGGACTTCCAGAAGGTCCGAACTGAGAACGAGCAGACGGAGCGGATCACCGCCACCGCTGACGGCCGTGTGGCGGGCTTCTACACCTTTGAGACCAACGGCGCCCCGGACACCGGGCCTTTTATCCGCGCGGATTATCTGGCGGAGCTGGGGCGGGAGACTCCGGAGACCCTGGAGGACTGGGCGGAAACGCTTGACGGCTTCTGCAACACCTATGGCGCGGCTCTGGGCCTGCCCTCCGGCGGCATGACCAAGTTCGCGTCCATTGAGAGCAATTTCGGCATCACCAGCGGAATGTTTCAGGTGGACGGGAACGTGAGATTCGGCCAGGCGGAGCCGGGCTTCCGGGATTATCTGGATATGATGAACGATTGGTTTGCCAAGGGCTATATCTGCAGGGACTTCTTCTCGGAAGCGCTCAGCGCCAGCTCCTACATGACGGACCAGAACCTGATCTCCTCCGGGGCTGCCGGCATTTTCTTCGGAAACCTCAATACGGCGGACGCCTATGCCGCGCAGATCCTGGACGAGAACGCAAAGGTGGAGCCGCTGGCCTATCCGGTCTCCGGCGGGGAGAAGAACCACTTTGCCAGTGTTGGCATGCCCCAACTCTGGGGCGTGATCTCCACGGACTGCGAGAACCCGGAACTGGCTGCCCGCTTCCTGAACTACTACTTCACAGACGAGGGTAGAATGCTGGCCAATTACGGTGTGGAAGGCCTGACCTATGAGATGGTGGACGGAAAACCCGAGTACACGGAGATCATCCGGAACAATCCGGAGGGCATGAATCTGGACGTTGCGCTGACACTGTATACCTGCGGTGTGGGCAGCATCTGCACGGTGGTGGACAACGACAAGAACCTGGCCCTGTACAGCGACCTGCAGAACGCGGCGGTGGAATGCTGGCGGAGCCAGGTGGATGACGAAAATACCATTCTGTCCGTTTCCATGACGGTGGATGAGGCCACGGAATACTATTCTTTGATGTCCGACATCCAGACATATTATGAGCAGGCGGTGCCGGAATTCATCATGGGAAACCGGCCGCTGTCGGAATTCGATGCCTATGTGGACACACTGAATTCCATGGGCCTCGACCGCTGCATCGAGATTTATCAAACGGCCTATGACCGGTTCATGGGCAGGACGGAATAGGGAGGCGGCAGAATGAGAGTTACAGCAATGTCTCCCGAACAGATCATGGATCAGTGGGAAGCGCTTCGTGCGGTCAAAAACCTGATGGGCAAGTATGTGAACTGCCGGCTGCTCAACCGGGTAGAGGACCTGTGGCCGCTGTTCTGGAGCAAAACCATGCCGGACGTGTCCCTGGGACTCAACGACGGATACTATGTAGGTCCGGAAGCGATTCAGGGATATTTTCAGGCGGTCCGGGACGGCAACATGAAAAAGGCGAAACTGCTGCAGGCGAGTCTGCCGGACCGGCTGGGGAGCCTGTCTGATGAGAAGCTCTACGGGGTGGGGCCCTTCCATGTTCATCCGCTGGGCTCCCCGGTAATCGAGGTGGCGGAGGACGGGAAAACAGCCAAGGGAATCTGGCACTGCATGGGCGCGTATGCGGACGTGGGTACGGATGGACCATCCTCCAGCTGGCTGTGGGGATACTATGCCGGAGACTTCATTCTGGAGGACGGACAGTGGCGGATCTGGCACCTGCTGTTTCTGCGGGATGTGGATCACACCTGCGGCGAGAGCTGGGCGGAGCCGGAGAGGCCCCGGGAAATCCTCCCGGAGTTTGCCGCCATGGCGGAATACCGTGTGCCGGAACCTACGGTGAAAAAGACGCTATGGACGCTCTATGCGCCCCGGCGGCCCCATCTGGCGCCGCCCCGGATCCCGGAGCCCTACGACACGTTTGATCATACGTTTTCCTACGGCGCGGAAGGAGGGATCCTCTGATGTACGAGACCCATGAGGAACGATACTCCCAGGAAGAACTCGCACAGCGGATCTGGGCGGTGGAGCAGGTAAAAAAGCTGGCGGCAAAACGCTTTTACTATCAGGCCGCGGAACGCAGGGCGGAGGAGCTGGACGAGCTGTGGGTCCGGGAGCCGGACCATCAGGCCGGCGCCTCTCTGGGCAGCAACTGGGGTTACTACACCGGGATGGACCAAATCCGGGCTTACTATGTGACAGCCCACGACGCCCGGCGGCGGGCGCATTTGGAAGCACTGCATGACGCGGACCCATCCATAGAGGTGAAGCCGGAGAACCTGGATCTGGGCTGTATGCATCTGGAGCCGATCTCCACGGCGCTGGTGGAGCTTGCGGGAGATGGGCAGACCGCCAAAGGACTGTGGTACTCCATCGGACAGCGGACCACATCCAGGCCGGACGGCACGGCAGAGGCGTTGTGGATTACCACCAAGATCGGCATTGACTTTATCCTGGAGGGGCAGGAGTTCCGGATCTGGCATGTGATCTATGCAGTGGATTTTTCCCACAGAGCGGGGACAAGCTACGCCGATCAGCCGGTCTATCTGGCTGAGGGGGAAGATCCGGTACGGGTGGAATTCGGTACGCCTACGATCCCCATGCTGACCCACAACAATGTCTTCTCCTGGGCGGACGGCTACCCACCGGAGCCGGAGCCCTATGAGACGTTTACCGATGCGCTCAGCTATGGCCCCGAGGGCTATCCGAAACAGGAAACGGAGGGACATCCATGGGTACGAATCTGACGCTTTCCCAGAGACTGCACAACGCCCTGGGATCCCAGGCGGTGGAAAACACCAAGGCGCGGCACGCCTACTGGCACGCGAAGAACTATTCCACTGAGGAGTGGACCCGGCTCTGGTCCCGCCGGGAGGACTGCTCATGGGCCCATGGATTCGGACGGATGCGGGGCTTTGAGGAGGTCTGGCTGGGGAACGTCACCCAGTATGACGGCCGCTGCTGCGGGAACTATATGGCGCTGTATAACGTATTCCCCGAGATCGGTGGTCAGGACATCCGTGCGGTCACCGGCGTGGCGGCGCATACACTGGTCACAGATATTATCGAGGTGGCAGAGGACGGCATGTCCGCCCGAGCCTGCTATCTGACGCCCGGCTTTATCCACTCCACCCTTTCCACATCCGGCGGCCGGAGCTGTCTGGTGCTGTGGGAACGGTACGGCTCGGATTTTGTCTTTGAAAACGGCGCCTGGAAATACCTGCATGAACAGGTCTGCCCGGACATCCGGGGCGGGAATTTTGACACCACCAACTGGGCCAAAGAGGCCTACGACAACCTGAAAAATCCCCGGAAGGGCGGGCCCGGAGGACCTCCCGGAGGCGGAAAACCGGGCGGGGGACGGCCCGGAGGACCCGGAGGTCCGGCCGGTCCGGAAGGCCCTGCGAGAGAGCAGTCCATTCTGCCGGACAGTGTTCGAAAGCTGGCAAGCGGCGCAAATCCTCCGGTGACGGACGGGCCGCTTCATGCGAGCTATACGCCGGTGCAGCCGGTGCAGGATTCCGTGCCGTGGCCTGAGCCGTATCGCACGCTGGATGACGACAACACCTACACCAGGCCGGTGAAAAGCTGAAGGACTGCGGCTTTCGGACTTTCGCAGGCGCAGGACAGTTCCACCGAAAGAGGCAAAATAAAGCAAGGCACCCGGTTTCAAAATAAATCCGGGCGCCTTGCGGCTGCGGAACGTACGTGACCTTTCGGGGACAGCCGCACGTTACATGTCACCGGGATTGGCATGCAGATATTTCTGAAAAACTATGCAAGGAGGGATCCCTATGGATCGAATCATCAAAAAGACCCAGACCCTGGTGGTGGGCTCCGGCGCAGGCGCGATTGCCGCGGCAGAGGCTGCCTCCGGTACCGGTTCCCAGGTTGCCATGCTGGATCAGGCAGCCGTTCAGGCACCCCAGGGCGTCGAGGCAGTAAGCGGGGTCCTGCTGGACAAGATCATCCTCTACCCCGAGGGACGGGTGGCCGGCGTCATGGGACATCAGGTCTCCGACGGTATGAAGGTCATCGTCAACACCGATACGGTACTGCTGACGCCGGAGGCCGCCGCGCAATACCGGGAGCTGTGCGTCCGGTTCGGCGCCGTGCCGGAACAGGACGGCCTGAAAGCAAAAGAAAACGGCCTTCTGCAGAGCCCCGAGGGGAAGGACATCGGCGGCGTGTTTGTGATCACAGATCCCACTGTCTCCGGCCGGGACGGCGGCGCCTACGCGGTCTGGGTGGACGAGAATATCTATGCCCGGTTCCGCAGGAATCCCATGGTGGAAACCGAACCGACCATTGAGGGAGAATACTACCTGACCATTCTGGGTATGCCCGGCGTACCCAGACACCATGTGGTCATTGAGAACAGGGACGGCGTGCTAACCGGCGTCCACGAGACGGAAAACGACAGCCAGCCCATGCAGGAGCTCCGCATGGAGGACGGATATCTGTGCTGGAACCTGTGGGCAGGCACCACCAGCTCCGAGCTGTTCACCTACCACGTCAAGTGCTACGGCGGGACCTGGCTGGGCGGCACATGGCGCATTGACACGGAAAACGCCCATCACACCCCGGTGATGATGGAGAACGCCCATCCCCGGAACCCCTTCGGCGGACCGCCCCCGGAGAAGTAAGGAGGCGCAGCGGCCCCGAACCGCAATGACACGGCAACGCGGTATTCCGCACTGAAGTCCATCGTCAAAGGCGGCGTACGCCTTAAGATATACCAAAAGAAAAGGAGGAATTTCTGTGAAAAAGACACTTGCTGTGCTGCTGGCGGTGAGCATGCTGCTGACGCTGGCCGCCTGCGGCGGTCAGGCCGCGTCCGCTCCCGCTGCCGCCTCCGAGCCGGAGACTGCCTCTGCCCAGGAGGAAGCACCCCAGGAGGAACTGGCGGCGCCCCAGGAGGCCGAGACCTCCGCGGAGCTCCCGGCCCCCGAACCGGCGGAAGAGGCTTCCGCTGCGGAGCCCGAGCCGGAACCCGAGCCGGAGGGCCCCCCGGCCCTGGAGCTGCCTCTGGCGGACCATGACGTGACCCTTTCCGCCTTCTGGTCCTATCCCCCTTGGCTGACCAACTTTATCGAGGCCCAGGACAAGCCCACCTTCGTGGCACTGTCCGAGGCCACCGGCGTGGATTTGGAGATCGTGGGCGTGTCCCTGTTCAACGCCTCGGAGCAGTTCGCGCTGATGGTGGCCTCCAGCGACTACACCGACATCGTGGCGGACTTCGGGATGCAGTACACCGGCACCTACGATCAGGCCGTCGAGGACGAGATCATCTTTGACCTGAAGGACATCATCGACGGACACTGCCCCAACTACTACGGCATCATCCACTCCGACGATTCCATTTACAAGGCCGTGGTGACCAACAACGGCAACATCCCCGCGTTCCTGACCATCAACGATGAGAACGTCTACATCCGGGGCGGCTACTGGATCAACACCGACATGCTCGCCCAGATCGGAGCGGACATGCCCGAGACCTACGACCAGTGGCACGATGTGCTGGTCTCCTTCCGGGATCAGCTGGGCGCCGACGGCGCTCTGTGGATTGACAGCTACGCCACCTCTGCTGACCTGACCTCCGGCTACGGCGTCAAGGCCGACTTCTATCAGGAGGACGGCCAGGTGAAGTTCGGCTTCCTGGAGGACGGCATGAAGGAATACCTGACCATGATGAACGAGTGGTACGCCGACGGACTGATCTACCATGACTTCTATTCCCAGATGGCGGGTGCCGACAAGCCCGATCCCTCTCTGGTGGACGGAGGCACCTCCGGCATCTGGCACAACGCCGCCAACTCCTTCGGGGAGTATTCCGTGGCGTCGAGCGCCATCAGCCAGCCCGTTCTGAAGGCCGGCGACGTGAACCACTTCAGCGAGCGTAGCGACCGGGTGCAGGCGGGATCGGACTGGACGATCACCACTGCCTGCGAGAATCCGGAGATCGCCGCCATGATGCTGGACTACCTCTACTCCGAAGAGGGCATCATGCTCACCAACTACGGCATCGAGGGCGTGAGCTATGAGCTGGTGAACGGGGAGCCTGTCTATACGGAGCTGCTGACCAACAATCCGGACATGAGCTTCAACCAGGCGCTGGCCATCTATGCGCTGTTCAACACTGCGGGCATCTACAACGTCAATACCCGGATGGATGTGACCTACTCCGAGGAGCAGATCGCCTCCCGGGAGATCTGGGCGGCCCACAACGATACCGCCAACAACTATCCCAATGCCGCATCGATGACCATCGAGGAGAGCGAGAAGTTCTACGGGATCTACAATGACATCGACACCTACATCGATGAGAACCTGCTGTCCTTCATCATCGGCACCACGCCACTGAGCGAGTTCGACAGCTTCAAGGAGACCCTGATCTCCATGGGCATTGAGGACTGCATCGCCATCAAGCAGGATGCGCTGGACCGGTATAACGCCCGGTAATGGAAAATGAGGTGCGGGAAACCGTCACGGTTTCCCGCACTTATTATGGAGGTACTCTTTATGGCAAAGCGATATCAGAATCTGCTCAGTCCTATCCAGGTGGGCGGCCGGCTGCTCAAGAGCCGTCTGCTGGTGACCCGTGCGGTCTCAGGCGCGTTCCAGGGGGATGAAAACTACCCGGGCGAGGCCATGATTTCCCATATGGCGCAGCTGGCCCGTTCCGGGGCGGCCATCGTCACCTGTCAGGGCGCCGACTGGAAAGCGGATCCCTTTTTTGGAGAGAGCGGCGGCTTCAGCCCGGGGCCCGGCGGCCCGATGGGGCCGGACACCTGGGGGATAGGCAGCTTCGCGGGTCCCGGCATGGGCAATCTGGAGGCGGAAACCCGGGGATGTAAGCTGTATTATTCCCATATGGCCGACGAAATCCACTTCTACGGTTCTCTGGCCTCCGCGTCCATGATGGGCATCGAGCCCCACACCCTTACCTTGTCGGAGGAACCGGCGGGCATGCCCCGGATGGGGCCGCCTGTGAAGACCCATGTGGCCTCCACGGAGGAACTGGACCATCTGGTGGAGCTTCTGGCCCAGAAGGCCAGCGCCTTCCATCAGATGGGGTTCGATATGGTGTGTATGTATATGTCCTACGGCAACTCCCTCCTGGCCAAATCTCTGTCCCCGATCCACAACCGCAGGACGGACAAGTACGGGGAGAAAACGGCCCTGACCCGGGCTGTGTTCTCCCGGATCAAGGAACTCTGCGGCGCGGATTTCCTCATCGAAGCCCAGGTCTCCGGCGAGGAGAAGGGGCCGGGCGGCTACACGCTGGAGGATTTCGTCTCCTACGCCAGACAATGGGAGGGAATGGTGGACATCCTCCAGTTCCGGGCTCCGGACATGGACGACGCCCATCCCACAGGCTGGAACTCCAGCCCGGATGAGCCGCCCATGACGCTGAGGTACGCCAGAGCGGTGAAGGAGGCGGGCATCCGGATCCTCACCGCGCCCAACGGCGGCTTCCAGGATCCGGACGCCATGGAGGAGTATATCGCCAATGGCTGGACCGATCTGATTGCCGTGGCCAGAGCCTTTATCTGCGACCCGGATTATGGGGACAAGCTCCGGGAGGGGAGAGGAGAGGACGTGGTGCCCTGCCTGCGGTGCAACCGCTGCCACTGCAGGGACAACGTGATCTGCTATGTCAATCCCCAGATGGGACTGGAGCATAAGATCGAACGGATGATCCCCGCCGCCTCGGAGCCCAAGTCGGTGGCGGTGGTCGGCGGCGGACCCGCCGGCATGTGGGCCGCACGGGCCTGCGCGCTGCGGGGCCACCGGGTGGAGCTCTTCGAGAAATCAGACCATCTGGGCGGTCAGATGTTCCACGCGGACTACGCGGATTTCAAGTGGCCCCTGCGCCGGTTTAAGGACTATCTGATCGGACAGATGGACCGGCTTGGCGTGACGGTCCATCTCGGCACTGCCGCCACTCCGGAACTGCTGGCGGACCGGGGATTTGACGCGGTGATCGCCGCCTTGGGCGCCGTGCCTGCCAAGCCCCCGATCCCGGGCGCGGAGCTGCCCGGCGTCCTGACGCCGCTGGATGTCTTCGGCAAGGCCGAGACACTGGGTCGCCATGTGATCGTGGTGGGGGGATCGGAGACCGGTACGGAGACCGCCGTCTATCTGGCCAGAGCCGGCCATCAGGTGACGATCCTGACCCGCCGGCCCCGGCTGGCCACCGACGCACAGTTCTCCCATTATTACGGATGTCTGGAGCATGCCATGCGGGCGCTGCCGGAGCTTGAGACCGTTGCGAAGGCCGCGACGATCTCTATGACCGAACGCTCTGTGACCTACCGGGATGAAGACGGACAGACTCACACCGTTACCGGCGACGCTGTGGTGGCCTGCGGGGGAATGGCGCCGCTTCAGACAGAGGCTGTGGCATTTGACCGGGCAGCTGACCGCTTCTTTGCCGTCGGCGACTGCAGCCGGGTGGGAAATATCCACACCTGCACCAGAAGCGCCTTCTCCGCTGCGGCCCAGATCTGACACATACGCTCCGGTACACAAAACCGCCCGGCCAGCATTGGCCGGGCGGTTTCTATGTCGATTCATCGAAGGACATCTCCCAGACCTGAGCGTAGACGTCAAGGGGATAGTCTGTCACGACGCACATGAGGACAAAGGCCTCATAGGGGTTCGCGGGATAGATGCCCAGCATCTGGCACCGGGCAAGGATTTCGTTGATCTCGTCGATATATTTGAGATACCGTTCCGCCGGCCAGTCCGGCTCCACCGTCTGGGCGTAGATGAAGAACAGCAGAGTAATGAGGTCAAAGCGCTCCACCGGGTGTTTGCCCGAGAGGATCCCGCTGATCCGCTGACGGCTCATCCGCCGGTTCCGGAACAGACTGCCGAAGAGGCTGGCGGACATGGCGGTCAGATTGTTATTGCTGTTCACCGGGATTCCGCTGCAAAGGATCTTTTCCAGATCGGCAGGGCGGATCTCCGCCCTGGTCCAGATCCTGTTCCGGCCCATGGTCCCGGACTCTTCCTGATACATTTCGGCAATGATGTCCCGGCATCTGTCGTACAGAGCGGAAAACTCCGCAAAGGCGGTGCTTTCCGCATCGGAGATGGCTTTTTTCGCCTTCAGCAGGGACAGATACCGCAGCAGATTTTCCTCCGAAAGGAGATATAAGGGCGGGGCGCTTGAAAAAGCGTCCCATTTTTTCTGGGAAAAGAGTGCGGGAGGCAGATCCCGGCTCTCGGAAAGAAGCCGGAGGGCGGCGGCGTAGGGGAGCGAGTTCCGGAAGCAGTACCAGAAAACGGTCTCCTCCTCGCTCTGAAAATCGAAGTCCTCCTCCTTGAGGACCTTGGTCAGGAATTCACTGACCTCCTCCACGGTCATTTTCAGGCCGAAGGCCAGAGTGAAAACCGTGCTGCGGCTGGCGCCGGGCTGGGTCAGCCACAGGCGGATCGCGGCGGTTTTCTTCGTGGTGGTGGGCTTCAGGCTGTAGGGGGCGCCGTTGTCGGAGAAAGCCTGGCTGATGATCTTCAGATAGGTCTCGTCGGACACATCGGCAAAGGGAACCGGCATCTCCAGCTTCTCATAGATATAGCGCTTGAGGTAATCGGGGAAGTAGACGATCTCCATTTCCTTCGCGAGATAATGGAAGATCATGTCCGCGTCCATATCCGCGAATTCCGCCGAGTCGATGATGCGGTTCATATTCGCCGCGGCGCGGCGGGTGTAATCAAAATCCCGGATGGTCTGATCCGGATCAAAATCCAGCCAGTCGTTCATACTTCCTCCCAATCGATCTCAAATAGAATCATGGTGATATTGTCTTCCGCGCCCCGCTGAAATGCAAGGGATCTCAGGGCGTTTAGCTTGTCGCGGAGGGAACCGGTCCACGACAGCACGCTTTCGATCTTCACCGGACTGACGGGGCCGGTCAGACCGTCGGAGCAGAGCAAATACAGGTCTCCCGGCAGGTAGTTTGCCCGATATTGTTTTGGTTCCAGAAGAAACTCCTCCTCCGGGATCCCCAGACACTGGGTAAGCCGTGCCCGTCGGGTGACCGGGGAGGTCACGGCATGGTCCGTGGAAAGGGCGGTCAGCGTCCTCCCGCTGTACCGGTAGCAGCGGCTGTCCCCGAGATTGAAGCCGTGGATGTCCTCCTCGCCGAAGCTGAGTGTGACGGCTGTGGTCCCGCAGCCGCCGGCATGGTTCCGGGCGGCGAATTCCAGGATGCGGCGGTTCATCTGCCGGCAGAGGGCGGTTTCGTCCGGCTCGTTCCCGGCTGCGGCGGCAAACTCCCTTGCTGCCAGGAAGGATGCCTTCTCGCCGTATTTCTCTCCGCCCATCCCGTCGAATACCGCGAAGGCGGATGCCTTTCCGGGGAATACCGCCCCCTCAAAAAGGGGAATGTCGCCGTGCACCATGGGCGGGTATCCTCCGGCGCAGCAGTAATTATCTTCGTTGCCGGCCCGGACCAGACCGTTTAGACAGCATCCGGCATACCTGATCAGATACATGCGCTTTTCTCCGTTCGTTTGGTATTTGCGGTCTGATTCCTCCGCAACCATACAATAACAGAGCAGGCTGCCCCTCCTGTAACGGCGGGTTTCCGCCGGCCTACTGACCATCCACGGCCCGGAAGGTGAATCCGGCCCTTGCGGCAAAGGCCTCCGCCTCGGTTCCCGGAGTTCCGCAGATCACCAGCTCTTCGTCGCAGTTGTCAAACGCAGTGCCGTCAATGGCCGTTACGGAGGCGGGGATCGTGATCTCGGTCAGACCGATGCAGGTGTCGAAGGCTCCGGGTCCGATGGCGGTCACGCTGTCGGGAATGACGGTGGCCGGGCATCCCGCCACCAGCGTGTTGGAGGCGGTTTCGATGACGGCGCTGCAGTAATCCCGGCTGTCATAGACCGGGTTGGCCTGGTCCACCGTAATGGTTTTCAGGTTGATGCAGGCGGCAAAAACGCTCTTCCCCACATGGGAAACGTTCCTGCCGATGGTGATGGAGGGCAGGACCCAGCACTGGTCGAACGCGCTGTCCCCGATGAATTCGAGACTGTCCGGCAGATGGAGATCCTTCAGCAAGGTGTTCATTCGGAAGGCGTAGGAGCCGATCCCGGTCACGCCCTCCTCAATGTAGGCCTCGGAAAAATCCAGATACCGCCAGTCGGGGGCGTGAAGCACTTCATAGTCGTTCATCATGCCGGTACCGGATACGGTCAGGACGCCGTCCTCGGAAAGCGCCCAGGTCAGATCGTTGCCGCAGCTGCCGGAATCGGTGACCTTTGCTCCGGAATGAGAGATGCTGCCGGAACCGAAACCGGAATCGCCGCCGAAGCGTGCCCCGGACAGGAATCCGTACGCAAGAACGCCGATGATCACGACCAGAACTGCTGCGGTCAGACCGATCAGCAGAGGTCTTTTCTTTTTTTGCTTGCCGGCTCCCTTTCCGGCGATCAGCTTCCGCTCCGGCAGCTTCCCGGCGCACACCAGCAGATCGTTTTTCAGGGCGGAGAAGCTCTCATACCGGTCACCCGGCGCGAAGGCGCAGGCCTTCGCGATCACAGTGGCCATGGTTCCGGAGGCGTCCGCAGGCGGGGGAAGGGGATCGCCCCGCATGCGCCTCTGCAGGGAGTCCTCCCGGTCCCGGTAGTAGACCATTCCCGCGTTCGGGTCCGTGAAGGGATCCCGGTTTTTATTCAGCAGCCGGTAGAGCACGATGCCCAGGGAATACTGGTCGGCTCTGGAGTCGTATTTTTCACCGTGGAACACCTCCGGAGACATATAGGTGAAGCTGCCCTTCACCGAAAGGCTGCCGGTGGTGATTTTCATCTGCCGGGCCAGGCCGAAATCCCCCAGCTTGAAGCTGCCGTCCTCAGAGACCATGATGTTTTCGGTTTTGATGTCCCGGTGCAGAATGGAGCGTTTCTCGCACTCCTCCAGAACATTGCACAGATCCAGTCCCAGCCGGCATACAGCCTGTTCGTCGATCTCATGCTCTATTTTATAGTCGGCGAAGGGTCTCAGAAGCTCCATTCGGATAAACAGCGTCCAGCAGAGCGTCCCCTCCTCGTGCACGACGCAGTAATCCTGCAGCCGGACGGCATTGGGGTTGTCCCGCAGGGCTTCCATGGCATGGATCTCCGCCAGAAGGCCCTCCACCAGATTCTCATAGTACCGGATCTGATCCTCCCGATCCGGAAGTTCGTGGGCCAGCACAGCCGCTTCGGCGCTGTCCTGGGGGATCCGGATGACCTTCACCGCGGCCCTTTCCACGGCCTCCCCGCGCCGCAGGGCGGCCTCAAACACTCTTCCGTAGGAGCCGATCCCGATCTCCTCCGTGATTTCCCAGCCGGACCAGCTTTCCGGCAGACGGATGTTCTGTTCCATAGCTTTCCCGTTCCTTTCCCATTCCTTTCCCCGTCCATCTTAGCATGCGGAAAAGGGAAAGTAAAGATTACAAACGGGCAGAACGCCTCTTGTATACTGGCATCAGAAAGCGACAGACAAACCCGACAAAAAACAAGGAGGAAAACATAATGTTCTGTAAAAACTGTGGAGTTAAAGTCAATGAAGGCGCCTGCTTCTGCCCCCACTGCGGCACAAAGCTGACCGGGACGACCCCGGTGGAAAAAGCCGATCCGGTCATCCGGCCGGCCCTCCCGGAGATTCCCGAGACGCCCTTCCGGAGAGTTTGGGTCATCCCCTGCGACGTTCCCGGTGAAGCCTACCGGCATCCGTTCACCGAAAACCCCGCGTCCCGGTCCATTGCCGCCGCGGTTTCGCTGCTGCGATCCGCCAAGGCGTACAAGGACAGCCAGTTCCCCTACGCCGAGAAGGTGGATCTGCTGGAGCAGGAAGAGAAGGAGATCAACGGATGGCTCAGCGAAAAACGGTTCGGCCTGGCGGGCTGCGCAGCCGTATTGTTCCTCTTCTTCTTCGGAATCTTCAAGACGGCGATCTCCTGCTACACCAGCTCCGGGATCTTCGGATCCATGCCCATCACCGGAACCTTCCTGCTGCTGGTCTCCCTCTGCTTCCTGATCCCGGCGATCGTTTTCACGGTCCGGTTCCGGAAAAAGACCACAGACAAGGACAAAAAACTGCAGCGGCTTCAGGAGATCGACCAGGAGATCCGCCGGATCTACGCGGAATTCCAGAGCCGGATCGACGACGCGGCTTCTCCCGTCCGGATCAACGCGATGAACTACGCATGGCTCTTCCCCACGCTGAACGTCAGCGTCTATCAGATCTCTCACATGATTGAGGCCCTGGAGTCCGGACGCGCAGGGACTTTCCAGGAAGCGCTTCTGAACTATGACCGGTGCATGCACGAGATCAAGATGGAGAATATGGCTGTGGAAACTGCGGAGTATGCCAGAAGATCCGCCGAAGCCGCGGAGCGGACCGCCGAGTCCGCACGGGCTGCCGCCGTTGCCGCCGCCTCCATGAACCTGACCCTCAGCATGGCGTAATCCCGATACGAAAGAACGAACCGAACAGAACAACTTAAGAGGAGGAAAACAAAATGTTCAGAAAGATTTCAAAAAACGTCAGCATTCACAAGCTCGTCAGCATGCTTCTTGCCGCGGTGATCCTATGCGGCCTGCTGCCCGCGCTGTCCACCCAGGCCAGCGCCGCGGACCGGATGGTCTATTATCCCGTGGATTTTTCAGACGATATGCTGCGCTCCGGCGTGGGCCAGAAGATCGCCAAGGACTGCCAGTTCGTGACCGTGGTGACCATGGAGGCCTACATGGCAGGGGCCGTCTCCGACAAGGAAAAGGACACGGTGTACACGGCGGTGAAAAACGCCAACCCCGGCTCGACCTCCGGAAAGCCGAACGCGGAAGTGATCCAGTCTCCCAACTGGGGAAAAACCATCGGCTACGAGGACATGACCTATTCCCTGGAAAACCTGTACCGGGAGATCTCCCGGGGGAACCCCGTCATGATCTACAGAGCGGGAACCGCCAAGAAATCTCCGCACTGGTCGGTGGTGTGCGGCTATACCGGCTCCACGACAAAGCTGGAGGAGTCCGGCTTCCGGATGGTGAACGTCTCCCACAGCGGCGTGAACAGGATAGATCTGAAGTCCTGGAGAAACGGCCGGAAGATCATCGGCTGCAAGCGGAGGACCTTCGGCGTTGCGATCACCACCCTCCCGGGGATCCGGTTCTGTGTGGACCATCCGGCGATCGTGCAGGTTAAGGGCGCGACCTTCGGCGCCTTCGGCAGCGTGGTTTCCGATCAAAAACTGACGGACGTCACGGTCAGCGTCACGGAAGTTTACAGCGGATTTCCGATCTACAGCCAATCCATCGATCCGAAAGCCAAGAGCTGCGATATCCGGAAAAACTTTGACCGCGGCATTACGATGGCAAAGTGGGGAGAAGGAGAATACTATTACACGATCACCGCGGCGGATTCCGCCGGGAACAGCGAGACCTATCAGGTGTATTTTACAATCCAGACGTCCTGCCCGGCCGCAGCGCCGGAGGAACCCTGCCTTGCCGGGCCGGTGGCCGGAGCGGGAACGGCCGCCGCAGAGCAGCAAGAGACCGTGACGGAGGAAACCGAGCCGGAAGAACCCGGCATCATGGAAGCGGGCGCGGAAGCCGTAGCAGAAGCTGCAACGCAGATCATGGAGGAAACCGAGACTGTGACCGAGGAAACCGAGCCGGAAAACCCCGGCTTTATGGAGGCAGGCTTGGAAGCGGCGGAACACATCATGGAAGCGGCGGAAGCCCAGATCGAGCAGAGCGCTCCGGTGGAGATCTTCCTGGACCATGGGATCCTTCCTGCCGGCGCAATCGCCCGGGGCAGCGCCTTTACCGTCAGCGGTGTGCTCTCCTCCGAATGTCCGATCACGGACGTTGTGTTCACAGTAAACGAGGAGAGCGGCAATGCCGTATTCCAGGCGGAGGCATATCCCTGCAGCAACTGCTTTTCCCTCTACGACCTTGATGGCTGCCTCACCTTCTCCAAACTGGCTTGCGGCGCCTATACCTGGACCGTTACCGCAGTCAACGAGACTACCTGCTGCCGCTGGGACGGGTGCTTCAGCGTTGCGGAGACGGATGTGAAGGGCAGCGGATGCACATACCCCCAGGGGACCCTCGCCAAAGGCAAGACCTTCTCCTGCAAGGGGACCGTAAGCTCCGGCAGCGAAATCGC
>CACYXZ010000028.1 GCA_902778525.1 Oscillospiraceae bacterium | reverse complement strand
GAGCGTCGTGCTTTTTTGATTAACAATCATTCTTGTCTCACAAAGAACCACATTTAGTGAATCAACCATTGAACTTAACGTAAAAGTCTTTTGCGGATAAGCAACTCTTTAAAACTGGTATTTGAATCAGTTAATGCTCTACATGATCAATTTTAAAAGATTTCATCTTTGAGTATTAACACTATGGACAATTACGACTTCGTATTTCTCTCAATTCTCGTAACTTTATCAATCAGTTCTCCATATCCGAATAAAACAAAACTGCTTATCCACGAAAACAAACCTCCAAATAGGACTGTCGCAATTGCAACAACGATTCCAAACAAAGCTGTCGTCTGTGGTTGCGCACCAGGAAGTGAACTTAGGAAAGCTCTAACCGAAAAACCCAAAAATGCTGCAAAAAATACGGAGAAAATAAAGCCTATCGCACACAACGTCTTTGCAAGTATCTTAATTTTGCCTCCAATATTCGTAAACATCTATTTGCTTCTTCCTTTCCTCATTTTTTCCTTGTTTATTATCGTATAAAAGTATAACACAATGCTTATCCCGCCGCAACATGATCTGTATCCTTCCAAAGAGCAAATGAGGGAAGAGCGGCCGCTCTTCCCTCATTCAATAATATTTCTATTATTTGAAATAACGATCCAGCAGCCCCTGCATAGCTCTGCCGTGTCTGGCCTCGTCGCGGGCCATCTCATGGACGGTGTCGTGGATGGCGTCCAGGTTCAGAGCCTTGGCGCGCTTGGCCAGGTCGGTCTTGCCGTTGGTGGCGCCGATCTCGCAGTCGATCCGCCATGCCAGATTCTTCTTGGTGGAATCGGTCATATTGGGCTCCAGCTCGCTGCCCAGCAGCTCCGCGAACTTGCAGGCGTGCTCGGCCTCTTCATAGGCGGCCTTCTCCCAATAAGCGCCGATCTCAGGATAACCCTCCCGATAGGCAACGCGGGCCATGCACAGATACATGCCGACCTCAGAGCACTCGCCCTCAAAGTTGGAACGCAGGTCAGCCTTGATGTCGTCGGGTGCATTGGCGGCTACGCCGAACACATGCTCGGCGGCATAGGCAGCGCCCTCTTCCATCTTGATGAACTTCTCGCCGGGAACGCCGCACAGGGGGCACTTGAAGCCCTCGGGGATTGCGTCGCCCTCAAAGATGTAACCGCAAACGGGACATGAAAACTTTGCCATAATATTGACCTCCATTGTAAGAAATTATAGAAACGGGATCTGCCCGTCATCTAAGAAGTTGTCCGGCGGCATGCAGGACACAGGCCGGTCAGCCGCAGAGAGGTTCCGCGGACGCTCCAGCCGGATGCATCCTCCGCGCGGCGCCGCAGCTCCGCGGAAACGCCGGGATCCGGGAGATCTTCCACCGCCCCGCACCGAAGGCATACCAGATGCCCGTGGGGATGCGTATCCGCGTCAAACCGCTCCTGCCCGGCCACAGTCCCCACAGAGCGGATCCTGCCCGCTTCCTTGAGCTGGGCCAGATTCCGGTATACCGTGGCAAGACTCAGATCCGGGAATTCCGGCAGAAGCTGCTGATAGATCCAATCAGCCGAAGGATGCGTTTTCGTTCCGCAGAGACAGTCATAAATCGCGGCGCGTTTTTTACTGAATCGCTGCATGTTAGCCACCCTTAACAAGAATGATTCTCATTTATATTGTGATTGTATCATAACTTCCGGCGTTTGTAAAGCGGTAATTCGTGAATTTTTTATAAAAACAAGGGGCAGTTGCCTGCCCCTTTGCACTATCGCAGTCAGGAAGCGATTCCGTAACGGTACTTCGCCGTCAGGATCCGAACGACGCTTTCATCGATCCGGGCCTCGGAGATCTCCCCGTTTTCCACGGCCTCCGTTACCGCATCAATGGCGCCGCTGAGGTTGTTCACGCACAGCAGCATATCGCAGCCCGCCTGAACCGCTTTCACCGCCGCCTCCCCTGACGTGTAGAGGTCCGTGATGGCCTCCATATTCAGCGCGTCCGTGATGATAATCCCCTCATATCCCATCTGGGCCCGAAGCATTCCGTTGACGATGGCGCTGGACAGGGAGGCGGGATTGTCCTTATCGATCTCCGTCATGGTCATATGCCCCACCATGATCATCGGCGCGCCGGCCGTGATGGCCTCCTGGAACGGAACGAGATCGCAGCTCTGCAGCTCCTCCGTGGTGCGTGCGGAAGCCGCAAAGCCGTCATGGGTATCCTCGCCGGTGCTGCCGTGTCCCGGGAAATGCTTGGGGGCGCACAGCACGCCGCCGTCCACGAAGCCACGAACCTCCTGCTTCACCATGGCCGCCACCATTTTGGGATCGGAGCCGAAGCTGCGGTCCGCCACCACGGTGTTTTCCCGGTTGGTCAGCACGTCCGCCACCGGCGCGAAGTCCACGTTGAATCCCAGCGAGCGCATATCCTCCGAGATGGTGTATCCGATATCATAGGCCTGCTGGGTATCTCCGGTGGCGCCGTACACGGCCATATCCTCAAATTCCGTGGTTCCCAGATTGTCCGCCAGCCGTGCCACCGAACCGCCTTCCTCGTCGACGCCGATGAACAGGCCGAACCCGGAACGCTCCCGGGCGTAATTCTGGAGGTTGGAGATCATGGTCTTGGTCTGGTCCATGGTGACCAGATTCTGTGCAAAGTAGATCACGCCGCCCACCGGGTATTTGTTAAAGGAAACCTGGGTGGCGCTTCCGCTCTGGGTGACTTTGGTATATCCCGTCAGGCTCTCCTGGGTGACGAACATCATCTGGCAGATCTTTTCCTCCAGGGTCATGTTCGCTACGGTCTGCTGGGCCTTCATGA
This sequence comes from Oscillospiraceae bacterium, assembly GCA_902778525.1. GTDB lineage: Bacteria > Bacillota > Clostridia > Oscillospirales > Oscillospiraceae > HGM13006. The sequence continues at coordinate 15,481 of CACYXZ010000028.1, read as the reverse complement.
GGTTGACGTCCTCGCCCGCCTCCGTGGTGATGACCGGAGCCTCCACCCGCTCCGCAGGTTCCTCCTCCGATTGATCCGTATTGACAAATGTATTGATCGGCTCCGGCAGCTCTTCATCAAGTCCAAGCTCCGCCCGGGCCGCCTCCTGGGCCTGAAGGGCCTCCAGGTTTTTGTAACCATCCCGGAACAGCAGCGTGGCGCCAACGGCAACGCCCGCAACCACAACAACAGCCAGCAGAATAAAAACCAACACACGTTTTCCCATCGGAAAACCTCCATTCTATGGATTCCGTTGCGTATAGTATAACGCATTCCCGCATGTTTTTCCACAGCAATTTCAAAAATCTGACGACATTCTGTAAATTTCGGGTTCCAAAAAAAATTTTCCTTTTTTCAAGAAAATTCAAAGAATTTCAAGACAAACGTCTAAAACTGTGTTATAATAGCCGGGCAGGTGTTATGTCAATTAAGAAAGGAAGAATCATATGGCTGACACATCCTCAATCTATAAAATTTGTCCTCACTGTGGGCAGTCTGTCTCTGTGGCAGCTAAATTCTGCCCCTCTTGCGGCAATCTGTTTTCCGAAGAGAATTCGGACTTTGTCGCCTATGAACGCTACAGCGAGACCCAGCCCGCCGCGCCGCAGGCCGGTGCTCCCCAATACAGGGGCCCGGATCAGAGCGGCGGCGGCACGGTAAACGGGCCCCGTCCCCTTGGGCAGGAACCCGGAAACACCCAGGGATTCCGTCCGGTCCAGTCTCCCTCTGCGGTCCGCGCCATGTCGGAGTCCGCCATGGAGGATGACGACGGCGGAAGTGCACCGCCTCCCATGGGCGGAAAGGGCATCGGCGATGACGACGAGCCCGGCCATTCCGGCATCATCGTCACCGCTGTGGCGGCGGTGCTGCTGATCGCCGTGGTGGCTGTCGGCGTGATCATGGCCTTCCGCATGGGCATTCTCGGCAACACCGCGGAGGACCCCATGGTCCTGGCTCAGGAAGCCTATGACAATCAGAACTACGAAGAGGCCATCGCCCAGCTGGAGCAGATGCTCCGGGAGGGCTCCGGCACGCCGGAGGCCTATGATCTGATGGCCCGCTCCTTTGAGGCCAGCGGGAACCTGCAGGGGGCCGCGGAAACCTGGCTCAAGGGCTACGCCAACACCCAGGACAGCACCCTGAAGCGCTCCGCTATCGACAGCTACCTGAAGCTGGGCGATCAGGCCAAAGAGGACGGCAATACCGAAGCCGCCAAAACATACTATAACACCATTCTGGAGCGGCTGGACACCAACAACTCCACCGCCATCGCGGGTCTGAGCAGTCTCAAGGAGACCGTATCTGCTACGCCCTCTCCCTCTCCCTCTGCCAGTCCCTCCGCCGCGCCGGGGATCAGCGGTCTGACCCCGCCCTCTCCCACATCCGCTCCTTCCGCAGTTTCCGGCGCCCCCGGCAGCAACGGATCGAACGGCCCGGGCGCGAACGGATCCGGCACCAACGGATCCACGCCGGTGGCGGAAGGGGAAGAGGTCGTCGTAACGCCGACGCCCACCCCGACTCCGACGCCCACGCCGACCCCGGAACCCACCCCGACCCCCACGCCGGAGCCTACGCCCACTCCCACCCTGGAGCCCACGCCGGAGCCCTCATCGGAACCCACGCCGGAGCCCATCACCTATGAGCTCGACGGCCATAAATACGAGCTGGTCATCAGCGACACCAGCTGGTGGGGCGCCCATGAGGCTGCGGCCAGCGCCGGCGGCCATCTGCTCACCATCAATTCCGAGGCGGAATTCAGCAAAGCCGCCTCCGTGGCCGCTGAGCACGGCGTCGTGTTCCTGCGGCTCAACGCCATCCGCGGCGACTGGGAATACGACGAATGGAACAACGGCGAGAGCTTCAGCTACACCGCCTGGATGGACGGCGAGCCCAGCGGCGGCGACGAGGAATACCTGTGCATGTTCAACGTCGGCGGCACCTGGTACTATAACGACACCACCGATTCCGTCAGCGAATACTCCGGCCGTCAGGGCTACATCATCGAATACTGATTCCAAAGAAACCCCCCTTCGGAGCGATCCGAAGGGGGTTCTTTTTCAGTATTCTCCCAGCCATCTTGGACTGGTCTCCTCCACGGCTTTTCCCGCTTTCAGGCTCTCGGGCACATTCAGCACCCGCTGATTGCGGCTTCCGCGGAAGTTCAGCTCCAGACTGCGTTCCGCCTGCAGGAAGGGACCGTCGATGAGCACGTCCAGCGTGCCGAGCAGTTCCTTCTGCCCGTCGGTGCCCTCCAGAAGCTGTTCCAGGGTATAGCCGGAATAGGCGGCCACTTCATATCCCGCCGCCTTCAGCATCCGCCCCAGCCGGGCCAACTCCTCCGCCTGGGAAAAGGGCTCTCCGCCGGAGAAGGTCACGCCCCGGCACAGGGGATTTCCCCTGACGATCTCCAGCACGGTCTCCGCTTCCGTGGGCGTGCCGCAGCCGAACTCCCAGGTCTCCGGATTGTGGCAGCCGGGACAGTGATGGGGACAGCCCTGGCAGAACACCGTGGTCCGGATGCCGGGGCCGTCGACGATGCTGTCGGCCTGGATCCCTGCCAGATCAAGCATCCTTGGAAAGGCTGTGCTTGACCCGGTCCCGCTCCTCGGCGCGCTTGGCGTCGTTCCACTTGTCCATGGTGCCCACCAGGTAACCGGTGATCCGGCGGATCCGCTCAAAGCCTACGCCCTTACCCATTTTCTCATTGTAATTGATCGGTGCCATTTGTTTCTCCTCCTGTTGTATGGTTCGTAATGGTGATTATTCAATTCCCTGGAACGCAGGCATCTCCGGATACCGCCTGCGCAGTTCAATGATTTTCTCCGGCGGGATCTCCTCGCCTTCGCGCCGTCCGCAGCGGGGGCATACGTCGCCGATAACGCCCACATAGCCGCACACCGGATCCCGGTCCACGGGATGGTTGATGGATCCGTAGCCGATCTGGCAGTCATGCATCCACCGGACCACCGCCTCAAAGGCCTCCACATTTTTCGCCGTGTCGCCGTCCAGCTCCACATAGCTGATGTGGCCCGCATTGCACAGGGCGTGATAGGGTCCCTCCAGCCGGATCTTGTCGTAGACGGAGATCGGATACCAGACGGGAATATGGAAGCTGTTGGTGTAGTACTCCCGGTCTGTGACGCCGGGGATCCTGCCGTAGCGCTGCTGATCCATGCGGATGAACCGGCCCGCCAATCCCTCAGCCGGGGTGGCAAGAAGGGTGAAGTTCATCTTCAGCTCCCGGGATTTGCGGTCGCAGTACTCCCGCATGAAGCTGATGATCTCCAGGCCCTTCTTCTGCATCTCCTCGCTCTGGCCGTGGTGCTGGCCGTAGAGGGAGGTCAGGGTTTCCGCCAGGCCGATGAAGCCGATGGACAGGGTCCCGTGCTTGAGCACCTCCCGGATGTTGTCCGCGATCCCAAGCTTGTCCGAGTCCAGCCATACGCCCTGTCCCATCAGGAAGGGGAAGTTGTAGACCGCTTTGCTGGCCTGGATCTCAAACCGGTCCAGCAGCTGCTGGGACACCAGATCCAACATATCCAGAAGCTTCTCGTAGAACGCGCCCTCATTCCCGTGGCTCTCGATGGCCAGCCGGGGCAGGTTGATGGACGTGAAGGAGAGGTTGCCGCGGGAATAAGCGATCTCCCGGGTGGGATCGTAGACATTGCCCATGACCCGGGTCCGGCAGCCCATGGTGGCCACCTCCGTCTCCGGGTGGCCGGGCTTGTAGTACTGCAGGTTATAGGGGGAGTCCAGGAAGGTGTAGTTGGGGAACAGCCGCCGGGCGCTGACCTTGCAGCTCAGGCGGAACAGGTCATAGTTGGGATCCTCCGAATTGTAGTTGACGCCTTCCTTGACCTTGAAGATGTGGATCGGGAAGATGCAGGTCTCGCCGTGGCCCAGTCCCGCGTCCAGCGCCAGCAGGATGTTCCTGATGACCATCCGGCCCTCCGGGCTGGTGTCGGTGCCGTAGTTGATGGAGGAAAAGGGCGTCTGGGCGCCGGCCCGGGAGTGCATGGTGTTGAGGTTGTGCACAAATCCCTCCATGGCCTGATAGGTGGAGCGCTCCGTCGATCTGCGGGCCCGCTTCCGGGCCCGGGCGATGAGCTTTGCCGCGTCCTTGCCCGTGATTTCCACGGAGCCGCACAGGGCGGAGGCCACCGCCTTGTCGAAGGCTTCTGCGTTCTCCAGCTTTGCCTTTTCTCCCGTGACCGTCTCCGCGATGGTGATGGCGTTTCCCACCGGCTCGGAGGCGTCGTCCAGATCCAGCCGGTCCTCCACCGCCTCGCAGAGCATCTGCCGGTATGCCTTGGCGTAGGTCTTGGCGACGCCCTCGGCCATGCCGTAGTCAAAGTTCGGGATGGACTGGCCGCCGTGCTGGTCGTTCTGGTTGGACTGGATGGCGATGGCCGCCAGGGCCGCGTAGCTCTCGATGCTCTGAGGCTCCCGCAGATAGCCGTGACCGGTGGAAAAGCCGCCGTGGAAGAGCTTCAGAATGTCGATCTGGCAGCAGGTGGTGGTCAGGGAATAGAAATCAAAATCGTGGATATGGATCGCGCCTTCCCGGTAGGCCTTGGCGTGCTCCGGGCGGAGCAGATACATCTCGTTATAGGCCTTCGCGCCGGCAGCGCCGATCTGAAGCATGGCGCCCATGGCCGTGTTGCCGTCGATGTTGGCGTTGTCCCGCTTCATGTCGCTGGCCCGGGCGTCGATCCGGGTGATCTCGTCGATGGTCTTCATCAGGGTCGTATTCGCCTCCCGGGCACGGGTCCGGTTGGCCCGGTAGAGGATATACGCCTTGGCCGTGTCGGAGAAGCCGTGGTTCATCAGCTGCTTCTCCACCTTGTCCTGAATGGCCTCAATATTGGGGGACGTATTTTTGAATTCCCGCTCCAGCTCCCGCTGCACGTCGTTGGCCACCCGGGCAGCATCGGCGGCGTCGCCCTCCCGGGATGCCTCCATGGCCTTGAGGATTGCGGCCGCGATCTTATTCTGGTCATACAGGACGACACGGCCGTCCCGCTTGATGATGCTTTGGATCATTTTGTTCTCTCCTCGCTTCCATATTCCATGGATTCTCCCGCAAAACGCACAATATATGGTATTGTCTGTTTTGCGCGCCACTATATTTTGTCACGCTGGTCCGGCAATGTCAAGCTGTTATCTGCGGTTTTTGTCGATTATGGTAAACTTTGTGGAAAATCACGAAATCATAGCACAATATTTCGTTTTATACTTTTATCACCTCCACAATATCTTGTGTTTTCCCGGCACAATGCGGGGTTCCTCCTTTTCCGGGGTCCGTGTTTATCTCATGTTTATTTCATGTGGATTCCATGTAAAAAATGTGATATAATGATGATAATTTCCTGTTTGGAGGGACCCTTGTGAAATTCAAACGCTCACTGCTGCCGCTTTTGGCGATTTTTCTGGTCTGCCTGTATCCAGGCGCATTTTACTATCTGCAGAACGCGGACGAAGCCCATCCTGTGGATATTCTGCCTATGCTGGGACTTCTGCTCCTGACTGCCGCTGTTCTGTTTCTCATAAGCTTTCTGATTCTGCGCCGGTTTGACGCAGCGGGACTCTTCACCGGCGTTGCCATGATCCTGGTGGGCAACAGCGGCCTGATCTCCCGGTATCTCAAATACTACTTCCGGTGGTATCACGACCGCTATCTGCTGATCCTGGTGGCCCTGCTTCTGGTCCTGCTGTTGCTGCTGCTCGTCCGGAAGAAGAAATTCCCGGCCTGGGAATGCTGCGCGATCCTGGCCATTCTCTTCGGCACTCTGACGGTGATCCGGCTGATCCCCGCCATTCCGACCCTGTGGACCGTGCACACCACCCGGATGGACCAGCTGGATATCGATCCGGAGCAGGTCACCTTCCAGGGGGAAAAGCCCAACGTCTACTATTTCATTGTGGACGAATACGGCGGCACGGAAAACCTGTCCCGCTACTTTGACTTTGACAACGAGGAATTTGTGACGTACCTGAAGGACAACAAGTTCAACGTCTCCGACACAACGGAGAACACCGAGTCCATCTGGACCGCCACCCTGGTGCCGAACCTGCTGAACATCAGCTATGCGGTGGAGGACGAGATCCCCGCCCGGGCCAAGGAAAAATACATGGACAATCCGCTTTTGATGCAGCTGTTCCGGAACAACGGTTATCAGGTCAACCTGATCAGCGATCAGGCCTTTGTGGGCGAGACCGGCGCAACGCTCATCTCCCCCAAGCAGTACCCCGAACGCATCACCGGCATCGTCTTCGACCACAGCATTTATGCCGTTTTGCCTTATGTCCGGGGCTGGCTGCGGGACCGGATGGGTCTGGAGGACACCATGAGCCGCCGGGATCATCTGCTGGAGATCTTCCAAAGCATGGAGACCTGCACCGATTATGTGGGAAGCGAGCCGACGCTGACGGTTGGCTATGTGGGCTGCCCCCATTACCCCTTTGTCTTTGACGCGGAAGGCAACCCCACCGACCAGCATCAGAACGTTAAGGACCACCACTACTATCTCGATCAGATCCGGTATCTCAATTCGGTTCTGGAGATCACCTTCAACAGGATTCTGGAGAAAGATCCGGAAGCCGTCATCGTGATCCAGTCCGACCACGGCGCCAGATACCCCGGCCAGATGCTCCTGTTCTACGGAGAACCGGACTACGATCCCTTCCTGGAGACGCCTTTCATGCAGAATTCCCTGAACTGCGTCTACTGGGGCGGCAGGGCGCTGGAGATCGAAGGTGAGACTGGGATCAACACCTGGCGGATCCTGCTCAACGAGATGTTCGGGACGGATTTCCCCATGCTGACGCCGCCGGAGGGTTATACCTGCTACGGCAAGAGCTGGCACGACAAGCCCTACATTCCGGAGCACGCGGTACGTCCCTCTTGACGCAGCGCTAAAACTGATGTAATATAATATCCAATATTATATTGCCAGGTGATTTCAATGTCTTTTACCCTTTTTGTGGACTCCGGCAGCAATCTGCCCGCCCGTAAGCTGCGGGAATATGAGATTCAGGTGATCTCCTTCCCATTGGAGATCGACGGAGTTTCCACGGAGAGTCCAAAATATCCGGACGGATTCGACGGCCACAGCTACTACACAGGACTGAAATCCGGTATGACCGTCAAAACATCGCTGATCAATACCGATACGTTCTGCGGGGCTTTCCGGCCGGAGCTGGAGGCCGGACGGGACGTGATGTACGTGGGGATCTCCTCCGGCATCACCGGCACCGTCCAGTCGGCCCGAATCGCCGCGGACCTGCTCAAAGAGGAGTTTCCGGACCGCAGCGTAAGAATCGTGGATTCCAAGGGCGCCGGCCTCGGCACCGGCATTCTGGCCCTCCGGGCGGCGGACTACCGCGCGGAAGGCTTGGATGTGAACCAGACCGCCGCCAAGCTGGACTACGACGTGGAGAATCTCTGCGAATACTTCACGGTGGATGACCTTCAGTTCCTGCGGCGTACCGGACGCCTCTCCGGCGCGGCGGCCGCCATCGGCACCATGCTGCAGATCAAGCCCATGCTCCGGGGCGACGAGGACGGCCACATCGTGGTCTGCGGGAAGATCCGCGGCCGGAAGAAAGCCATCGACGAGCTGGCCGCCGTCTACGCCAAGCGGGTGGTGGGCGCGGCAAAGCAGCGGGTGGCCATCTCCCACGGGGACTGTCTGGCGGAGGCCCAGGCCCTGGCCCGGCGCATCCGGGAGATCGCCAGTCCCAGGGAGCTGATCCTCTCCATGCACGAGCCTCTCACCGGCGCCCATGTGGGTCCGGGGATGCTGGCGGTGTTCTTCTTCGGGATCGGAAGATAATCATGCAAGGCGGACAGGGAAACCTGCCCGCCTTTTTGCGCACAGGAACAGCTCCGCTCCCGCCGCTTTCACTGGACTTTTCCCGGGTCATCTGATATAGTAAACTATAAGACTTTCGGGGAGGTGCGGCCATGGCGGGCTTTCTGCCGGTCTCCCGGGCGGACATGGAGGCCCGGGGCTGGGATCAGTGCGACTTTGTCTACATCATCGGCGACGCCTACGTGGATCACCCCACCTTCGGCCACGCCATCATCAGCCGGGTGCTGGAGTCCCGGGGCTACCGGGTGGGCATCATCCCCCAGCCGGACTGGAAGGACCCGGAGAGCATCCGCGTCCTCGGCACGCCCCGGCTGGGCTTTCTGGTCATGGGCGGCAACATGGATCCCATGGTCAACCACTATACCGTCTCCAAACGCCGGAGAAGCTATGATTACTTCTCCCCCGGCGGAAAGATGGGCCTCCGGCCGGACTACGCCACGGTGGTCTACTGCAACCTGATCCGCCGGAGCTACCGGGACGTTCCCATCCTCATCGGCGGCATTGAGGCCTCCCTCCGGCGGCTGGCCCACTACGACTACTGGTCGGACAGATTAAAGCGCTCCATCCTGCTGGACTCCCAGGCGGATCTTCTGATGTACGGCATGGGGGAACGAAGCATCGTGGAGATCGCCGACGCGCTGGACAGCGGACTATCCGTCCGGGATCTCACCTTCATCCGGGGCACGGTTTACAAGGCCCGCTCCCTGGCGGATGTGTACGACTACACCCTGCTCCCCTCCTATGGGGAGATGACCGCTGACCGCCGGAAATACGCCGAGAGCTTCGCGGTCCAGTACCGGAACACCGACCCCTTCTCAGGCGGGACCCTGGCCGAACCCTACGACGATCACACCTTCGTGGTGCAGAATCCGCCCCAGGCGCCCCTGACCACCCAGGAGATGGACGACGTCTACGACCTGCCCTATATGCGTACCTGCCACCCCATGTATGAGAAGGACGGCGGCATCGACGCCATCAAGGAGGTCAAGTTCAGCCTCCAGAGCTGCCGGGGATGCTTCGGCGGCTGCAGCTTCTGCGCCCTGACCTTCCATCAGGGCCGGATCATCCAGGCCCGGAGCCATGAATCCCTGCTGAAGGAGGCGGAGCTTCTCACGCGGGATCCGGACTTCAAAGGATACATCCACGATGTGGGCGGTCCCACCGCCAACTTCCGCCGGCCCGCCTGCGACAAGCAGCTGACCCACGGGGCCTGCCGGGATAAGCAGTGCCTGTTCCCCGCCCCCTGCAAAAACCTGATCGCAGATCACAGCGACTACCTCTCCCTTCTGCGGAAGCTCCGGGCCCTGCCCGGGGTGAAGAAGGTATTCATCCGCAGCGGCATCCGGTTCGACTATCTGCTGGCGGACAGGGACGACAGCTTTTTCCGGGAGCTGGTAAAGCACCACGTCTCCGGCCAGCTGAAGGTGGCGCCGGAGCACATCTCCGACCGGGTGCTGCGGCTCATGGGAAAGCCGGACAACGCCGTATATGAGCGGTTTCTGGACAAGTATTTCCGCCTGTGCCGGCAGGAGGGCAAGGAGCAGTACGTGGTTCCCTACCTGATGTCCTCCCACCCCGGTTCCACCCTGAAGGAGGCCATCGAGCTGGCGGAATATCTCCACCGGCACCATCTGAATCCGGAGCAGGTGTCGGACTTTTACCCCACCCCCTCCACCATCTCCACAGTGATGTACTATACGGGTCTGGATCCCCGGACCATGCAGCCGGTCTATGTGGCCACCAATCCCCACGAAAAGGCCATGCAGCGGGCCCTGATCCAGTACCGGAACCCCAAGAACTACGATCTGGTCCACGAGGCGCTGGTGAAGGCCGGCCGCACCGACCTGATCGGCTACGATAAAAACTGCCTGATCCGGCCCCGCAGGACCGGCCAGGCGCCCCAGAGAAAGAAACCACACAAGAAATGAGTGAATCACTTTGTCAATGATCGTTTTGGACATGGAGTGGAATCAGCCGCTGAATCCCGACTCCCCCATGGCACTGAAGCTCTGTACCGTGCTGCCCTTTGAGATCATCCAGATCGGCGCCGTCCGGCTGGAGGACGGGCAGCAGTTCAAGTCCACCTGCTGTCTCCAGCAGTACCGGATCCTCTCTCCCAGGATCTCCAAGCTCACCGGCATTTCCCGGCAGGACGTGAAGCGCGGCGAGCGGTTTCAGGACGCAATGGACCGGTTCCGGGCGTTCTGCGGCGAGGATCCCGTACTCCTGACCTGGGGCTTCAACGACATTCCGATCCTCCGGCAGAATCTCAGCTTCTACGGGATGGACACCGGCTTTACCGACCGGAACTACAATCTGCAGATCATGTTCCATCAGCAGCACGACCCGGACAGTCCCATGCGCGGTCTTTCCTCCGCCGTGGACTTCTTCCAGATCGAGGCCGCCGACAGCTACCATGACGGCCTGGCGGACGCAGCCTATACCGCCGAGGTGGCAAAGCACATCGACATTCCCCGAGGGATCGAGGAGTATCCGGACTATCTCAAGCACTTTGAGGGCGACGGCGACCCGGCGTTCCTGGACTGCCTGCGCTATGCCAACTACACCCGGTTCGAAAGCTTCGAGGAGATGGCGGCGGATCCGCGGATCAAGGACACCAAATGTCCTTCCTGCGGAGCGCTGACGCAGGCCACGGAGCCCATCTATCCGGAGGCCGGAAGGATGGTCTGGACCTGCCGCTGTCCGGAGCACGGGGAGTATCTGGTCCGGGTCAGCTTCAAGCGGAACCGGGACGACTCCATGCGGGGCAACAAGGCCCTGTTCGTCATGGACGAGGCCCATCGGGTCCAGTACAAAAAGGCCCAGGAAAAGGCCGCCCGCCCCAGAAAACAGAAAAAGGCCCCCTTCCGGCTCTATATCGACGCGGACGGCTGTCCGGTGATCAACCAGGCCCTGAACGCCGCTTCCCGCCGCCATGTGGAGGCGTTCCTGATCTGCGACACGGCCCACAGCTTCACCCGCCGTGGCGCTGAGACCATCGTGGTGGACAAGGGCACCGACAGCGCGGATTTCGCCATCGTGGCAAAGCTCATGCCCGGCGATCTGGTCATCACCCAGGACTACGGTCTGGCCGCCATGTGCCTGAGCCGGGGCGCCCGGGTCATGGACCAGAACGGAATGCGCTACACTCAGGAGAACATCGACGCCCTGCTCTCCAGCCGGGCGGAGGCCGCCCGGATCCGCCGGGGCGGCGGCCGTCTCAAGGGCCCCGCCAAGCGCACCGCCCAGCAGAACGAGGCGTTTATCTCCGCCTTCCACGAGCTGATCCAGGAGGCCTACGATGCCGCAAAAGAAGCCAAGTCTCAGTGACGCCGTGGCGGAGGCGCTGCGGGAGGAGTCGGATCTCCGGAACCTGACCTTCGTGCAGGAGGACGCTCCGGAGCTGTCTCCGGGATCCATGGATCTGATCGGCTGCACCTTCACCAGCTGTCATCTGACGGACTGCCGGTTCGACCACACCGGCTTCCAGAACGTGGTGTTTGACCGGTGCGATCTGTCCGGGAGCCGGTTCTTCGAGGGCGGGCTCAAAGACGTTCGTTTTGTGGACTGCCGCCTGATCGGGGCGGTGCTGACGGACTGCACGCTGAACAGCGTCACCTTCTCCGGATGCGGCGCACGGTACCTGTACCTGTCCGGCTGCACCCTGAAAAACTGCCTGCTGGAGCGGTGTATGTGCGTCGGCGGCGGACTGATCAGCCTGAAGCTGCAGAAGACCGGACTCGACGGATGCGACTTTACCGGCTGCGACTTCCGCAGCACGGACCTGGCCGGCTGCGATTTGTCCGGCTGCGCCATCGAGGGCTGCACTTGGACCCCGGAGCTGCTGAAGAATCTGACCGTCAATATGCAGCAGGCCCTGGAGCTGGCCCGGCTGCTCGGTCTGAACATCATCCCATAGGAGGAACCGTCATGGCAGATATCTATGTTCCCAACTATATGTCCTTCCACAACGACAACACCTTCCTCGGCTCCTATCACGGTCTCCGGTTTAAGCTGACGCCGGATGTGGCGGCCATGGAGATTCTGGCGGAGTACTGGTACGGCCCCCTGTGCTACGAAAACAGCACCATGGACGGGACGCAGACCTTCCCCCTCAGCGAGGAGGGCATCCGGGAGATGACCCGATGGCTGGTGGAGCTGTCGGAAGCGAAGAATCCCCAATGACAGAACAAAGGAGCCATCTTTCGATGGCTCCTTTTTCTTTTACAGGGTTCCGTATATGGCCTCGTACCGGGGCAGCGCGTAGGCGATCACCCGCTTGACCTGTTTGAAGAAGAACAGCATCCAGTCTCTGGAGCTTTCGTTGATGCTCTCCTTGTACAGGGCCCAGCCCACATAGTACCAGTTGTGGATGCCCATGTAGGTGATAAAGTGCAGCCGCTCCAGCTCCGTGGCGGGCCGGCCGAAGTAGGCCTCCAGGATCGCATCGATGTCCGGATCCTCCAGATCGTACCCGGCGATGACCCGGCCGAAATCGTAGGCGGGATCGTTCCATCCGGCAAACTCCCAGTCGATCACGTCGAAGGAGGTGTCCGTCAGGAGGCAGTTGTCCCCGTTGATATCGTTGTGGCACATGGTCTTCTCCACGCCGTCCTTCTCCGTGTAGGCGTAGAGCCGGCGCATGGCGTCCCACTCGGTCCGGAACAGCTCGAAGAGATTGCCCTTCATCTTGGAGGCCTCCTGCATGAGCCGCTCGCACTGGTAGATGGGATTGTACTCGAAGTCCTTCCAGTCCTTCATCCCGTAGCCCTCTTCATGGAATTTCCGGATCTGCCGGGCCAGATGCTGCATCAGGGAAAGGTCGTGGTAATACAGGTTTGAAAGGTCCTTGGCGCCCTCCACAAATTTGGAGATCTTCACGCCGGTCTCGTCGATATACACATAGGTGTTGTCCACCCCGGCTCTGGCGGCAAGCTGCTGGGCCCGGACCTCGTTCTTCCGGTAGATGAAGAAGGAGCTGGACTCACCGGGATAGCGGAAGATATACTTCTCCCCCCGGACCACAAAGGTGAACAGCACGTTGGTCAGGCCCTTCTGGAGGATCACGATGTTGCCGATCTCATCCTCCCGGCAGCGGAGGACCTGGCAGATCTTTTCGTTGATCCTGCCGCTGACGTTTTCCAGGAACAGGCTGTCGATGTTCTGGATCTCCTGGATGGAGTCGAACTCAAAGAGGAAGTCCCCGTCATAGGTCCGGATGTACATATCCAGATCCTCGGCGTGGCGGCTCACGAACTCTTCCCAGAACAGGGCCGACACCCGGAAATCACTGATCTCCTCCCGAAGATAATTCCGGAGCCGCCGGGACAGGGTCCGGTCCAGATAGGCGTGGCCGTAGATGCACTCCCCGCTCTTTGCGCCGCTGTACACCTCCAGGAGCCGGCCGGACAGGTTCTTCCGGACCAGCAGCTCATTGCTGGCGTCCTCTTTATAGACCGCCGCATGATAGGCGTTGTACTCATACCGGGAGAAGGGATTCTCCTCAAAATAGTTGTCGCAGTTGAGGATATAGGTGCTGCTGAGGTGATCGATGGCGATATACAGAGAGTAGATGTTGTTTTTCTTGAGATCCGGGTTGATCTCCAGCTCCACGCCCCACTTTTCCGCCAGGAAGAAATACATCTCCTGCTTGTAGCCCACCACCACGGTGATGTCATGGATGCCGGCCTCCTGGAGCTGACGGATCTGCCGCTCGATCAGGGTCTCCCCGTTCTTGACATACAGGCCCTTGGGCATGGAGTAGACGCTCTTGGCGGAGATGTCCGAGCCCCCCGCCGCCAGGATCACCGCGTTGTCCACCTTCAGAGGCTCGATCTCCTCCATGGCGGTCTCCGTGACCGCGCCATCCCGGATATAGCCCTTCCGGATCAGGGACGCCGTGAGCTCCGCCACCTCCTCCCGGGACTTGAACACATAATAATGTACATTGTCATAAACATAGCCGGGGATATCCTCCAGAGGCCTGCCGGCCTTGAGCATGGTGCGGATGACTTCAAATTCCTTGTAGGTGATCACTGCAATTCCTCCTGTTGTTCTGCTTCCCGGGCGCGTTTCTGCCGGAGCAGAAGCTGTCCCTCAAAGATATCCAGATCCTCTCTGGTGGTGATTTTGATGTTTGTGGTGGCGCTTTTGGAGAACCAGATCCGCTTTCCCAGCGCGAAGTACAGGCTGGTGGTGTGGGGCTCCAGATCCTCCAGGATCCCCCGCTCCAGCGCGGTCTCATAGGCCTCCGTCACCTCGCCGAAGCGGAACGTCCAGGGATTGGCAAAGCCCATCAGCGTCTCCCGCAGGATGCTCGTGGTGGAGCTCTCCTCGTCGTCCTTGATGCAGGTACAAAGCGTCATGGGATCCGAGGAGATGGCGTTGCCGTGAAGCGTTGCCACCCGGATGCCGTCGTCGATGATCTCGTCGGTGGTCATGGGGCTGACCCCGAAGCTGATGACCACCAGGTCCTCCGCCGCCAGCTCCCCCTTCAGATGGAACAGGCCCTTCATGACCGATTCCTGAAAGGTGGCGCCGCCCTCTGTGACCCACCGGGTCTTTGTGATCCCGTACGCTCCCGCGATTCTTTTGACCTCCTCCACCCAGTCCCGGTGGCTGACGATCTCGATGGCGTCGATGTTCCGGTTGCGCTGAAAGACCTCCAGCGTATAGGCCAGAATGGGTTTCCCCATGATCTCGATAAACTGCTTCGGCACGGCGGCCCCGATGCGGGTGCCGGTGCCCCCGGCCAGAATGATGGCGGTATTCATGCGATTCCCCCCTTGCACGGGGTTATTGTACGGGGTTTTCCCGGGAAAGTCAATCTTTATCCCCAGGCTCCGGCTCCTTCCTGATCCGGTCCCTCATATTCCGGCAGGTCAGATCGGGCCGGCTCCGGGGGTTCCTCCCGGAAGTCCGGGTCTCCCCCGGACAGTCCCAGCAGGAAGATCGGCAGATTGTCCCGGACCAGCTCCGGCATCTGATCCAGCGGCAGCGGATTGTCCCCCAATCCCGCCTCGATCGTATACCCCGGCCGCCGGAAGTCCTGAATGAACCAGTCCTTATACCCGGCAAACCCGGCGGCGTAGGGCACGTCCTCCAGCTGATAGCCGGAGGCGATCTCCATCTGACGGCCCAGAAGGCGGCTTCCCTCCGGCTCCTGATCCTGGAATTTCCAGTAGATCTCCTGTCCCTGGGTGTGCCACGCAATGACCAGCGCCGGGTCCAGCGCCTCCGTGGTGTCGAACAGGGCGCGGCTTTCCTTTTCGCTCAGAGGATACTCCCCCACATAGTCCCGGGGTGCCGGAGTGGTAAAGCCCAGATCGTATTTGACCTCCTTCGCCTGATCCCACAGGGCCGGGTAGTTGAGATTCAGGTCCACGCCCCGCAGATTGGCCTTCCAGCCCTCCGGGAACGGAATGTCCGGATAGTTCTCCGCCACCGACCGGGCCGCCGCTTCCTCCTCTGCCGTCGCCATTCCGTTCACAAGATCCACGCCGTCCGGGTTCACCAGCGGCACAAGATACAGCTTTGTCTCCCGGCTCAGAGCCCTGGCGTCCATCCCC
>CACYXZ010000027.1 GCA_902778525.1 Oscillospiraceae bacterium | reverse complement strand
CACCGCCAAGGGGGCCAACAAGGGCCTGTGCGTCCAGCGGGTGGCGGAGGGCCTGGGCATCGCCCCGGACCACATCTACTGCGTGGGCAACGGCATCAATGACATCCCCATGCTGGCGGTGTCCGCCATCCCCTTCGCCCCGGCGGACTGCTACGACGAGGTGAAGGACTGGGGGGCGGTGATTTTGCCCTCCTGCAATGAGAGCTGCGTGGCGGAGCTGATCCGGAGGCTGGACGCCATATATTAAAATAAGATACATCCCCCGGGACCGCCGTCCCGGGGGATGTTTTTTGTATTCTGTTCTCTCACCCAACCTTCGTCGGCCTTCCCTCGCCTCCCTGGGCGGCGGGGCGGTAGCGCTCGGTCCAGACCTTGGCGGCCCAGGGGGGTGCCACCACCTCCGCCCGGCCCTCCAGGGCGGTCAGCCAGCCCCAGAAGGCCGGGCCCACCACCGCCTCGGCGGCGAAGGTGAAGGTCTCCCCGTCCTCCTCGGGGATCAGGGCGGTGTCCCGGCCGAAGCGGTCCAGGATCTCCCCCGCCAGCTCCCGGCGGCACCGCAGGCGCACCCGCCGCCGCAGGTCGGGGTCCGGGCCGAAGGGGGCGTCCGTCCAGTGGCGGAGGTTGATCTCCCGGCCCTGGGCGGGCAGGCCGGTAACCTGGACCTGGGCCATCCGGTCGGGGTAGAAGACCCCGGTGGTCTGGGCCCGGTGGTCCCAGGCCACCAGGGCGTAGCGCTCGTTGTCCCACACCAGACCCTTGGGGCTGACCACCATCCGCCCCCCGGCAGCCCGGAGCTGCTTCTCCGGGGTGAGCTCCACGGGGTAGAAGGACAGGGCCTTCCCGGTCTGGAGGGCGGCGTGGATCTTGTCCAGGACAGCCCGGAGGGCGTCGGTCTCCCCGGGGCTCCGCCGGGAGCGGACCGCCGGCCGCCGGAGCCCCGCCCGCAGGTGGGCCGGGGCCATGGTGACCAGGCCCTCCAGCAGGGCGGCCCGGGCGGCGTCGGTGATCCAGGGGTAGACGGACACCGCGTCGATGAGCTGCCGCAGCTCCCCCCGCTCGAAGGTCCGGCCGGTGAGGTACCAGCCGCCCCCCCGGCCGGGCTTGTAGTCCACCGCCAGCCCGTGGCGCTTGAAGGCGGCCAGGTCCCGGTAGAGGCTCTTCCGCTCGGCCACGATGCCCTGCTTCTCCAGCCGGGCGGCCAGAGCGGACAGGGGCAGGGGGCGGGTCTCGTCGGTCTCGTGGTACAGGATGCGGGCCAGGGCCAGGGTCCGGTCCCGCTGGTCAGTGTGATGCTTCCCCATCATTTGTCCCTCCTTCACAGGCGCCCCATTGGCGCCGTCAGCTTGTGCTTTCAGGGACATTATAGAACGGTTGTTCGAAAAAAGCAAGGAGGAATTCGAACGGGTGTACGAAAATGGGGTCTGGGGGAGGCCGTGGTTCCCGGCTCCCCTTGCCAAGGGGAGCTGTCAGCGAAGCTGACTGAAGGGTGGGGACGTTGCGGGATGCACGATTGTTTCGATCGTGCTTCTTGCGGCGTTTCCACCCTTTCGTCATTTGCTGCGTAAATGCCGCCATGGTCTATGGTGGCTTCGCCTGGATCGAACAGTCCCCCGGGCTGTTCGACCCTTGGCAAGGGGAGGCGCAGGCAGCCTCACGCCCAGGTCTTCCACACGTCGGGCTGATACCCCACGGTGGCCTGCTTCCCGTTGCGGACGATGGGGGCCCTGAGGAGGGTGCCGTCCTCTAAAATCTTCTCGATCTTGTCCTCGGGGTAGGCGAGATAGGTCAGCAGGGAGGCGTCGGGGTGGCCGGGGTCCAGCAGGTCCTCCAGCCTGACGCACCGGAGGACGGAGGTGAGCTCCCCCTTGCTGATGCCCGTCTTTTTCAGGTCGATGGCCTGGTATTTGATCCGGCGCTCCTTGAAGTAGCGCTCGGCCTTCTTGGTGTCGAAGCTCTTGGCTTTGCCGAAGATCTGGATGTTCATGGGGGTGTCCTCCTGTGGAAACGTAGAAATAGCGGTTTCTTGACAAGGTCAGTCGGATTCTGTACAATATACTATAGGCGTTGCCAAGCGAAAAAAGGCGGTTCCGCCACACCACCCGGAAGGGTCGAAATTCCGCAGGAATTTCGGTAATATCCTGCCAAACCGTCCGGGGGACGGTTTGACCTTTAAAGTCGGTGTTTTCATGCCGATTACATTGACGCTGCATATCTTCGGGTATGCGGTTACGATCAAGGTAAAAAGCAGAAACCGCCACTCTGCCAAGTGACGGTTTCTTAGTAAATTAAGATAACCTAACGGGCGGAGCCGCTTTTGGCAACGCCTTTTTCTATGCTCATTATATCGGAGAGGCGGCGGGTTGTCAAGACGCTTCCCCCGCCCCCCCGCGAAGCCCCGCGAAAAAAAGGTGTATACATTTCCGGTAAATAGTGGTATACTATACGAGCTGATTTTGGGCGGCGGTTGGTTGCGCGCGCCCCCGTAAAGAATACTGACAGAGAAAAAACAAACGACACCACCCAGGCCCGGCCCCCGGCTGCGGCTGCCGGGACCGAACCTCCGCCGCGGGACAGGGCGAGCGGAGCGGACCCCGGCCCCCCGGGCGGCGCCTTGTTCGGTGGGCGTCTTTACTCTCAACGAAAGGAGTTATCATGGCAGAAAAACTGAAAATCATCTCCCTAGGCGGCCTCAATGAGATCGGCAAAAACCTCACGGTCTATGAGTACGGCAACGACATCATCGTGGTGGACGTGGGCATGGGATTCCCCGACGACGATATGTACGGCATCGACGTGGTCATCCCCGACGTGAGCTATCTCATCAAGAACAAGGACCGTATCCGGGGGATCTTTCTCACCCATGGCCACGAGGACCACATTGGGGCGCTGCCCTATGTCCTGCGGTCCTTCAACGCCCCCATTTACGCCACCCGGATGACCCTGGGCCTGGTGCGGCTGAAGCTGGAGGAGCACAAGCTCCTGGACAGCACCAAGCTGGTCACCTGCGAGGCCGGGGACGTCATCAAGGCGGGGAAGTTCTCCGTGGAGTTCATCCACGCCAACCACTCCATCGCCGACGCGGTGAGCTTTGCCATCAAGTGTCCCGTGGGGACCATCGTCCACACCGGGGACTTCAAGATCGACCCCACCCCCATCAAGGGGAAGATCATGGACCTGACCCGCCTGGGCCAGCTTGGCAAGGAGGGAGTCCTGGCCATGCTGGCGGACTCCACCAACGTGGAGCGCCCCGGCCACACCCGGTCCGAGCGGGCGGTGGGCGCCAGCTTTGACGAGCTCTTCAAGGGCTGCCAGGAGCGGATCATCGTCACCACCTTCGCCTCCAACGTGGACCGCATCCAGCAGATCATCAACGTGGCGGCCCGATACGGGCGGAAGGTGGCCATCACCGGCCGGAGCATGGAGAACTCCATCCGGGTGGCCACGGAGCTGGGCTACGCCGAGATCCCCGACGGGGTCATGGTGGACATCAACCACATCAAGTCCCTGCCCAAGGACAAGATCTGCATCATCACCACCGGCAGCCAGGGGGAGGCCATGTCCGCCCTCTTCCGCATCGCCTTCTCCTCCCACAAGCAGGTGGATATCCAGCCCGGGGACCGGGTCATCATCTCCGCCTCGGCCATCCCCGGCAACGAGAACGCGGTGAACAACATCATCAACGAGCTCTACCGGAAGCGGGCGGAGGTGGTCAGCGAGAACGCCGGCGCCCTCCACGTCTCCGGCCACGCCTGCCAGGACGAGCTGAAGATCATCCACGCCCTGGTCCGGCCCAAGTTCTTCATCCCTGTCCACGGCGAGCAGCGCCATCTCCAGACCCACGCCAAGGTGGCCCAGGAGATGGGCACGCCCCCGGAGAACATCATCATCAGCGACATCGGCCGGGTCATCGAGCTCACCCCCAACTCCGCCCAGCTCACGGGCACCGTGCCCTCGGGCCGGGTCTTCGTGGACGGCTACGGCGTGGGGGACGTGGGCAGCGTGGTCCTGCGGGACCGCCGCCACCTGGCCCAGGACGGCATGATCGTGGTGGTCTCCTCCATTTCCAGCCAGACCGGGGAGCTGGTCTCCGGGCCGGATATCATCACCCGGGGCTTCGTCTACGTGAAGGAGTCCGAGAGCCTCATGGAGGAGCTGCGGGAGGTGGCCGCCGACACCCTGGACGACTGCCAGTTCCGCCACATCAGCGACTGGGCCACCATCAAGTCCACCCTGAAGAGCGAGCTGAGCCGGTACCTGTACAAAAAGACCAAGCGCAACCCCATGATCCTGCCGGTGATCATGGAGGTTTGATTCCAGAAAATCAGCAAAACAGGAAAGCGCCCCCGCCGGGGCGCTTTTTTTGCTTGTCAGGCCAGGCGTTTGCAGACGTCAACGCACCTTCGGCGCAGGAATAAGCGTTTCCTGCTTTTTCATCGTGACCATGCTGGACCGGTATTTCAACAACGCGGAGGCATAACGGCACAGCCCGCGGGAACGCGATAGAAAAACAACAACTCTCTCCGCCGCCGGGCAGCCGGGGCGGAGAGAGTTTGTTTGTGTTGGTGCGGGGTCTCCCCGCGCCGGTGGCTCGATATTACTGGTTGGAGCTCAGGCCGTTTTCGTAGGACTGAATCATCTTCTTGACCATCTGCCCGCCGATAGAACCGGCCTCCTTGGAGGTCAGGGAGCCGTTGTAGCCCTTCTGGAGGGTGACGCCCACCTCGTTGGCGGCCTCCATCTTGAACTTGTCCATGGCGGCGCGGGCCTCAGGGACCATGATCTTGCTGCTTCTGGAAGAGTTATTGTTGCTAGCCATAACAGGAATTCTCCTTTTCATTCACAGTGTGGGAAAACGCCGGGTCGACGTTCCGGGAGTTAGAATGCCCGGTTTTACGGAGGGTATCCTGTGAATTTGACAGGAAATTGCAGGAAATCAGGAAAGGAACCTTTCCAGAGAGCCCGGGGCGCTGAGATCCGGGCAAGAAACGGTATGTCCCGGATCCGGAAGTCGTACCCTCGTATGGACGGAGCGCGCACGATGTAGGACTTGAAACCCCCGGCTTCTCAGAGTACAATAGCTTGAGCCATGAGAGCGCGGAACGAATGTCAGGAGGATGCCGCAATGAAAATACTCGTTCTCAACGGAAGCCCCAGACCGAAGGGGAATACGGCGGGGATGGTCGCCGCGTTCCGGGAAACAGCGGAACAGCACGGTCATCTTGTTCGCGTATTCAATGTGTGCAGGATGAACATCAAGGGCTGCCTCGCCTGTGAGCGCTGTCATGGGAAAGGGGAGGGCAAGTGCGCCCAGCGGGACGACATGGACACGATCTACGCGGAGCTGAAGGATACGGAGATGCTGGTCCTTGCAGCGCCCATCTATTACCACGGGATCTCCGGTCAGCTCAAATGCGCGATCGATCGGTTCTATTCCGCCCTGTATCCGGCGGCGCCGCCGTCCCTGAAAAAAGCGGCCATGTTTCTCAGCTCCGGCGATCCCGATATGTATGTGGGCGCAAGGTTCTCCTTTGAGGGAGATTTCCTCGGGTATCTTGGCCTGGAGGATAAGGGACTGTATACCAACCACGACAGGAATGTCATGGAGAAGATCCGGGAAATGGCAGCGACCTTATCATGCCCGCCGCGCCCATAGATGACAGGACAAGGGGACGCCCCCGGCGGAGCCTATCCTTAAACCGACAAGAGAGGAAAGAGAATGAACCAGAAAGAAATCGGAGAGCTCCGGCGCAGACTGAAGCCGGAGAAGAACAATATCACAAACATCTACGGCTGCTTTGTCAACGCCAACCGGGAGATCGTAGCCTACCTGGACAGCGCCCTGTCCATGCTGAAGGAGGAGGAGGGGGCGGTCTATCTGGACCGCCTGAGACGGTGCCTCAGCGGGACCCCGGACCGGAACCTGATGGACATCGCCTTCACCACCGCCCAGGTGGCCGGGAGCCGGGAGCACGCCCTGCTCTCCGCCCTGTACCGGTCCAACTGCCAGGACGAGGAAGCCCGGGAGACCCTCTATCAGACCATCATCCAGGCCCTGGACCTGCCGGACACCAATTACGTCATCCTCCTGGCCGCGGACAGCTACGACGTGCCCCATAAGGGGGCCGATGACGAGACCTTCGCCGAGGGCTCCGACCAGGTGTTCCGCTATGTCCTCTGCGCCGTCTGCCCGGTGAAGGACGCCACGGCGGACCTGCGGTTTTTCTACGAGACCAACGAGTTCCATATCAGCTCCAGCGGTCCCGTTGTGGGCAATACCGCCCTGGGCTTTCTCTTCCCGGCCTTTGACGACCGGGCGACCAATCTCTACAACGCCCTGTACTACGCCCAGAAGCCGGCGGAGCTCCACGAGGAGCTGATCCAGGCCCTCTTTCGCACGGAAGCGCCCATGTCCGCTCCGGCCCAGCAGGAGACCTTCCGCGCCATGCTCACCGACGCGCTGGGGGAGGACCTCAGCTTCGAAGTGGCCCAGGCGGTCCATGAGCAGCTCAACGGGCGCATCGAGCAGCACAAGGCGGACAAGGACCCGGAGCCGCTGACGGTGAGCCCCCGGGAGGTGGCCGCCGTCCTGTGGGACGCCAAGGTCTCCCCTCAGCGCATCGAGGCCTTTGAGGAGGCCGCCGAACAGGCCCTGGGAGACGACGGCGGGTTCCGCCCGGCCAATCTGGTCAGCAAAAAGTTTGAGATCGAAACCCCTACGGTGAAGATCACCACCACCGCCGAGTACAGCGGGGCCATCAAAACCGGGACCGTCCAGGGGAGGAAGTACATCCTGGTCCCCGCCGAGGAGGAGGTCCTGGTCAACGGGGTCCCGGTGGAGATTGGGAACTGACCGATCAGGAGGAAGGAGCGGGGATGAACGAACTGGAAAAAGAGCTCGCGGAGATCAAGGCCCTTGGGATCAAAAGCAATCCCATGCGTCTGGCCTATGAGCGGCAGGTCCATGCCCTGGGATCTGTTCCGGCGCAGATGGGAGCGGAGGGGTACTCCGAGGAAGAGATCGCCCGGGAAATGCACGGGAGACGCAGGGAGCTGGGGCGGCAATTCAAGGAATCGGCGCCCCCGCTGTTCCGGGCGTATATCTACGCAGCCACCGCCGAAAAGTATGGCGATCCCCTTGGTCCGACCTGTGAGATGCTGCGGAAACGGAAGACCTGGAAGCAGATCATAGAATCCGCATCCAGGCCGATTGAGGATCTGGACGACCGACTGACGATGGATGGATTCCTGCGGTGGTACAAAGTGGCAAAAGGCAAGGGCCCCAACGAGTAAAGGGGTTGGCCGCAGCGCCTGAAAGCGGACGTGACGATACGGGATCTTCTATGCCGCAAAACCTGCAATGGGAAAAGCCCGGTACATTCCGGTTTGTCGAACGATTTGAACGGAAAAAGCAGCGCCGTCTCAATGGAGGCGGCGCTGCTTTATGCCATGGGCCTGTTCAGCGATCCATCTATGCAAAATGAGGGGATTCCGAGCAGCGATCCTGCCCGCCATGATACGCCGATACGCGGCGGCGGGGGCAGTGGTTATACCATGCTTGTTCTGCCGTTTGAACATTCGCCCCTCTTTGCCCCGTTCAATCTGAGCGAGACAGGGAACGGTATAGCTCCTGATCCTCCGGGCAGGAGAGCTCGGCCAGCGTAGTCTCCCCCCAGCTGTAGTTGGACAGATAGCTGCCCTTGAAGAGGTTCGCGTATTCCGTTTGCCCGGACAGGTAGTCATAGAGATCGCAGCGGACCTTCTCCGTCACGATGCGGCGTTTGCCGTCCACGGACTCCACCACATTGGCGATCCCGTACTCTTCCAGAATGTTTTTCAGGCGCAGCGCTACCTTCCGATACCGGGAGAGGGTCACGGAGCAGACCGGTTCCTCCTCCCACAGGAAGCCGATGGCCTCCTCCGAGGAGACATAGCCCCCCCGCCGGTCCACCAGCAGGGCAAAGAGCTCCTTGGACTTTTTGTTCCGAAAGGCGATGGGCACACCATCTACGAACACATCGAAATATCCAAAGGTCCGGATGACCACACTGGGCCCAGGCGGCAGGCCCTTCGCCCCCGCTTCCCCGTCATCCAGATTATAAAGCATGATGTACCTGGGATTGGAGCTTTCAGGAGAGGGCCGGGAACTGATCGCCTTGATCCGGCGCTCCCGCTTGCGGGCCAGGTCAAAATACGTAAACTCCGCCTCGCCGTTGCGCAGCAGCCAGGCGATGGTCTCGTTGGCCGCTTTGCTGCGGGAGGTGAAGGTTCGGATGGGCGTTGCTTTTTTCATCAGGGGGAGCCATTCCTCCCGGGTATAGCCGAAAAAGGCGCAGACGTTGTCGCTGGCGTACAGAGGGGTCACCAGGTCCCCCGTTATTTCAAAGGCAGCCTCGCCCTCGGTAAACCGCAGGACCAGGTCCTGCATATCCTCCCGGAGGGTCTGGGTCTGGCTTCGGAGGCGCTCCGCCTCCCGGGAGTCCGCCGCCCGGCGGCAGCAGTACAGGCCGGTATGGTCATCCATGTTCAGATAGATCCCCCGGAACAGCCGGTACGTTCCGTCAGCCGCCTTTGCCTCATAGGTGAGCTTCGGCGGCCTGGCCGCGGCGGAGGCCGTGTCCGCCCGAAAAAGGGAGGCAAAGAAGGCCTGGACCCGGACCCGGTCCGCCTCGGCAACGGTCGCGGCGATCCAGCTCTCCAGCGCCTCGTCGATCCCGACAGGGACGTTCTCCAGCCACTGAAACACCGGAGAATCCTGCCCCTGAAGGCAGCTGACCGTGCGGCCGGACAGGTCCACCCGAAAGATCCGGTCATATACGTCGGAGAGGGCCTTCAGGTAGCGCCTGGCCTGGTCGTCCTTCTTGGCCAGATGGCGCTCCGTCACGTCCATGCAGACACACTGGAACTCCTCCCGCCCCTGGGCTGTCACGCAGCGGTTGATCCAGCCAAAGAAGTAGGCCTTCGTCCCGTCGCAGCGGAGCAGAGGCAGTTCCCCGGCTACCGGGGCCTCGGAATGCCGGGCCCGCTCCAGAAACCGGGCAAAGGTCTGCCGCTCCTCCATGGGGATCATCAGATAGACGTTCTGCTTATACAGCTCCAGATAGTCGCTGTCCTCCCCCCATTCCCTGGGGACCCGCAGCAGATCCTTCATCCACTGGTTCACATAGGTGACCTTGGGCTGCCGCTCGCAGGTATACCGGAGAAATCCGTAGGGAATGGTCTCGTTCAGATCCCGGAGAGACACGATCTCCTCCCGGAGGTCGGTAATATCCGTCAGGACAGAGTCCCCGATCAGGCTCCCGTCCTCGCCGCGCCGAAGGGTCACGGTGTCCCGCACGCGGAGGGCAGACCCGTCCTTGCGGCAGAGGGTGTAATCCAGAGAATGGGTCCCCGCCTCCTGCCGGGACAGGTCCCGGAGAAAGGCCCTGAGCCTGGCCCGGTCCCGAACCGGAACCAGGCCGAAATACCAGCTCTCCCCGTCGGCGGGCAACTCCTGGGGCAGGTATCCCAGCATCCGGCAGAGGTTTTCGCTGAGAAACCCCAGACGGAACGCCGGGGTGAGGATGTACTGATGGTAGCCGCTGAGCCCGCAGCGCAGCACGTCCGAGAAATCTTCCGGCAAGGTTTTCACAGCGTCACCTCCATACGTCAGACAGGGGTCGTTCCCGCCCGCTCCCTTGAAAAGACAGTGGATGCATTATAGCACGATTCTGAAAAAACACAAGGGACCCGCTGGCATTGGGTCCCTTCGGGTCAGCTTCGGATGCGGCGAAAGCGGTCATACCGCTTGCCCACCAGGTCCGGGTCGGCGGACAGGCGGGACAACTCCTCGGTCAGCAGACGGCGGATACGGTCAAAAAACGCGGGCTTTCCCAGGTCCTCCTCCGGCAGGATCCGCTCGATGACGCCCAGGCTGCGGGCGTCCTCGGCGGTGAGCTTCAGGCTGTCCGCCGCGTCCGCCGCCCGTCCGGGATCCTTCCAGAGGATGCTGGCGCAGCCCTCGGGAGAGATCACCGAGTAGACCGCGTTCTGGAGCATCCAGACCCGGTCCGCCACAGCCAGAGCCAGCGCGCCGCCGCTGCCCCCCTCTCCGATGAGGATGGATATGATCGGCACGCAGAGGGTGGACAGCTCCATCAGGTTTTCCGCGATGGCCTGGCCCTGGCCCCGCTCCTCGGCGCCGGTCCCGCAGTATGCCCCGGAGGTATCCACAAAGCAGATCACCGGCCGGCCGAACTTCTCCGCCTGCTTCATCAGCCGCAGGGCCTTCCGATACCCCTCCGGATGGGGCGCTCCGAAGTTCCGCCGCGCCCGTTCCCTGGCCGTATGGCCCTTTTCCATGGCCAGCACCGTGACGGGCTGCCCGTCCAGCCTGGCCACGCCCCCCACAATGGCGGGGTCGTCGGCAAAGCGCCGGTCCCCATGGAGCTCGATGAATCCCTGAAAGATATGCCGGATATAATCCAGCCCTGTGGGTCGTCCGCTGCTGCGGGCCAGCTTCACCCGATCATATGGCGTTTGATTCATGGCCAAATCCTCCCGTGTACAGTTTCAGCAGGTCGGTCAGCAGCGCCTTCTGCTCTCTGCGGGCAGCGATTCCGTCAAGGAAGCCGTGGTCCAACAGGAATTCCGCCGTCTGGAAGCCCTTGGGCAGGGTCTTCCGCGTGGTCTGCTCGATGACCCGGGCCCCGGCAAAGCCCACCGTTGCCCCCGGTTCGGCCAGGATGACATCCGCCTCCATGGCAAAACTGGCGGTCACGCCGCCGGTGGTGGGGTCAGTGAGCACCGCAGCATAGAACAGCCCCCGGTCGCTGTGGGCCTTCACCGCCGCGCTGGTCTTTGCCATCTGCATCAGGGAGAGCAGCCCCTCCTGCATCCGGGCGCCGCCGGAGACCGCAAAGCCTACCACGGGGAGCCGCCGTTCCGAGGCGGTCTCAAACAGGGCTGTGATCTTCTCCCCGGTGGCGCCGCCCATGCTCCCCATCATGAAATAGGGCTCCATCACGAACAGACAGCAGGGCTGGCCGCCGATCCGCGCGGTGCCGCAGAGCACCGCTTCCTCCTCCCCGCTGGCCGCCTGGACGGTCTCGATCTTGTCCCGGTAGCCGGGAAAGTTCAGGGGATTGTCCGAGCGGAGAGAGGGGAACAGCTCGGCGAAGCTGCCCGGGTCCGCGATCATCCGGATCCGCTGCCGGGCCTTCATCCGAAAATGATAGCCGCAGGCGCAGACCAGGTCGTTCCCCCACAGGCGGCTCAGGGGCGTCTGCCGGTGGCAGTTGGGGCAGGTCTTCTCCGGTTCGCCGGCGTCCTGCTGAACAGGTGCGGCGCTCCGTCCGCCCGTTTCCAGTTGATTCTGGGGTTTCAAGAATTTGATCAAAGCCATACCATCACCTGTTTCCCATAAATGTCAAGTCGTAGTTTCCGGAGGTGAACCGCTCGTCCTCTATGATCCGCAGTTGCTCCTCCACGTTGGTGTCCACCCCTTCGATCACCAGCTCACAGAGGGCGGCCCGAAGCTTTCTCAGGGCCTCCTCCCGGTTTCCGGCGCAGACCGCCAGCTTTCCCAGCAGGCTGTCATAATAGGGCGACACCGCGGCCCCGGCCACCAGGCAGGTATCGAACCGCACCGAGGGGCCTCCGGACACATGGAGCAGCTCTACCCTTCCGCAGCCCCGGGCGTTGATCCGGCACTCCATGGCGGTGCCGGCCAGCCGGATATCCGACTGGCCGAAGGCAAGGGGGACCCCCGCCGCCACCCGGATCTGCCATTTGACCAGATCCAGGCCCGTCAGCATCTCCGTGATGCAGTGCTCCACCTGCAGGCGGAGATTCATCTCCATAAACCAGAAATTCCCCGCCCGGTCCAGCAGGAATTCCAGGGTCCCGACGCCGACATAGCCCATCTTCTTGACGGCCTTCACCGCCAGACGGATCATCTTCGCCCGCTGCCTGTCGTCTACCGCCGGAGACGGGGTCTCCTCCACCAGCTTCTGGTGACGCCGCTGGAGGGAACAGTCCCGGTCCCCCAGGCAAACGGCGTTGCCCCGCTCGTCCGCCAGGATCTGCAGTTCCACATGCCGGGCGGGAAAGATATACTTTTCCAGATAGACGCCGCGGTCTCCGAAGGCCAGCGCCGCCTCGCCGGCGGCGGTCAGATAGGCCTCCTCCAGCTCCGCTTCCTCCCGGACCAGCCGGATCCCCCGGCCGCCGCCGCCGGCGCAGGCCTTCAGCATCACGGGATACCCGATCTTTTCCGCTGCGGCCCGGGCCTCTTCCAGCCCGGTCACGCCCCGGGTCCCCGGGATCACGGCGACGCCCGCCTCCCGGACCCGCTCCTTGAGAACGGCCTTGTCACTGAGGGCTTCCATGATATCCGGGTCCGGCCCGATAAAGACCAGGCCGTTTTTCTGGCATAAACGGGCAAAGCCGGCGTTTTCGGACAAAAACCCGTAGCCGGGGTGGATGGCCTGGGCCCCTGCCAGCACAGCGGCGCTGATGATCCGGCTCTGGTTCAGATAGCTCTCCGACGGGTCAGGTCCGCCGATGCAGTAGCTTTGGTCCGCCAGGGCAACGTGAAGGGCGCCCCGATCCGCCTCCGAATAGACCGCTACCGTGGCGATCCCCATCTCCCGGCAGGCCCGGATGATCCGCACCGCGATCTCTCCCCGGTTGGCGATGAGTATTTTGGAAAACATCGCCTACGCCTCCGTCAGAGCAAAAGAGAACGACCCCGCCGCACACAGCCACCCGTCTACGGATACTGTCCCCTCCGCGAAATAAAAGGAGGCCATGGACCGCTTGATCCGGCACTGGGTCTCCACGATCTCGCCCGGTCTCACGGGCCGGTGAAACCGCACCCGGTCCATCCCGGTGTAGACGGGGAGCTGCCCCGCCTGGAGCTTGTCCCGGAGCAGGACGCAGACCGACTGGGCCAAAATCTCCATGAGGATCACCCCGGGAACGATGGGGTTCCCGGGGAAATGTCCCTGAAGGAAAAAGGCGTCCGCCGGAACGGTGTACACCCCTTCGGCAATGCCGTCCCGGGCCTCCGCCCAGTCCAGCAGAAGCATGCCCTCCCGGTGGGGCAGTATGGTCTTGAGTTCTTCCCGATTCACTGGCTCACCTCCCGATGTGGAACAGCTCTGTGCCGTACTCCACGACCTGACCGTTGGTGACACAGATCTCTTTGACCACGCCGTCGGCCTCCGCCGTGATCTCATTCATGAGCTTCATCGCCTCAATAATACAGAGGACCTGTCCCTTTTTCACCCGGTCCCCCACGGACACGAAGGCTTCCGCGTTCTCCGCGGGGGCTGCGTAAAACACGCCCACCAGCGGAGAGCGGACCACCAGGGCGTCCGGGTCAGTCTCCGGCTCCGGCTTCACGGAACCGGCGGGCTCCGTCAGGGACGCCTGCGCGGTCCGGGCCGGGGGCGTGCGCTCCAGCCGGACGACCCGGTCGTTTTCCGTGATCTCCAGCCCGGTCAGCCCCAGCTCCCGCATGAGCCCCGCGTATTTCCGGATCTCATTCTCGCCCATGGTATCATACCTTTCTGAACACCAGGCAGGCGTTGTGCCCGCCAAAGCCCAGGGAATTGGACATGGCCAGGTCCACCTGCTCCCGGACCGCCGTATTCGGCACATAATAGAGGTCGCAGGCCTCGTCCGGCTCCTCCAGGTGGATGGTGGGCGGCAGGATGCCGTCCCGCAGAGCCAGCAGGCAGGCCACAGCCTCCACGGCCCCGGCCGCCCCGAGCATATGGCCGGTCATGGACTTGGTGGAGCTGATCAGCGCCCGCCGGGCGGCCTCCTCCCCCATGGCCTTCTTGATGGCCACGGTCTCCAGGGGGTCGTTCATGGGCGTCCCGGTGCCATGGGCGTTGACATACACCTTCTCCGCCCCGGTAAAGCCGGCTTCTGCAAGGGCGATGGCCATTGCCTGGGCCCCGCCCCGGGCGTCAGGGTGAGGCGCGGTGATGTGGAAGGCGTCGCTGGTGGCGCCATAGCCGCAGACCTCGCCGTAGATCTCAGCCCCCCGGGCCAGAGCGTGCTCGTACTCTTCCAGCACCAGAGCGGCGGCGCCTTCCCCGATGACAAAGCCGCTCCTGCGCCGGTCGAAGGGCATGGAGGCCTGCTCCGGGTCCTGGGACAGGGACAGGGCCTTCATGTTGATAAAGCCCGCCACAGAGGACGGCGTCACCGCCGCCTCCGCCCCGCCGGCGATCACTGCGTCCGCGTAGCCATGGCGGATCAGCCGCAGGGCCTGCCCCACGGCGTCGGTGCCGGAGGCGCAGGCGGTCACTGCGGGCATGGCGGAGCCCCGGCAGTCAAAGCGGATGGCGATCATCCCCGCGGCCATATTGGCGATCATCATGGGGACGAACAGGGGGGAGACCCGGCGGGGGCCCTTTTCCATGAGCTTGGTGTGCTCCGTCTCAAAGGTGTGCATCCCGCCGATGCCGCTGCCCATCCGCACGGCGAAGCGCTCCGGCTCCACCCTGCCGCGGATGCCGCTGGCATCCATGGCCTGCTGGGCCGCCGCTACGGCAAACTGGGCGTAACGGTCCGTCCGAAGGATCTCGTTGACGTCCAGATAGGCGGCCGGGTCAAAGATCTTGACCTCCGCCCCCAGCTTGGCCTTGAAGTTCGTCGTATCAAACCCGGTAATGGGGGCGATGCCGTTTTTCCCGGCGATCAGCCCCTCCCAGGTCTCTTTTACTGTATTTCCAACCGGCGTCACCGCACCCAGTCCGGTGACCACCACTCTTCGTTCCTTGTTCACAGCGTTTTACTCCTTTCTCCCGGCCCGTTTCCTCACATGGCCAGGCCGCCGTCCACACGGAGGACCGCGCCGGTCACATAGTCCGCTTCGGCCAGATAGGCGGCAGCCCGGGCCACGTCCTCCGGCTCGCCCATGGACCCCAGGGGGATCCCGGCCAGGAGGGGCGCGTTCTCCTGGTCCCGGGTCATATCCGTGCGGATGAAGCCCGGCGCAACAGCATTGCAGCGGATCCCCCTGGGAGCAAGCTCCCGAGCCACCGACTTGGTCAGCCCGATGAGGCCCGCCTTGGAGGCGGCGTAGTTGCTCTGGCCGGCGTTGCCCATGAGCCCCGCCGCAGAGGCGATGTTGATGATGCAGCCCTCCCGGTTCCGCAGGAACAGCCCGGAGCAGTGGCGGATCATATGGAAAGCGCCAAGGAGGTTTGTATTCAGCACATCGGTGAAATCCGCTTCCTTCATCCGGGCAATGAGGCCGTCCCGGGTGATTCCGGCATTGTTGACCAGAATGTGGACCGTCCCGAATGCGGCGCGGACCCGGGCCACGGTCTCCTTCACGGCTTCGCCGTCGGCCACATCGCAGAGGAAGACCTCGGCCCGGACGCCGTACCGTTCCCTGCATTGGGCGCACACCCCTTCCGCAGCCTCCCGGCCGCTCCGGCAGACCGCGGCGATGTCCGCGCCCCGGGCGGCCAGCTCCAGGGCGATGGCCGCGCCGATGCCCCGGGAAGCCCCCGTGACCAGGGCCACCTTTCCCTTCAGCATGGTCCCGCCTCCGGGAGCACTTCCCGAACGCTCCGGGCGGTCACTGCGGGCTCGATCCGCCGGATCATATTGGTGAGGGTCTGTCCGGGGCCGATCTCCCAAAAGGTATCAAAGCCGTCTGCGATCATCTGCCGGATCAGCGCCTCCCACCGGACGGGGGAGACGATCTGCCGGGCCAGCAGATCGGCAGCATCCTCTGTATACGGACGGGCCGTGAGGTTGGAATACAGAGGGATCTCCCCCTGTCTCATTGCCGTCTGTTCCAGATCCTGCCGAAAGGCCCTTGCCGCCTGCTCCATGTAGGGGGAATGGAACGCCGCCCGGACCTTCAGGGGGAGCATCCGTCCCCCGGCAGCCTTGACCGCCGCGCCGAAGGCGGACATCTGGTCCGCCCGTCCGGAGACGGTCAGCTGCCCGGGGCAGTTATAGTTGACCGGATACATCCCCGGGAAGTCCCGGCAGATCGTCTCTACCGTATCGGGGGGCAGCTTCAGCACCGCTGCCATAGCCGTGTCCAGGGTCTCCGCCGCTTCCTGCATCAGTTCCCCCCGCCGGCAGACCAGACGGAAGCCGGTCTCCGGATCGAAGACCCCGGCCGCCGCCGCAGCGGTCACCTCCCCCAGAGAGAAGCCCGCGGCGCCCTTCGGGCGCAGGTTTCGCCCGTTCAGCACCGCTGTGATGGCCATCTCCAGAGCATACAGACAGGGCTGGGTATTGCGGGTCTCCCGCAGGTCTTCTTCCGTACCCTGAAAGCACAGGGACGAGGTGCCGGGACGGATCCGGTCGAAGCGGGCGAAGACCTCCGCCGCTTCGGGATATCGGTCCGCCAGTGCTTTTCCCATGCCGGGGAACTGGTCTCCCTGCCCCGAATACAAAAATGCTACTTTACCCATGATGATGCTTTTCGGAGAAGGGCCTCCGCCCCCTCCATGACCTCCTGTATGATTTCCGCCGCCGGCTGTTCCCGGCGGACCATGGCGGCGGCCTGCCCTGCAAGGAAGCATCCGTTCACCGGATCGCCCTCCCGGACTGCCCGCCGCAGGGCGCCCGTTCCCATTGCCTCCAGGTCCTCGTCGGACATCCCGCCGAATTCCCCCTTGGTGTAGGCCCGGGCGAAGGGGGTGCGGAGGCTGCGGACCGGATGCCCCAGTCGCCGTCCGGTGACCGTGGTGCACAGGTCCGTCGCCTTCAGGATCTTTTCCTTGTAGACCGGGTGAATGGAGCATTCCGCGGCGCTGAGGAACCGGGTCCCCATCTGGACCCCGCAGGCCCCCAGCAGAAAGGCGGCCGCCACACCGCGCCCGTCGGCGATGCCGCCGGCGGCCAGCACGGGCAGCTCCGTGGCGTCGCAGACCTGGGGGACCAGCACCATGGTGGTCAGCTCTCCCACATGGCCGCCGCTCTCCCCGCCCTCGGCGATGAGGGCGGATGCCCCCAGCCGGGTCATGCGCTTTGCCATGGCGACGGAGGCCACCACGGGGATCACCCGGATCCCGGCGGCGGTCCAGTCCCGCATATAGCGGGAGGGGTTTCCCGCCCCGGTGGTGACCACGGGAACGGCTTCCTCCGTCACCACCTTTGCCACTTCGTCTGCGAATGGGCTCATGAGCATGAGATTGACCCCGATGGGACGGTCTGTCAGGGTCCGGGCCAAATGGATCTGCTCCCGGACCCATTCCCCTGAGGCGTTGCCTGCCGCTATGATCCCCAGACCGCCGCCGTTGGACACCGCCGCGGCCAGGGTCCCGTCTGCGATCCAGGCCATGCCGCCCTGGAAGACCGGATACCGGATTCCCAGCATCCGGCACAGCTCAGACTGGATCATCGTTTTAGGCCTGCTTGCTCTGGATAAACCGGTCCAGAGCCCCCACGGTCTCCACTTTCTGGTCCAGCTCGATCTCCATACCGATCACATCCTCCAGGTTCATCAGCAGCTCCACCGTGTCCAGGGAGTCGATCCCCAGGTCGGCAAATCGGCTCTCCGGCTTGACGTCTGCCACGCTGCACCCGGTACGCTCTGCTACGATCTTTGCGATTGCGTCAAAATACATGTTTGATTCCCTCCAAATTATGGTTTCCTACGATTACCAAAGGAAACCCGTTCCTTTGGAAATCCGCGTGCTGCCCACGCGTATGCCGTCTCATGCAGACACCGGCCCGCCTTCGGCGCGATAAAAAGTCCTTCAAGTCTTTTGTGGCGTCTGGCGGCAGGCTGGCTTGCCTGCTGCTGTTCCAGCAATTGAACTGCTCCGGAGTATACCCCCGCCGGTGTTCCGCGAAGCGTCCCGGGGCGTTCCCTCCGCGTTCCCGGTTTGTGAATATTCTTTGAACGGGGCCTGTTTCCCGGGAGGGAATGACGGGGTTGGCGTTGTTGGTCGTCATTTCCAAAGGGGCTATGGATGGGCGCGGGAGAGGATAAAGGAGCCCCGGAAACTGCCCCGTCATTTGCGTGCGGAGTCAAAAACACCGCGGCAGGGCAGCCGCGGTGTTTGTTGAAGTGGGTCACAGTTTGTCGATTTTTTGTAGTTGATCATAAGTAATTATAGCCATTTTTTGCGTTTTTAAGATGGTGCAGCTACGCTCACCTCGTTGGCGGCCTCCATTTTGAACTTGTCCATTCCATGGCGGCGCGAGCCTCAGGGACCATGATCTTGCTGCTTCTGGAAGAGTTGTGGATTTTAGTTGACAAATTCTTGTGGATATTTCGGGCTGTGATATGGGGTGTGGGAGAGACGGGGGAACCGCTTCAAAACCGGCAGGTGAACCCTGAAGAAGGTTCTGGGCTTGGTTCTGTGCCTGGCTATGATGCTCAGCATCATGGTGGTGGGCGCCGGCGCGTGAACCCTGAAGAAGGTTCTGGGCTTGGTTCTGTGCCTGGCTATGATGCTCAGCATCATGGTGGTGGGCGCCGGCGCGGCGTTCGCTGATCAGAGCGACATCGACACCAAGCACCAGCAGGCCGTCGATATGTGTTCTTCTCTGAACATCATCGTCGGTTTCGACAACGGCAAGTTTATGCCCAATGAATCCGTTACCCGTGAGCAGATGGCTAAGATGATCTGCATCCTGGACAACGGCGGCAAGGAGCCTCAGTTGGCTACCGGCAACACCTTCAGCGATGTTGCTGCTGACCGCTGGTCCAACAAGTATATCGAGGCTTGTGCTTCCCGCGGCGTCGTGGTCGGCATCGGCGGCGGCAAGTTCTCCCCCGCCGGCAAGGTCACCGCTACCCAGGC
>CACYXZ010000026.1 GCA_902778525.1 Oscillospiraceae bacterium | reverse complement strand
GGCGATATGGATCCGGTGGGCGAGTACGGCAAGGGCGTCCGGGCGGTGGAGCAGCTGCTGCGGGACGCCGGTCTGGAGGACGTGACCATGCGGCTCTACCCCCAGGGACGGCATGAGATGCATAATGAGCTGAACAAGGACGAGGTGTTCCGGGATCTCATCGCCTGGTGCGACGCCAGAATCTAAACAGAAAGACAGCGGAACGCAAGCTGCGTTCCGCTGTCTTTTACCAGTTGACGGGGGCCTGTCCCTGCTCCAAGAGAAATTCGTTGATTTTGGAAAAGGGCCGGGAGCCGAAGAACCCCCGGTAGGCTGACAGGGGACTGGGATGGACGGAGGTCAGCACCAGCCGGGGCGCGGCGGTGTCGATCAGCGCTGCCTTTCTGATGGCGTAGTTGCCCCAGAGCAGAAAGGCGATGGGCTGGGGAAGGGCGTTCGTGGCGGAGATCACCGCATCCGTGAATTTCTCCCAGCCGAAGGAGCGGTGGCTGCCGGCCCTGTGGGCCTCCACCGTCAGCACGGAATTCAGGAGGAACACACCCTGCCTGGCCCAGGCTGTCAGGTTGCCGCTCTCCGGCGGCGCCTGCTCCAGATCGGCGGACAGCTCCTGATAGATGTTCCGCAGGGACTTCGGCAGCGCCGTGCCCTCCGGCACCGAAAAGCTCAGGCCCATGGCCTGACCCGGCTCGTGATAGGGATCCTGCCCCAGGATCACCACCCGGACCTGTTCCGGCGGGGTCAGCCGGAAGGCCGCGAACAGGTCCTCCCGGGGCGGATAGACGGCGGCGGTTTCATAGGCCGCCTCCACTCTCCGGCACAGATCGGGCCAATATGGTTGTTCCGTTTCGCAGGACAGGAATGGGGCCCAGGAACCGGTTTCTTTGAGATCCATGATCATCCCTCCGTTCTCCGGTATCTTACCACAGGAAGCGGAAAAAGAAAACAGCTTTTTCCTGTTGACATTCCGGGGAAACCATGCTATAATCACCGGGCAAAAGGAAGTAGGAGCGGCGGCCCCGCCCTCACCGCAAGCAAAGCGAAGCGGTAGATAGGCATGAGATTCCATGGGATCATCGTGTATTGTTGCGGGTGCCGTTGCGGCATCCGTTTTTTATGTTGGAGGTGTTTCATATCAGCAAACAAGACCATCAGCTCAATGAGGACATCAGAGATAAGGAAATCCGTGTCATCGGTTCCAATGGTGAACAGCTTGGCATTATGGCTCCCAAGACCGCTCTGGATATGGCCTACGATCAGGGACTGGATCTGGTGAAGATCGCGCCCAACGCCACCCCGCCGGTGTGCAAGATCATCGACTATGGCAAGTTCCGTTTCGAGCAGTCCAAAAAAGAGAAAGAAGCCAAGAAGAATCAGCATGTAACTGAGGTCAAGGAGATCCGCATGTCCCCCGGCATCGACATCGGCGATTTCAACGTCAAGGTCAAGAACGCACAGAAGTTCCTGAAGGACGGCAATCGCGTCAAGGTGACGGTGCGGTTCCGCGGCCGTGAGATGGCTCACACCGACATCGGCCGGAATCTGCTGGTGCAGTTTAGCGAGGCGTGCAGCGACATCGCCAACGTGGAAAAGAACGCGAAGCTGGATGGACGGCATATGTCCATGTTCCTCGGTCCCAAACCCCAGAGCAAGTAAAATACCCTTTATCATACGGAAGGAGTCACACCATTATGGCGAACAAGATCAAGACGCACTCCGGTGCAAAGAAGCGTTTCAAGCTCACCAAGACCGGCAAGGTCAAGAAGGCCTGCGCCTTCAAGAGCCACATCCTCACCAAGAAGGAAACCAAGCGGACCCGTCGTCTGCGTCATGGCGGCTATGCCGACAAGACCAATGTCGCGGCGATCAAAGAGCTCATTCCCTACAAATAAGAAATAACTACGCTTTACACTTCAAGGAGGATTATATAAATGGCTAGAGTAAAAGGCGCAATGATGACGCGCAAAAGACGCAATAAGGTCCTGAAGCTCGCGAAGGGCTATTGGGGCAGCAAGTCCAAGCATTTCAAGATGGCCAAAGAGGCCGTGATGAAGTCCGGCAACTACGCGTTCCGTGACCGCCGCGCCAAGAAGCGCGACTTCCGGAAGCTGTGGATCGCCCGGATCTCCGCCGCCGTGAAGCCCTACGGCATCAACTACTCCCGGTTCATGAACGGTCTGAAGAAGGCCGGCATCGACATGAACCGCAAGATGCTCTCCGAGCTGGCCATCCATGACGCCGCCGCTTTCGGCGCGCTGGTTGAGACCGCGAAGAACGCGCTGAACTGATTTTCGGAACGACAAAAAGGACGCACCCGCGGGTGCGTCCTTTTTTATTATTTGCCGTCTGCCAGGATCCCGCCGCGGCGCAGCTCCGAGAGCTGTTCCTTCGTCATGCGCCAGGTCCAGTTGCCCTCTGCCACGCCCGGCACATTGATCCGGGCCGCGTCGTCCAGGCCCAGCACGTCCTGTACCGGAAGGATCACCGCCGCCGCAGGCATGGCCAGCAGCTCGGTGAGCACCGCCTGAGGCGTCTTTTCGATGCCCTGTTCCTCCAGGAACCCCCGGAGCGTCTGATTGTCGTGGGTGCCGGAGAACAGCACCCGGTGGGCCAGGACCTCCGGCTCCATATGGGGCAGCTCGTGGGCGGAGAACTGCCAGACGTTCATACCGGAAAGACCGGTGTGCCGCAGCAACACGTAGACGGAATCGTCCAGCGTGCCCAGATCCTCCGCCACCATGGGCAGGGTGCCGAATTCCTCCACCATAGCCCGGAAGAACGCAATGCCCGCGCCCTTGATCCAGTTGCCCTCCTTGGCGGTCTTGTCCGAAGGAATGGAGTAGTATGCGGCAAAGGAGCGGAAATGGTCCAGCCGCACATAGTCAAAGCTTTGGAAGGCCTGCCGGAGCCGCCGTTTCCACCACTGATAGCCGTCGGCGCGCATCTGGGGCCAGTTGTAAACGGGATTGCCCCAATCCTGTCCGTCCGGAGAGAAGTAGTCCGGGGGACAGCCGGCGCGCTGGGCGGGGAAGCCGGTTTCGTCCAGCTGGAACTGCTCCCGGCAGGACCAGGTCTCTGCGCTGTCCACCGCAGCGTAGATCGGTATGTCTCCGATCAGGTCGATGCCCAGTCCGGCGGCCTTTTCCCGTACGGCGGACCATTGGGCGTAAAACCGGTATTGCGTCTCCATGACGGCATGGATGGCCTCGGCGTGCCGGGCCCGCAGGCCGGGCAGATCCTCCCGGTCCCGTTCCGCTTTGGGCCACTGCTGCCAGGTGGTGCCGTGGAGATCGTGCAGAACCTGGAAGAGGGCGTAATCCGCAAGCCACCAGTCGTTCTCCCGGCAGAAGGCGTCGAATCCGTCCATGTCCACCTCCCAGTCCGGGTCAATGAGCCGGGGATCCCCGGCAAAGACGCAGAGACTGGAATAGGGGGAGTTGCCGATGCCCACAGGACAAAGGGGAAGCAGCATCCAGCTATCGTATCCGGCGGCCTTCACCGCGTCCAGAAAGCTCAGGGCATCCCGCAGCGTTCCAACGCCCTGTTTGCCGGGCAGAGAGAACACCGGGCACAGCAGGCCCCGGCCTGCAGGGGTTTTTGCGGCGGCGGGCAGCGGGGAAAAGACATTCGGATCGGCGCCTTCCCGGTAGAGGATCTGCACCGTCATGGGCGGAAGCTCCAGGGTTTTTCCGGTATAGACGCGGCTTGTCAGCAGATCCATCCGGCACATCCCGTCCCAGGGGAGCGTGACGCCTACGGTTCCGCGGTTGATCAGGACCACGGCCTGAGTGTCATCCAGGGTTCGGGTCATGATCAGAACGTCCTTCGACGGGGCCCGGTAGGAAACGCCGCCCCGGACCAGGACCGGGTATTCCTGCCGGAGGTGACTGAGCTGACGGACCCAGCCGGTGATCTCCTGATCTTCCTTGCCCCAGGGGAAGGTGCCGCGGTTGAAGGGGTCCGCAAAGCCCTCCATGCCGGCCTCGTCTCCGTAGTAGACGCAGGGGACGCCGGGGGAGGTGAACTGCAGGGTCTGCAGCAGGCGGAGCCGCTTTTTGGCCAGATCCCGCCGCTCCGGCTCCAGATGAAAGACCTCCTGCTCTCCGGCGGGGAGTCCCTCCGGCGCCTCGCCCAGCACCGTCAGGATCCGGGGCGTATCGTGGGTGCCGATCAGGTTCAGGGCCCCGTAGAAGGCCGAGGGGGGATAGTTCTCCCGAATGGTCTCCATGGCCTCGGCGTACTCCTCTGCGGACCGGGTCCCCAGCAGGAATTCCAGCGCCGCGGTCCGGAAGGGATAGTGCATGGTGCAGTCCAGCTCCGATCCCAGCAGATACTCCCGCAGGGTGTTGTAGCTGACTTTGTTGGTGGCGTCCTCCCAGACCTCTCCCAGCAGCAGCGCGTCATCCTTTTCCGCATGCTCGGCCTGACGGATCTTTTGGATGAAGTCGTCGGGGAGCTCGTCCGCCACGTCCAGCCGCCAGCCGGAAGCGCCAAGCCGCAGCCATTTCCGGATCACCCCGTCCTCTCCGCAGATCAGGTCCTGGTATTCCGGGTTTTCCTCCTCCACGTTGGGCAGGGAGTCCACCCCCCACCAGCACTCGTAGCCGCAGGGCTCCGTGGTCCCGAACCGGTACCAGCGGTCATAGGGACTGCCGCTGCGGGAATACGCTCCCGGCTCCGGGTAGTTGCCGAACCGGTTGAAATAGATGCTGTCGTCGCCGGTGTGGCTGAACACGCCGTCCAGCAGGATCCGGATCCCGGCGGCCTCTGCCTCCCGGCACAGCCGGGAAAAACTCTCCTCGTCGCCGAAGCCCGGGTCGATCTTCAGATAGTCGGCGGTGTCGTACTTGTGGTTGCTGGAGGCCAGGAAGATGGGATTGAGGTACAGCACGCCGACCCCCATGGACTGGAGATAGGGCAGCTTTTCCCGGATGCCCTCCAGGGTGCCGCCGAAAAAGGGCCAGCGCACCACCTTCCCCTCCGGGTCCTTGCAGTAAAAGGGCGTGTCGTTCCAGTCCTGCATCACCATGCGCTTTGTTCCCTTCCATCCCTCCGGATGGGCGGCGTCCGCCTGCCGCTGCAGCCAGTCGGCGCCCCGGTGGAACCGCTCCGGGAAGATCTGATAGGCCACCGCGTTTCCGTACCAGTCCGGCAGCGGCACGGGCTCATAGACGGTGATCTGCCAGGATTCCGGCGGCGTCGGAGACAGGGAGCCTGCTCCGCCGCTGCTGTCCTCCGTCTTTCCGTAGTAGCAGATCCCCTCCGGCGTCCGGATCAGGAAATAGTACCACAGCAGGCCGGGCGTCTGAGCGACCGGGAAGCTGCAGCGGAACAGGCCCGGTTCCGCCTCCGTCATGGGCACGAGGGACTCGCCGGACTGCCACAGCCGGACAAGCACCTCCGTCCCCCGGGGCACTTCGGCCTCGATGGACAGGGAAACCTCCGCGCCAGTGGGCGCGGCGCCGAAGGGCGTTCGGAACCGTGATTCGCGGGAATTGTGATACAGGTGCATGGATATTCCTCCAAAAGAGTTTGTAAAAGCCCGCCCCCCGGCGATTCCGCCGGGGGGCGGGAGGTATGGATTTGTTCAGGCCAGAATCTTGCGGTAGATGGCCCGGTAGGCTTTGGCGCTGTTTTTCCAGCTGAAGTCCTGGGCCATGGCCTGCTTCTGCAGACGCTCCCAGTGTTCCCGGTTGTCCCAGAACACCCGGGCGGCGGTGAGCACGCAGTTTTCCAGCTCCCAGGCGCTGGTGCCGCGGAAGCTGAAGCCGGTGCCTTCGCCGGTGAACTGGTTGTAGGGGATCACGCTGTCCCGAAGACCGCCGGTCTCCCGGACGACGGGCAGCGTGCCGTAGGCCATGGCGATCATCTGGTTCAGGCCGCAGGGCTCGAACAGAGAGGGCATCAGGAGCATGTCCGCGCCGGCGTACATCCGCTGGGACAGGGGCTCGTCAAAGGCCAGCCGGATGGCCATGTTCTCGTTGGCGTTGGCGGCGTTGCTGAGCATTCCCTCATAGTGGGGGTCGCCGGTGCCGAGGATGGCGATCTGGACGTTGTTGTACAGAAGGCTGCCCAGGCATCCGGCCAGCAGATCCAGGCCCTTCTGATCGGTGAGCCGGGAGATCAGCACGGCCAGCGGGGAGTCGTCCCGTACCGGCAGGCCCAGCTCCTGCTGGAGCGCGGCCTTGCACGCTCTCTTGCCGGACATATCCGCGGCGGAGAAGGGGAACGCGGCCTTTTGCGGGTCGAACTTTTCCGTGTCGATGCCGTTGAGGATGCCCTCCAGACGGTCCTGGTGCTGTGCCAGGACGCCGTCGAGTCCCTCGCCGAAGGTGCTGCCGCAGATCTCCCGGGCATAGGTGGGGCTGACGGTGGTGATGTAATCGGAATAGTACAGAGCGCCCTGCATGAAGTTGATGGCGTCCCGGTCCCAGTTGAGCTGGTCCTCCGCGTTCTTGCAGCCTGCCAGGCCGAGGATGTCGCCCAGATAGAACCGCCAGCAGACGCCCTGGAATTTCAGGTTGTGGATGGTGTAGACGGTCTTGATCCGGTCATAGAGCTCCATCCCCCGGTACTGCTCCCGCAGGAACACGGGGATCAGGGCAGTGTGCCAGTCGTTGGCGTGGATGATGTCCGGGTGGAAGTCGATGTGCTGCAGGCACTCGAGCACCGCCTTGGAGAAGTACGCCACGCGCTCGCAGTCGTCCCCGTAGCCGTAGGCGCTGTCCCGGTAGAAGTAGTACTCGTTGTCCAGGAAGTAGTAGCGGATCTTGCCCAGCTTCAGGGTAAACACGCCGCAGTGCTGCACGCGCCAGCCCAGCGGTACGCCGAAGGACGTGAGGAACTGCATCTGGTCGTGATACTGCTGGGGGATCTGCCGGAGCTTCGGAAGGATCACCCGAACCTCGCAGGCAGGGTACTGCAGCGCCGCGGGCAGACTGCCCGCCACGTCGCCCAGACCGCCGGTCTTGATGAAGGGCGTGGCCTCGAAGGAGGCGAATAGTACGTTGATTTTCTTATAAGCCATAAACGATACTCCTTTGTGCCGGAGCGCCGGTCAGCAAACCCGGCGCTTGGGGATGACGAAGGGCTTGTCCATGCTGCCGGAGAGCTTGACGCCGGCGCCGATGGACACGTTCTTGTCGCAGATCAGGTTTTCCACCACGGCTCCGGGACCGATCTCCACGTGCTGCATCAGCACGCAGTTTCTCACCACGGCGCCTTCGCCGATGGTCACGTTCCGGAAGAGGATGCTGTTTTCCACCGTGCCGGCCAGAATGCAGCTGGCGGCCACCATGGAGTTCTTCACGCTGGCGCCGGGCAGATACTTGGCGGGAGGAGAGTCCTGGGTCTTGGTGAGTATGGGACGGTCCGCCGGGAACAGCTCCGCCTGGATCTCCGGCCGCAGCAGGTCCTGGCTCACCAGCAGGTAATCCTGGGCGTGATCCACCGCATGCTCATAGCCGTCATACCGCCAGGAGTGGATCTGGAGCCGGTCCAGATTCTCCGCGAGAATGTCGGTGAGATCCACATAGTCCAGATTGCCGTAGCAGTCGATGAAGTCCAGGATCAGCTGACGGGAGATGAGCATGCTGTCCAGGAAGATCGCGCCGCCCATGTTGACGGGACCGGTGGGAACGGAGGCGTCGTCGATCCCGGTGACCCGGCCGTTCTCGTCCAGGTCCAGGAACAGGCCCATGGCGGAGCCGGTCCGGCTGTCTGAAAGGACCTTGTAGATCATGGTGACCTCCGCGCCGGACGCCTCATGCTGGGCGATGGCAGGACGGAAATCCATGTTGTAGATCCGGTTGGCCGCGCAGATCAGCACAGTTTCCTCGTCAGCGCGCTCAAAGAACTCCTTGTTCAGAATGATGTCCCGGAGGCTGAACCGGGCGTTGGGCACCCGCAGGCCGTGGGCCGCGCCGGGCAGAAGGAACATGCCGCCCTGCTTGGTGTTCAGGCCCCATTCCCGGCCCATGTTCAGATGGTCCGCCAGGGAGCGGTAGTTGCTGGGCGTGATCACGCCGACGGTGTCGATGCCGGAATTCACCATGGAGGAGAGGGGAAAGTCGATCAGACGGTAGCGGCCCCCGAAGGGAATGGACGCCACGGGACGATCGGCGATCAGCTCGCCGTAGTGCGCACCGGTATAGTTGGTAGAAAGAACGCCAATGACATTGCCCATGATGAATACCTCCTTATGCGTTTTTCATGTCGTCGCCCAGCAGGGAGATGGGCGCGGTTTCGTCTTCCGTGCCAAAGGTGGTGCCGGAGAGGATCGTGGCCCGCTCGGAAACGATGGCGCGATAGACTCTGGCGCCGGGCTCCACGGTGGCGCCGGGCAGCAGGATGGAATCCTTCACCAGGGCGCCCTCGCCCACGGTGACGTTGGAGCCGAGAACACTGTGCTCCACCCGGCCCAGAATCTTGCAGCCGTTGGAGATGATGCTCTTGTCCACGGAACCCGCGGGACCCACATAGTGGGGCGGGTAAATGTTGGAGTTGGAGTAGATGCGGCTCTTTCCGTATAGATCCAGCGCGGGATCCGTCTCCAGCAGTTCCATGTTGGCGCCGTAGTAGCTGTCGATGGTGCCCA
Source organism: Oscillospiraceae bacterium (assembly GCA_902778525.1). Taxonomy (GTDB): domain Bacteria; phylum Bacillota; class Clostridia; order Oscillospirales; family Oscillospiraceae; genus HGM13006. The sequence continues at coordinate 19,440 of CACYXZ010000026.1, read as the reverse complement.
CGTCCTTCCAGTAGCCGGAGAACCGGTAGACGAACAGACGCAGGTGCTCCGCGAGCATCATGGGGATGATGTTCTTGCCGAAATCGTGGGAGGAGGACTTGTCCTCGTGATCCGCCAGGAGCATCCGCCGCATGACAGGCCAGGAGAAGATGTAGATGCCCATGGAGGCCAGGTTGCTCTTGGGCTCCGGGGGCTTCTCCACAAACTGGGTGATGCGGCCCTCCTCGTCGGCCTCCATGATGCCGAAGCGGCTGGCCTCGTCCCAGGGGACGGTCATGACGGAGACGGTCAGGTCGGCCTCGTTCCGCTTGTGCTCGTCGAGCATCTTGCTGTAGTCCATCATGTACAGATGGTCGCCGGAGAGGATCAGCACGTACTCGGGGTCGTAGCTGTCGATGAAATCGATGTTGTGATAGATGGCGTCGGCTGTACCGAGATACCAGGAGCCGCCGTTTTCCGTTTCATAAGGCGGAAGCACGTGGACGCCGCCGTCGCTGCTGTTGAGATCCCAGGCCTCGCCGTTGCCCAGATATCCGTTGAGGATCAACGGCTTGTACTGGGTCAGGACGCCAACCGTGTCGATCCCGGAGGAGACGCAGTTGGAGAGGCTGAAATCGATGATCCGGTATTTGCCGCCGAAGGACACCGCAGGTTTTGCGTTTTTCTTGGTCAGTGCCAGAAGGCGGCTGCCCTGGCCTCCGGCCAGAAGCATAGCGATACACTCTTTTTTACGCATGAGAGACCCTCCTTGTGAAATTGGCTGAAATATCCGGGCGGCCGGGGGAAGCCCCCGGTGCCGCAATTTCCTTATTTGATTCTATCACATGGAATCTTCCAGATTTCGTCGCAATACTGGAAGATCGTGCGGTCGGTGGTAAATTCGCCGGCCTTGGCGATGTTGGTCAGGGACATGCCGCCCCAGCGGACAGGATCCCGGTAGATCTCCGACAGATCGGTGAACGCCTTGAGGTAGGAGTCAAAGTCCTTGAGGACGAAGTATTCGTCGTTGGCCTTGAAGAGCGCGTCATGGATGCCGTAGAAGCTCAGTCCGCCGTAGGTGCCGTCCACCAGCTGATTGCAGATTCTGGTCAGTCTGGGGTCGGAGTTGCAGGTGTCATAGGCGATATAGCCGCCCTGCTGATAGTACCGCAGGACCTCGTCGGAGGTCAGGCCGAAGATGGCGATGTTCTCGTCGCCCACCTGCTTTTTGATCTCCACGTTGGCGCCGTCCAGAGTGCCCAGGGTCACGGCGCCGTTGTACATGAACTTCATGCAGCCGGTGCCGCTGGCCTCCTTGCCGGCGGTGGAGATCTGCTCGGAGATGTCCGCGGCGGGGTAGATGAGCTGGGCGGAGGAGACGTTGAAGTTCTCCAGGAACACCACCCGCAGCTTTTTGCTCGCCACCGGGTCGGAGTTCACAAGATCCGCGATGGAGCAGATATACTTGATGCTCTCCTTGGCGAAGGCATAGCCTGCGGCGGCCTTTCCGGCGAAGATGAAGGTGTAGGGCGGAATGTCCGCCTTGGGATTCTCCTTGAGCAGATTGTACAGCTGCATGACCTTGAAGGCGGCCAGAACCTGCCGCTTGTAGGCATGGATGCGCTTGACCTGAATGTCAAAGATGGAATCCGGATCCACGGCGATGCCCATGGTGTCGGCGATATAGTTGCCCAACCGGACCTTGTTCTGCCGCTTGACGCTGCGCAGCTCGGTGAGGAAGGCCTTGTCGTTCCGGTAAGGAAGGAGCTTCTGCAGCTCAAAGGCGTTGCCCATCCAGCCGTCGCCGATGGTGTCGGTGATGAGCCGGGACAGGGGCGGATTGGCCTCCGCCAGGAAGCGCCGGTGGGTGACGCCGTTGGTCTTGTTGTTGAATTTCTCCGGGGTCAGAGCGTAGAAGTCCTTCAGCACCTCTTTTTTGAGGATCTCCGTGTGCAGGGCGGCCACGCCGTTGACGCTGTAGGCGCCGATGATGGACAGGTTGGCCATGTGGACCTGGCCGTCCCAGAGGATGGCGGTGTTCCGGAGCTTTTCCTGCCAGTCGGGCAGGGTGCGGTCAAAGGCGGCCACATACCGCCGGTCGATCTCCTCGATGATCTGATAGACCCGGGGCAGCAGCACCCGCATCAGGTCGATGGACCACTTCTCCAGCGCCTCGGGCATGATGGTGTGGTTGGTGTAGGAGATGGTCTTCCGGGTGATCTCCCAGGCCTCGTTCCAGCTCACGCCCTCCTCGTCCACCAGCACCCGCATCAATTCCGGCACGCACAGGGCCGGGTGGGTGTCGTTGGTGTGGATGCTGATCTTGTCGGGGAAGATGGCCCAGTTGTCGCCGTAGGTCCGCTTGAAGGTCTTGACGATGTCCGCCACGCCGGCGGCCACGAAGAAGTATTCCTGCTTCAGACGCAGGGCCTTGCCGGACTCGGTGCTGTCGTCGGGGTAGAGGATGCAGGAGATGGCCTCGATCTCGTTCCGGTCCTTCACGGCGCCGGAGTAGTCGCCCCGGTTGAAGGCGGCCAGATCCAGCTTTTCCACCACCGGTTCGGCGCTCCACAGCCGGAGCACATTGACGGTCTTGCCGCCGTAGCCCACGATGGGCACCTCATAGGGCACCGCCATGACGGTCTGGGCGCCCTTGGTGAAGAAGTGGGGCTGGCCGTCAGGACCGATCTCACTCTCCACATAGCCGCCGAACCGGACGGGGATGGCCTGGTCGGATTTTTTCGTCGCCCAGGGATAGCCGTTCTCCAGCCAGCTGTCCGGCTCCTCGGTCTGGTAGCCGTTGACGATCTTCTGACGGAACAGGCCGAACCGGTAGCGGATGCCCATGCCCACGCCGGGAACGCCCAGATAGGCCATGGAGTCCAGGAAGCAGGCCGCCAGACGGCCCAGGCCGCCGTTTCCGAGGCCGGGGTCCTTTTCGCACTGGCACAGCGCATCCAGGTCGATGCCCAGATCGTGGAGGCCCTCCCGGACCGGCTCTTCGATCTCCAGATTGATCAGATAGTTCCGAAGCAGGCGGCCGATCAGAAACTCCATGGAGAAGTAGTAGACCTTTTTCTGCTTGTTCCGGATGTGGCGCTGGGAGGTCTGGGTCCGCACCTTACTGGTGGCGCTGGAGATCAGATAGACCAGCAGCTCGTATTTTTCAAAGGTGGAACATTCGGAGATGGGCTTGGCGAAGGTTTCCAGGGCCTTGGCCTCATATGCCACCTTGAAGTCTTCTTTTCCTGCAAACAATAAAATCGCTCCTTCTGAGTGGTTATTTTTTCCGCAGCATCAGGCCGCCGATGGGCGGGACCGTCACGCGAACGGAGTATTTTTCGCCGTGGCAGGGGACTTTTTCCGCCACGAGGGGCTCGGGATTGATCTGGCCGCTGCCGCCGAATTCGATCCGGTCGGAGTTGAAGATCTCCACATATTCCCCCGCATAGGGTACGCCGATCCGGAAGTCATGATACACGTCCGGCTGGAAGTTCAGCAGCACCGTGACGCCCTGGGTCTTCTTTTTGCCGGTGCGGCGGTAGAGCAGGATGCTCTGGGCGGCGTCGTCGGCGTCGAGCCAGTGGAAGCCAGACCAGGTCTGGTCGTCCTCCCACAGGGCCGGGGTGTTCTTGTACAGATGGTTCAGCATGGCCACGTAGGTCTGATGTCCCTTGTGGGAGGGGTAGTCCAGCAGGAACCACTCCAGGGACTCATATTCCCGCCATTCGATGAAGGGACCGTATTCCGTGGACATGAAGCTGAGCTTTCCGCCGGGATGGGTGATCTGATACATGGCAAGAGCGCGGAGTCCCGCAAACTGCCGCCAGTAGTCTCCGGGCATCCGGCCCATGAGGCTGCACTTCCCGTGGACGACCTCGTCATGGCTCAGGGGCAGGATGAAATGCTCCGAGAAATTATAGGCCATGGAGAAGGTCAGCAGATGGTGACAGCCGGACCGGTAGGGGAAGTCCGCCCTGCAGTAGTTCAGGGTGTCGTTCATCCAGCCCATGTCCCACTTGAAGTCAAAGCCAAGACCGCCGGACTCGGTGGAGCCGGTGACGTGGGGCCAGGCGGAGCTCTCCTCGGCGATGGTGATGGTTCCGGGGGCGTATGTATGGACCACGTCGTTGAACTTGCGGACGAATTCGATGGCTTCCAGGTTTTCCTCGGTGCCGTATTTGTTGAAATGCTTGGCGTTCTTGTCCCAGTCGGGGATGCCGAAGTTCAGGTACAGGATGCTGGTGACGCCGTCCACCCGGAGGCCGTCCACGTGGTAGCAGCCCAGCCAGTACACCGCCGAGGACATCAGAAAGCCGCAGACCTCGCTGCGGGTGAAGTCAAATTTGTAGGTGCCCCACTCCGGATGGTCCGCCGCCTCGTAGAGCATCTCCCCGTTGAACCGGCCCAGACCGTGGCTGTCCCGGCAGAAGTGCCCGGGGACCCAGTCCAGGATGACGGACAGGCCGTTGCGGTGGGCCTGATCCACGAAGTACATGAAGTCCTTGGGGGAGCCGTAGCGGCTGGTGGGGGCGAAAAAGCCCGTCACCTGATAGCCCCAGGAGCCGTCAAAGGGATGCTCCATGACGGGCATCAGCTCCAGATGGGTATAGCCCATGTCCCGGGCGTAGGGGATCAGCTGATCCGCCAGCTCCCGATAGGTCAGGAAGGGCTGGTTCGGGTCCTCCGGGTTTTCCCGCTGCTTCCAGGAGCCCAGATGCACCTCGTAGATGTTCATGGGGCCGGGGCTCTTTTTCCGCTTCCGGGCGCTGCGCCAGGCGCCGTCGTGCCATTGGTAGCCGTCCAGAGACACTACACGGGACGCGGTGCCGGGGCGGACCTCCGCGGAGAACGCGTAGGGGTCGGATTTGTCAAAAACCTCGCCGGAGCGGGTGGTGATTCTGTATTTATAGAGGTCGCCCTCGTTCGCGGAATCGATCACGGCGGACCAGATGCCGGTGGTGCCCTGCTGGGTCAAGGGGCAGGGGTTCCAGCCGCTGAAATCGCCCACCACGTCCACCTGCGTCACGTCCGGGCACCAGACCGTGAAGCGGACGCCGTTTTCCATCAGATGGGCGCCGAAGAGCCGGTAGCTGTGATAGTAGACGCCCTGATTGAACAGGTACAGTTTTTCCGGGGTCAGGCTGGGATCTGTGATCATCATAGTCAGACCGCCTTTCTTCAAGTCGTATGCAAATGTCATTACGAGTATATTCTAACCTCCGCAGGGGCCTGTGTCAAGCAAAGAGAATCGATTCGGGAGATTATTCCTGAAAAACAGAGCAGGCCGTTCCGGGAGCGGAGAAAACCTGCAAAAAGAAAAAGCGCCGCGGCGATCCGCGGCGCAAAACGGCAAGATTCATTCGATCATCAGCTTCCTGCGTTTCCAGGCGCCGGTGAGATAGTAGAGCCAGCCGATGAGGGTGCTGACATAGCCCGCCAGGGCGTTCCCCCAGAAGTAGCCCCAGACGCCCCAGCCAAGGGGGCCGGCCAGGAGCATACACAGCCCGATCCGGACCACGACCCCGTCCAGAAGGGCGGTGATCAGGCTCAGGGAGCCGTTGCCGATGCCGTTGATCAGGGCGATCCCGGCGGTCATGGAGGCGAATCCGGAGAACATCACCACCTGGACGACCATGTAGTGGGCCGCCTGGGCCAGAACGTCCGGATCCTTGGTGAACAGCCGGAAGACCGGTACCGGGATCGTCAGGCAGAATACAGTCACCACCAGAAAGAAAATCATGCAGTAAAGATTTCCGAACCAGAAGATCTTTTTGACCCGGTCGTGCTTTCCGGCGCCCAGATTCTGGCCGAACATGGAGGCGGAGGCGGTGGAGATGGAGTTGGTGATAATGAACATGACGGACTGGAGCTTGCCGCCGATGCCGAAGGTGGAGGAGTAGACCAGGCCGTAGCTGTTGACGCCGGCGGAGACGTAGAGCATGGAGACGTTGATGGCGGTGGACTGGACCGTCAGCGGAAGTCCCAGCCGGGACAGGGCGGCGAAGGTCTTTCCGTCAGGGAGGAAGCTGCGGAGCCTGAAGTCAAAGCCAAAGCTCTCCTTCCGGCGGTAGAGATAGATGATCGAAATGATGAAGGACACCGCCTGGGCCAGGATCGTGGCCAGGGCTGCACCCGCGGAGGCCATGCCGAGGGGTCCCACAAAGATCAGGTCCAGGATCACGTTCAGCAGGGCGGAGATGGCGATGAAGAGGAAGGGCCTGGTGGAATCTCCCATGCCCCGCAGGATGGCGGAAACGGTATTGTACCCGTAGACGAAGAACATGCCCGCGGCGCAGATCAGCACATAGTCCCGGGCCTGATCCAGCGCCTCCGGGGGTGTGTTCAGCAGCGCAAGCAGAGGATCACAGAACACGATCCCCAGCGTGGCGATCACCAGAGAAAACCCGGCCATGGTGGTAAAGATCGTTCCGATGGTTCTGCGAACGCCGGCGTGATCCCCCGCGCCCACCAGCTGGGAGATGAAGATCTGGCCGCCGGAGGTGTAACCAATGGCCAGGCAGCACATGAGCCACATGAGCTGGCCGCCGATGGACACGGCGCTGAGGCCCACGGAGCCCACAAACTGGCCCACGATGACCATATCCACCAGATTGTAGATGGTCTGCAGGGCGTTGGAGAGCATAAACGGGAAAGAAAAACGCAGCAGCTCTTTTCCGACGCTGCCGGTGGTGAGGTCGCGGATCATGGTCTGTTCCATATTGGCTTCGGGCTCCTTTGAAAATCCTTCGAATCGTAAACATTTTACAGCAGGTATTGTAGCACAGGATAAAAAAGCCTGCAAGCCAAGGATTTTCCGGGAACCCGGAACATTTTTGTATAAATCGCAGAAAGAAAAAACAACCACCGTGTACGACGCTACGAATCATACACGGTGGTCATCTCTGGATGGGTTCAATCATACCTTCCTCAGCCTTTCTTATTCAATTGTTTTCTTGGATCAATTTTCGTGCTTTCGGAGTGTCCTCAATTTTGTATTTGTACTGTTTTCCTCCAGGAATCATTTCTCTTTGGGACTGTCCTCAATGAATATCTCTCATGTGTATTCTCATACGATTTGCGGATTCGCCGCTCACATTTTCATGGGACCCGAGCCTCCATCACAATGGTCACTGGACGGATGACCGATCAGTACATTGGACGATTCCTCCTGTTTCTTATGATCTATTTTCACCGGTCTCCCCGGATTGTATCTGAGTTCGATCAATTTCTCAGTCATAGATGCAAGATAACACACATCAATCCTTCAAATCTTCCGACCGATTCTCTCGCCGAATCGTCGTGCTCTAATTCTTCATTGGAATCACTCCCTTGTTCTCTGTGTCTACAATATACAATACTCTCTTGATTTTGTCAATAGTTTTTATGAAAAAAGCTCAAAAAAATTTTCTGGCTGTTTTGAACAGAATCCTGCAATGCAAGTCTTGCGTGCAGGAAATTCATCTTTACCGCAAGATGTGGACAACTGTGCGTAGGAAAGGGACAAAATATACAAAAACAGGAAGGATCCCGGCGGAAAGCTTGTGAAAATGTAGCGCTTTAAAACGCTTGACAAAGGGGCGCGGTTTCCTTTATAGTATACACAATTCCATAAAACACTTGAAATGTGATGATGAAGACAGTACGCTTCAGGCAAAATCCAAAGCGAGCCGGGGACGGTGCAAGCCCGGTGAGAGTAGCCTGATGCCGAAAATCACTTCGGAACTGCAGCCCGAACCACAGTAGGCGCTGCCGGTCCTCCGCCGTTATCGGGAGATGCGTATGTCGGTACGCAGTAACGGGTGGTACAGCGATGGCCTTCTGGCTCTCGTCCGGTTACGGATGGGGGCTTTTTATTTTGCCTTTTACAACCGTCAAGGAGGTTTTCAGTATGAACAGTCAGGATATGGTGGAGATCCGCTGGCACGGCCGGGGCGGCCAGGGCGCAAAGACCGCGTGCCTGCTTCTGGCGGACGCGGCGTTCTCCTCCGGCAAATATGTGCAGGGGTTTCCGGAATACGGCCCCGAGCGGTCCGGCGCGCCCATCACCGCTTACAACCGCATCAGCACCGAGCGCTGCGGCATCCACTCCAACATCTATGAGCCGGATTATGTGGTGGTGGTGGACGAGGGCCTCATCTCCTGCGTGGATGTGACCGCGGGCCTCAAGGAGTCCGGCGCCATCATCATCAACTCCAGCCGCTCCCCCGAGGAGCTGCGCCCCCTTCTGAAGGGGTACAAGGGCCGGGTGTGCACCATCGACGCCAACCGGATTTCCAGGGAGATCCTGGGCGCCGTGTTCCCCAACACGCCCATGCTGGCGGCCACGGTGAAGGTCAGCCAGGTGGTGGATCCGGAGAAATTCGCCAAAGACATGGAAGAGAGCTTCCACCACAAGTTCGCGTCCAAGCCCCAGGTCATTGAGGGCAACATGCGGGTGCTGAAAACGTCCATGGAGGAGGTACAGGGATGAAACGCGCAAAAGATATTCACGAAAATTCCCCCTGGCAGGATCTGACCCCCGGCGGGGAGATCTATGAGCCGGCCACGTCGCTGCTGTTCAATACCGGCGACTGGCGGACCCAGACGCCTGTATTTATCGAGGACAAATGCAAGCAGTGCCTGCTGTGCGTTCCCTACTGTCCCGACAGCGCCATCCCCGTGAAGAACGGCAAGCGGGGCGAATTCGACCTGATGCACTGCAAGGGCTGCGGCATCTGCATCACCGCATGTCCCTTTGACGCCATCGTATGGAAGGAGGCGGAATAATGGCACATCTTGACCGGCTTTCCGGCAACGAGGCCGTGGCCGTGGCCATGCGCCAGATCGACCCGGACGTGATGGGTGCGTTCCCCATCACCCCCTCCACGGAGATCCCCCAGTATTTCGCCCAGTATGTGGCCGACGGCGCCGTGCATACGGAGCTGGTGACGGTGGAGTCCGAGCACAGCTCCATGAGCGTGTGCATGGGCGCGGCGGCGGCCGGCGGACGGGCCATCAGCGCCACCTCTTCGGCAGGCCTTGCGCTGATGTACGAGCTTTTGTACGTGGCGGCCTCCAGCCGTCTGCCCATTGTTCTGGCGGTGTCCACCCGGGCCCTCTCCGGCCCCATCAATATCAACAACGACCACTCCGACGCCATGGGCGCCCGGGACGCCGGCTGGATCCAGATCTATGCTGAAAACAACCAGGAGGTCTACGACAACTACGTTCAGGCCTTCCCCATCGCCGAGACGCCGGAGGTGCGTCTGCCGGTGATGATCTGCCAGGACGGCTTCATCACCTCCCACGCGGTGGAAAACATCGAACTGCTGGAGGACGAAGAGGTCAAGGGCTTTGTGGGCGAATACGACCCGGAGCACTACCTGCTCAACAGCCGGGAACCCCTGGCGGTGGGCCCCTACGACGTGACACATTATTATATGGAGCACAAGAAGCAGGAGGCCGAGGCCATGAAAAACGCCAAGGCCGCAATCCAGGCCCAGGCCCGGCGCTTTGAGGCGCTGACCGGCCGGAAGTACGGCTTCTTCGAGGAATACCGCATGGAGGACGCGGAGGAGGCCGTGGTGGTCATCGGCTCCACCGCCGGTACCGCCAAGGCCACGGTGGACATGCTCCGGGCCGATGGCCGCAAAGTGGGCCTCGTCAAGGTCCGGGTGTTCCGGCCCTTCCCCGGGGAGGAGCTGGCGGAGGCCCTGAAGAACTGCAAGGCAGTGGCGGTCATGGACAAATCCGAAGGCTTTTCCGCCTGCGGCGGGCCCCTGTTCGCCGAGACGAGAAGCGCTCTGTACGATCTGGAGACCCGGCCCAAGCTCATCAATATCGTCTACGGCCTGGGCGGCCGGGACGTGTACCGGCCGGGTCGGCGAAGTCTACACCCATATGGGCGTCCGGGAGGAGGTATAATCATGGCCTATCAATTCAAAAAAGAACTGGAAAAGCCCGAGCGCTTTGTGGGCGGCCACCGGCTGTGCGCCGGCTGCGGCGCGGGCATCACCTGCCGGGCGGTCATGCGGGCCCTGGAGCCGGAGGACAGGGCGGTCGTTACCAACGCCACCGGCTGCCTGGAGGTCTCCACCTTCATGTACCCCTACACCTCCTGGACCGAGAGCTACGTCCATACCGCCTTTGAGAACGCCGCGGCCACCTGTTCCGGCGTGGAGGCCTGCTACGAGGCGCTCAAGCGCCGGGGCAAGGTCCGGGACAACTTCAAATTCATCACCTTCGGCGGCGACGGCGGCACCTACGACATCGGCTTCCAGTCCCTGTCCGGCGCCATGGAGCGGGGACACGACATGGTCTATGTCTGCTATGACAACGAGGCCTATATGAACACCGGCATCCAGCGGTCCTCCTCCACGCCCCGGTTTGCAAACGCCACCACCGCCCCCGTGGGCCGGGAGAAGCAGGGCAAACAGCAGGACAAGAAGGACCTGACCGCCATCATGGTGGCCCACGGCATCCCCTATGCCGCCCAGACCACCTTCATCGGCAACTTCCGGGACCTCCACGAGAAGGCAAAAAAGGCCATCTACACCCATGGCCCCTGCTTCCTCAACGTGCTGTCCCCCTGCCCCCGAGGCTGGCAGTACGAGACGGCGCTGCTGCCCACCATCACCCAGCTGGCGGTGGACACCTGCCTCTGGCCCATGTACGAGGTGGAGGAAGGCGTATGGCACCTGACCTACGAGCCGAAGAAGAAAAAGCCCATCGAGGACTATATGCGCCTTCAGGGCCGGTTCAAGCACTGCTTCAAGCCCGGCAACGAGTGGATGCTGGAGAGCGCTCAGAACTACGTGGACGAGAAGTGGGAGCAGCTTCTGGAAAAGTGCAGATAGGATCGTGAAAAAACGGCTGTGGATTCCTCCGCAGCCGTTTTTTTGCGGAATACAGGCAAACTTGAGCAACGCGCAATACCATTTTCCGCCGGGATGTGATATGTTCTCACCGAGAGGAGGCGCAGCATGGACGCTTTTAAAACAGGAAAACTGATTCGGGAAGTCAGAGCGGAGCGGGGACTGACCCAGCAGGCGCTGGCGGAGGCGCTGCATGTGTCGGCCACCGCTGTTTCCAAATGGGAGAATGGACATTGCCTGCCGGATATCTCCCTGCTGGAGCTCCTTGCCGCCGCGCTTGACATCCCCATTGCCGACATCGTGACCGGGGAAAGGAGTATCGCAGACATGGAGAAACAAACGGAGACGGGAAGCGCATTGGACCATGGGGAAACAGTCATCCGGTCAGTCCTGGACGAATCCGTACGACAGAGAAAGAAGAGCGTTGCAAAGTGGGTGGCAATATCTCTCGGCGCTGCCGCCCTTCTGATCGGATGCCTGCTTTTCCTGCTGAATGTTGGGTTCAAAGCCAGGCAGGAAGATGTTCGTGTCAGGACGGAAATACAGGACGGCTGGAATGGGAACCCGGAATGGGTGATCCATTTTGAGACGGTAGACGGAAGGCCGCTGTTTGCCCGCACGCAAGACGTATCCACGCCGGCGGAGGACGGCGACTATGCGGTGAGCGGAAGGATGATCCATCTCCGAATTGCGCCGATTGGCCGCATGGACCCGGGGAGTTTTACGTGGGGATACTCCGTTGAGGGGGGCCTGGCGCCCAAAGAGGATTATGATTTTTTCGTGATCGTGGACTACGCAGACGGGCAGGTTCGGTATTCCATGCGGGAGGAAGGTCTGTTCACGGAATATGGGGATGATTCCGGCAAAGCGGCACTTTCCCCTTGACAATCTCCGTTTTTCTGAGATGATATACTTACAAGGCAACGATTTGGGAAAGGAGCTCTTCCGATGAACACAAAAGTTATGCACAATCTGACCTGCGGCCTGTTTATGCTCTCCTCCAAAAGCGGGGACAAGACCGGCGGCTGCATCATCAACACCGTCATGCAGGTGACATCCAAGCCCCTGCGCATCACCATCACCGTCAACAAGGCCAACCACACCCACGACCTCATCGCCGAGTCCGGCGTGTTTGCCGTCAGCCTCCTGTCGGAGGAGGCCCCCTTCGGCCTGTTCCAGCACTTCGGGTTCCAGTCCAGCCGGGACGTGGACAAGTTCGCCGGACTCAGCGTGGGCACGGACTGCAACGGTGTTCCCTACCTGACCTGGGCCTCCTGCGGTTATCTGAGCTGCAAGGTGGTGTCCTCCATGGACCTCGGCACCCACACCCAGTTCCTGGCGGACGTGGTGGACGGGGACGTGCTGCCCGGCGCCGCCCCGGTGAGCTACGCCTACTATCAGGCCAACATCAAGCCCAGGCCGGAGCCCAAGCCGGAGGCCAGGGGCTGGAGATGCACCATCTGCGGCTATATCTACGAGGGCGAGGAACTGCCGGAGGATTTCGTCTGTCCCCTGTGCAAGCATGGTCCGGAGGCCTTTGAGAAGATCCAGTAACGACACCGCGGGCGGCAGGACATCCCTGCCGCCCGTTTCCCCGTTTGCATTTTCCCGGAGGCTGTGATACACTGTTGGCTGTGAATGGAGGGATTCTCATGAAGAAGATGCTTCTGTTTGTGAACCCGGCGGCCGGTCGGGAGGAGATGCAGCATGCGCTGATGGATGTGATCTCCCGGTTTACCGCGGCGGGCTATGACGTGACCTGTCATCCCACCCAGAAGCCCCGGGATATCTCGGAGGTGCTGGCGGACCGGGGGGCGGACTATGACATGATCGTCACCTGCGGCGGCGACGGCACTCTCAACGAGACCGTCACCGGCATGATGCACCTGAACAAAAAACCGAAGCCCGTTCTGGGATATATTCCGGCAGGCACGGTCAACGATTTTGCCACCAGCCTCCACATCCCCAAGACGATCCCCGAGGCGGTCGCCAACATCATCGAGGGCGTGCCCTTCCCGGTGGACATGGGCGGCTTCAACGACCAGTATTTCACCTATGTGGCGGCCTTCGGCGCGTTTACCAAGGTCAGTTACGCCACGCCCCACGCCAGCAAGCAGGCCCTGGGCCGGGCGGCGTATCTGCTGGAGGGCGTCCGGTCCCTGGGGGATATCCATCCGATCCATGTGGCGGTCAAAACCGAGGATACGGAGATCGAGGACGATGTGATCCTGGGCATGGTGACCAACGCCACCTCCGTGGGCGGGTTCCGGGCCCTGGATGATGACATCGTGAAGATGGACGACGGGCTCAATGAGCTGGTGCTGGTCCGGGCGCCGAAGGATCTGGTGGGATTCAACAATCTGATGGGGGCGCTGCTGCTGCGGGATTTCTCACCGGAATATTTCCACATTCTCCAGTCTGCCTATGTGACGCTGGAGTTCGACGAGCCGGTGGCATGGACGCTGGACGGAGAATACGGCGGAGAAACTTCCAAAGCCGACATCATCAATATCAACAAGCCGGTGCGCATTATGGTGCCGGGACAGGAATGACGTAAAAGAGCGGGAGCCGATGCTCCCGCTCTTTTCATCCGCCGTTGAGTTTGGCGACGCTCTGATGGAGCCGTTCCATCCGCCGGTCCAGCTCCGCGCTGACCTCGGCGCAGTTGAGCAGCTCCTGATCAATGGCCTCTGACAGCACCAGATCCTTCTTGTACCGGATCTTGTGCTCCAGACTGGCCCACCAGTCCATGGAGATGGTCCGGAACTGGACCTCCACCTTCATCATCCGCTTGGAGTCGTGGAGGAAGATGGGCGTTTCCACCACCAGGTGCAGGCTCCGGTAGCCGTTGGGCTTGGGATGCTCGAAGTAGTCCTTCCGCTCCAGCAGGTGGATGTCGTCCTGCCGCAGGAACATCTCCGCCAGCTTGTAGATGTCCGAGGGGAAGGCGCAGATCACGCGGACGCCGGCAATGTCGTGGATGTTCTTTTCGATGCTCTCCACCGTCAGGGGGAATCCCCGGCGGGTCATCTTGTCGATGATGCTCTCCGGCGCCTTGAGCCGGGTCTTGACCGACTCAATGGGATTCCGGTCGTAGCGCAGGGACAGCTCTTCGTTGAGGACGTTGAATTTCGTCTCCACCGCCATCATGGCGCAGCGGTAATAGGCCATCATCTCCTGATACAGCGCCGCGTACTTCATGACCCATTCCTGCAGCTCCCCCTGGGAGAGCTGGGTGATCAGGGCCTGCTCCATGCGGGACATGCCCCCCAGCCTCACCAGATACTGCCTGTTCTCTTCCGGCATAGGATCGCCTCCAATTACGGATTCTGATACTATCTTATCACAGGGGAAAGTGGTTGTCAATTTTATATGAAAATCGGCTGCGTGCTGATGATGAAATTATGCAATATGACAAATCCGGATGGCCTGCGGCGGACGCAGCGGCGCTTGCTTTTTTGATGAAAAAATGATAAAATATCCTACTATAATGCGGGAGTATGCCTGCGGGCGGAATCCCCGAAAAGACTACGGGCGGAGGTCGTTTTATGACGGCGAATACAGAGATCATCACACAGCAGCAGCTGGAAGTCCAGCGGGAATACGCGCAGAAGGTCCGGGCCTGGTGGCAGGACCGGGGACAGACGCCCGCGGCCTGGATCGACACCTACGGCTGCCAGCAGAACGAGGCGGACAGCGAACGGATGCTGGGCATGCTCCGGGAGATGGGATATACCCGGCAGACGGAGGCTGAGGGCGCCGATGTGGTGATCATCAACACCTGCTCCGTCCGGGAGCACGCCGAGCAGCGGGTCTTCGGCAACGTGGGCGCCCTGACCCATACCAAGCGCCGCCATCCGGGGCAGAAGATTTTCCTGACCGGATGCATGGCGGGGGAGGGACATGTGGTGGAGCGGCTCAAAAAGAGCTACCATCACGTGGACGGCGTCTTTACCTCCCATGCCCAGTGGCGGCTGCCGGAGATCCTGTACAGGGCCCTGACGGAGGGAAAGCGGCAGTATGTGACCCCGGAGACCGGCAACATCGTGGAGGGCCTGCCGGTCCAGCGGCTGGGGGACCTGAAGGGCTGGGTCAGCATCATGTACGGCTGCAACAACTTCTGCACCTACTGCATCGTGCCCTATGTCCGGGGCCGGGAGCGCAGCCGCATGCCGGAAGACATCAAAAAAGAAGTGGAGCAGATGGTGGCCGACGGCTACAGGGACATCACGCTCCTGGGACAGAACGTCAACTCCTACGGGAAGGATCTTCATCTGGAGGTGGACTTTGCCGACCTGCTGAAGATGCTCTAGCGACCGGGTCCTGAAGGCCATGAACCGGGGCTATACCGCGGAAAAATACCTCAGCCTTATCGACTACGCCCGGTCCGTCATGCCGGAGATCGTCCTGACCTCCGACGTGATCGTGGGCTTCCCCGGGGAGACGGAGGCGGAGTTTGAAGAAACGCTGAAGCTGGTGGAGCGGGTTGGCTACGACGCGCTCTTCACGTTCATCTATTCCCCCCGGAAGGGGACGCCGGCGGCGGAGCTGCCCGACCCCTATTCCCGGGCGGAGAAGCAGAAGTGGTTCGACCGGCTGCTGGAGGCCCAGAACCGCATTTCCCAGGAGAAGCACAACGCCTATGTGGGCCGGACCTTCCGGGTGCTGGTGGACGGAACCGACGGGGAGCATCTCACCGCCCGCACCGACGGAGGACGGCTGGTTCGGCTGAAGGGCCCGGCGGAATGGATCGGATCGTTCCGGAACGTCACCATCACCGGCAACACCACATGGAGCCTGCTGGGAGAGGAAAAGGAGGACTGAGCATGGCGGAGATCACCCCCATGATGAAGCAATATCTGGAAATCAAGGAACAGAACCAGGATTGCATCCTGTTCTTCCGGCTGGGCGACTTTTACGAGATGTTTCTGGAGGACGCCAAGCTGGCCTCCAAAGAGCTGGATCTGACCCTGACCACCCGGGACCGGAACAAGTCCGCGGAGGATCAGGTGCCCATGTGCGGCGTGCCCTATCACAGCTGCGAGGGATACATCGCCAGACTGGTTTCCAAGGGATACAATGTGGCCATCTGCGAGCAGATGGAGGATCCGGCCCTGGCCAAGGGCCTGGTGAAACGGGAGATCACCCGGATCATCACCCCCGGCACCGTCACGGAGAGCTCCATGCTGGAGGAGGGAAGGAACAACTATATCGCCTGCGTTGCCGCAGCGGAGGACGGCTGGGCCGTGGCGTTCTGCGATATTTCCACCGGCGCCTTTTACGCCACGGACGGAAAGGGCGAGCCGGGCCTGCAGAAGATCATCAACGAGCTGGGGCGCTTTTCCCCGGCGGAGGCGCTGCTGGAGCCGGAGGCCGCGAAGCGGAAGGAGCTGACGGCGGCGCTGAAGGAGCGGATCGGATGCGCCGTGCAGACCGGCGGCAGCGGCCTGTTCTCCCGGGAGGAGGACGAGGCCATGGTGCTGCGGCAGTTCGGCGGGACGGATCTGTCCGGCCTGGGTCTGGGCGAAAGCGCCGCGGCGGTGCTTGCCTGCGGCGGCCTGATCCTGCATCTGCGTGAAATCGAGAAATCCGATCTGTGCCACATCAACAAGCTCAGCTATTACGTCTCCGGGGAGTTTATGGAGCTGGACCTTTCCGCCCGGCGGAACCTGGAACTGACGGAGACCATGCGGAACCAGGAGAAGCGGGGCAGCCTGCTGTGGGTCCTGGACAAGACCAGGACCGCCATGGGCGGCCGGATGCTCCGGAGCTGGCTGGAAAAGCCGCTGCTTTCCCCGGCGAAGATCCAGCGGCGCAGCGGCGCCGTGCAGGAGCTGGTGGATCACTCCATGGAGCGCCAGGAGCTGCAGCTGACGCTGCGGGAGATCTCGGATATGGAGCGGAGCATGGGCCGGATCGTGGCCGGCACCGCCAACGCCCGGGACCTTCTGAGCATGGCGGGGGCCATGGCGTACCTGCCGGCGCTCAAGGCGCAGCTGCAGGAGCTGAGATCCCCCATGCTCGCGGAGCTGGAGCGGGATCTGGACCCGCTGGAGGATCTGTGCGGGGAGCTGAGCCGGGCCATCGTGGACGATCCCCCCTTCACCGTCCGGGAGGGCGGCATGATACGGGAGGGCTATGACGCCGAGATCGACCGGCTCCGGGACATCATGTCCGGGGGCAAGGGAACGCTGGCCTCCATCGAGGCCGCCGAGCGGGAAAAGACCGGAATCCCCAAGCTGAAGGTGGGATACAACCGGGTCTTCGGCTACTATATCGAGGTTTCCAAATCCTATCAGGGCCAGGTGCCGGAGGAATACATCCGCAAGCAGACTCTGGCCAACTGCGAGCGCTACATCACCCAGGAGCTCAAGGAGCTGGAGGCCACCATTCTGGGGGCCAAGGACCGGATCACGGCCCTGGAATATGAGGTGTTCACCCGGCTCCGGGGCTACGTGGCCGAGCATGCGCCCCGGGTGCAGAGCACCTGCGGCGCCGTGGCTGCGGCGGATGTGCTGTGCGCCCTGGCGGAAACGGCGGAGAGCTACGGATATACCCGGCCGGAGGTGGATCTGTCTGACGAGATCCACATTACCGATGGCCGGCACCCCGTGGTAGAGCGGATGCTGAAGGACTCCCTTTTCGTGCCGAACGACACCCACATCGGGGTGAAGGACAGCCGGGTGGCCATCATTACCGGCCCCAATATGGCGGGAAAATCCACCTACATGCGGCAGGTGGCGCTGATGGTGCTCATGGCCCAGATCGGCTCCTTCGTGCCGGCCCGCTCCGCCCGGATCGGCGTCTGCGACCGGGTGTTCACCCGGATCGGGGCCTCGGACGACCTGGCCGCGGGCCAGTCCACCTTCATGGTGGAGATGACCGAGGTGTCGGAGATCCTGCGCCACGCCACGGCCCGGAGCCTGCTGATCCTGGACGAGATCGGCCGGGGCACCTCCACCTTTGACGGCATGGCCATCGCCCGGGCGGTGCTGGAGCACTGCGCCAATCCCCGGAAGATGGGCGCCAAGGTGCTCTTTGCCACCCACTACCATGAGCTGACGGCCATGGAGGGAGAGATCCCGGGGCTGAAAAACTACAACATCGCCGTGAAAAAGCGGGGCGAGGACGTGATCTTCCTGCGGAAGATCGTGCCGGGGGCCGGAGACGGCAGCTTCGGCATCGAGGTGGCGAGGCTGGCGGGGATCCCCGACAAGGTGGTCTCCCGGGCCCGGCAGATCCTCCGGGAGCTGGAGTCCGGCGCGTCGCCGATGACCCCCGCGGTCAAAACGGCCCCCGCTGAGGAGCAGGTGAGCCTGCTGGACGTGGGCGGCGGACAGATCGCCGAAAAACTCCGGGGGATCACCATTGAGACGCTGACCCCCATTGAGGCCCTGAACATTCTGTTTGAACTGAAGAAAATGGCGGAGGATATGGGATGAAACGGCCCTTTCCCGTGGCCCTCCGGCGCTGGGAGAAGATCGCCGGACTGGTGTGGCTGGCCGCATATGTTTTCCTGATGGGCAGTGCGGTCACGCTTCTCCTGGGGTTGCTGGGCCTGCCCGATGATGACCTGACCCGGAACAAGGTGTTCTATATCGCCGGATTTCTGATCACCGCAGCGCTCCTGTGGCGGTTCCTGCGGGACTCTCTTGCCGCTGCGGCCAGAGAGCCGGGGAGGCTGATTCGCGGCGCGGTGTTCGGCTGGTGCCTGTATGCGGCGGCCCAGGTGGGCGCAGGGATCGTCTTCGAACGGTTTGCTCCGGAACTGACCTCCCCCAACGATCAGGTGATCGCCTCCCTGACCGCGGAGAATTTCCCGATGATGCTGGCGGCGACGGTGCTGCTGACGCCTCTGACGGAGGAGACGCTGCTGCGGGGCGTGCTGTTCGGGTCTGTGCGGGAGAAGAGCCGCCCGGCGGCGTATGCCGTCACGGCGCTGGTGTTTGCCGGCATGCATCTTGTACCGTACCTCCCGGAGATGGACGCGGGGACGGCCGCGCTGAACGGGCTGCTGTACGTCCTGCCTAGCCTGGCTCTCTGCGCGTCCTATGAGCTGGGCGGCACGATCTGGACGCCGGTGCTGGTGCACGCGGCGATCAACGGGATCGGGATGCTGGCGCTGAGAGGATAGACAGATTTTTTGAACAGGTAAATTGGAGTTTTTCGAGGTGTTTTTGTCTCCGACGGCCAGCCCTTTTCTGCCCGTGCAGAAAAGGCTGGACAAAAGACACGCCTAAGGGCTCTGCCCTTAGGAATCCCGCCCTCGTGGCGATACTCCCTGCGCCGTCGGGCGCTCGGCAGACAATCTGCGGTCGCCGCTTGACTTCGTGAGCGGCTATGGGACAGTGCTTGCCTCGTTTCGGGTAAGACCGACAAGGAGTTTTCTCCGTCGCGCCGTAGTCAGCACCCCGAGCGTGGGAACGAAACGGGGTGTGCATCGACAGCGGCGAGGGCCGAGCTGGTAGGCCCGAGTCCGCACACAACTTCGGCAGTCGAGCGTTCTATCTTGCGCTGTTTCCCGCTGGCGTGGGAGAATCGCAAAGGGGGAACCCCCTTTGCCCGGTTCTTTCCCCTGTTTCTTGCCGGAACAAGAAACAGGGCC
>CACYXZ010000025.1 GCA_902778525.1 Oscillospiraceae bacterium | reverse complement strand
AAGGAGCAGGAAGGGAAGCCCTACAACGTTGCAAAAATGGCAGGCGTCAACAAGTTCCTCCGGATCTACTATGCAAAAGCCATGGAGCTCTACAGGTAGATCGCCTTCATTCTAAACCTTTTTTTCAAAGCCCGCAATCTGGTGGGTTTGTTTTGTATGCCCATTTTTATTCCATCAAGCCTGAAAAAGGGACTTGACAAACATTAGCAAGATTAGCAATTGTCATTTAACAATTTATTTTATCACAAATCGCGTAGTTCTACCAGCCCCAATATGAAAAAAGCGTCCCGCCTTTTGAAGCGAGACGCTTGAATCTGCAAGGGTTTCACACGCAGACCTCTGTTCCGCAAGGGAGCATGAAGCGGATGTCATCTTTGCTGTAGACCGTCACATGCTCAACCAGGCTTCCCCACATGGCTTTGTCGAACTCCGTGACGCTTTCCGGCAGTCTTTCCAGGGCCTTGATGAAGCGGTCAAACTCCCGTTTGCGGATGCCGCGCTGGCGGATCTCCGCGGCCAGCTTATCACGATCCGCCTTGGTGGCCTCATACTGGATGACCGCAGCGTCGTACTTTGCGTTGTACTCGTCCTGGTCCTGCGTCACCCGGGCGTTCTGGGCGATAAGCTCCTGCACAGCGTCGGCGTCACGGTTGAGCCGATTATCCAGCTCACGGAGCCTTGGCTCCAGATCGTCCGTGCCGCCGCTGTACCATACTTATCAAGACCCGCCACATAGGCGGCGCTCATCCCTTCCTCCACCGCAGCCGCCAAAAAGACAGGCTTCTGGAGATACAGGGGCCAGATCGCGGCAGATGGCACAAGCGCGCCGATGACGGCGGAAATCCGGATACTGGCCAGTTTCTCCGGGCCAAGCATCATATGGCATAGCTCTGCCAGAACGATCAAAGCCAGGGCTCCGACCCACATCAGGGTCATACCCATTTCACCAAACAGTTTATAGACGATCAGCCAGAACAAGGGCAAGGCAGCGGCGGAGCCGAACCCTCTCTTCATGGACATGACACAAGTAAGCGGCCCGGCGGTGACAAAGGCGGAAAGCACCGGAAACATCGCCCAATAGAGCGGGCTGAGATATCCCGGCAGCTGTGTAGCCAAGACAAGCACGAAGAATAGCGCAAAGCAAAGAATAAATGTCAGAATCTCTTTTTTGTCCATTTGGGAAACATGATTATTCTCCATTTTTACCACTTGAATACAGCGAGTCTGTTGTTTATGTTTTTCCCGATGGTATACTCCTTTGAAAAGGACGCCGGCCTCTGCTAGAAATCGCAGAGGCCGGCGCTTTTTGTGCGTTTTTCGGTTGTTTTTGGGAAGGTTAGGTGGATTCGCTCTCTTTCCCGGGCTTGCGGTTCCTGAGGAATGCGGCAGCGCTTTTGCGGTTCATACGGCACAGCCTGCCATGCGTCCCGGAGCGGTCCTTCTCCTGCCGGTTACGCCACAGTCAGGACGATTTCGCCGATGTAGGTTCCGGGAGCAGGAGCGGTTTCCTTTCCGTCCACAGTCATAGTCAGGGCCTTGCCATGGGGAGCGGCCACCGCTGCGCCCCGGGCAATGGTCAGGGATGTGAGATAGCTGGTTCCGGTGACGGTCCACAGGCTCTTTTCATCCAGAGACACCACCACGCCGTTATTGACGGTAGGCGCGGGGGTCTGGGTGATGTTGGACAGCTCCAGCCGGTTGGCCTCGGTGATCTCCGTCAGGCCCTCCCGGTAGCACTGGAGCGCGGAGCTGATCACGCCGATGACCTTGGAGTTTACCAGCGTTACGCCCATGTTCTTCGGGCACTCCAGATCCTTCATGCCCACGGGCAGGCCGCCCTTCTTGACCTCGCCATCATCTTTTTCCTCCTGGTTTTCGTCATGCTCGATGATGTCCGCCTTGGCCATGGAGCCGATGACGGTGTCATGGAACTTGCCGAAGCCGCCGTGATCGGAGCGCTTGCAGGCCCGGATATTGGTGGTGGAGTTCAGAAAATCGCCGGTCAGATCGCAGTCCGTCAGGGTGATGCGGATGTCGTCCTCCCCTGCCACAGTCAGGTCCCGGTCCGTCAGTTTTACGTCGGCCTCTCCCACGGGGACTTTGAAGTTCCGGGCCGTCATGCCGCCCTCATCGTTGTCCATGAGCTGCATGATCACGCCGTTGCCGGGAACCAGCTTGGAATTCTGAATCTGAATGTCCGTGGCGGAGCCTTTGAAGACCAGGCTGGATTTCTCCGTCTCAATCCGGGAATCCTCGATCCGCAGGACGCTGTGGGTATCGCCCATGGCCAGCACGCCGAACCGGCGGCTTTGCAGTCTGGAGCCCAGAATCTCCGCCCGGCCCTTGTCGGCCATACCACGGAGCATCAGGGGATAGCCGTTGACCTTCACATCGCAGTTGTCAAACTGCACATGGTTGCCGCCGATGCAGAAGGCGCCGTAGCCATGGGCCCGGGGGCCGGTCAGCTCCAACCGGGAGTTTTTGACGATCATCTCGTTGTACTGATCGGTGCCATCGATGGAAAGAATTCCCCAGCCGTTGGTCTTCAGGTCGCAGTTGTCATAGACCACCCTGCCGTTGTCGGTGAGCTGGCAGAGCCGGTTGGTGCCGGTGAAGCCACAGCCCCAGCTGAAATCTCCCAGCCAGTCGGAAGCGGGGCTGATGTTCTCGATTTTGGTATTCTTCACAGTCACCCGGCTGTCGCCGCCCACATGGACCGCACAGCGGGTGACGCCGTTGACGTTGAATTCGCAGCCGTCGATGGTGACATTGGCTTTGTCGATGGCCGCAACTGCGGAGCCAACTCCCAGGAAGTCATTGGCGCTGAAGCCGTCGAGTTCCATGACGCTGTCCTTGACGGTGTATGCCCCATCGCCGTGGATTACCAGGCCGTTGAAGCTCTCGGCGCTGGAGGCGATGTAAACGCCCTCGGTCTTCTCGCCGGTGACGGTTCCGCCCTGGACCAGCTCGGGCACGCACTGGGCCTCCACCACCTGTCCGGCGGTGGTGTCCACCACCAGGGCATCCTGAAAGTCCCGGCCCCGGCCGTTGATCCGCATGAGCCCGTGGGGGGCCATGGGATAGCTGTCCGCCAGGGTCAGCGCAATATCGCCCACATAGCGTCCGGGCTTGGGATCGCAGCCCACCCCGTTGACGGTCATGCAGACGAATTTGCCTGCGGGCGCAGTCAGCACCGCGCCATCCTCAATGGTCAGAGCCTCATACCGGGCGGAGGTCTCCACCAGCACCTGACCGGAAAATACCTGTTCCATCTGAAATCTTCCCTTCTGTAATATTGATTGTTGTTGATTATAGGTCCATAGCGGCGTGATAGCCGTCAAAGATGGCGCCGTTGGTCTTGCCCACCAGATGGCAGTCGCCGATGACCCGGATCTCCGGTACATCCAGCGACAGCAGCTCTGTCACCGGAACCGCCCGCTGGCCGAAGGCGTAGACCTTGCTCTCCGCCGGGATTAGCACCGTGTTGCCGTCCCCGTCCCGGCACTCCACGCCCTCCTCCGTGACGGCCATGCAGCGCAGGCCGGTTTTCACATGCAGATTTGGGGTATCCCCAAACCGCTGCATCATACCCACCTTGTGCATCCAGTTGGCCTCCGGGGCAATCTCCTTCTGCATCTCGATGATGGTCACGTCCCGGCCGGTTTCCGCCAGGAACAGGGCGGTCTCGCAACCCACCAGACCGCCGCCCATCACTGCAACGCTCTGTCCCAGTGCACTGAGGTCTGTGTAAGCGGTGGTGGCATGCTGGGCAGTCTCAATCCCCGGAAGCGGGAACACCACCGGCGTGGAGCCTGCTGCAATCAAAAGGGCGTCGGGCCTGACCTCCGCCACATACTCCGGCGTGACCTCCGTGCTGAGCCGAACCTCGATGTCCCGCTTCTCCACCTGGCAGATCAGGAAGTCCTTCAGCCGCTTCAGATCGGATTTCAGGGTGTCGTAGTCGGTGAATTTCAGCAGACCGCCCAGGGCATCGGACTTCTCCGCCAGGATCACCCGGTGTCCCCGGTCTGCGGCGGTGATGGCCGCCTGCATACCGCCGGGGCCGCCGCCCACCACCAGGACGGTCTTTTTCACCGCGGCAGGCTTTTCTGTGGCGTCCAGCCGGAACTCATGGCCGGTGCGGGGATTCACCGCGCAGGCCATCTGGGTCTTGGTCTGGAGGCCCGTCAGGCAGTCCAGGCACCGGAGGCAGGGCCGGATGTCCTCCGGGCGTCCCTGCCGGGCCTTATTGGGCAGATGGGGATCGGCAATCAGGCTTCTGGTCATGGCCACCGCGTCCGCCTTGCCGCTGGAAAGCACATACTCCGCCTCCTCCGGTGAGGTGATGGAGCCCACCACCGCCACGGGACACTTGGTCACAGCCGCCTTGACCTTTGCGGCGGTCTCGATGTTGACCATGTGGGGCAGGAACATGGTGGGATGGGTCTTGACCGCAAAGTTGGGGTCCGTGTCCAGGCCTGCGGAGATGTGGATCAGGTCCACCTTGTCCTCAATGAGACGGCAGAAGGCGATCAGATCCTCCAGCTCCAGGCCGCCCTCGATGAGCTCCAGACCTACCCGGTACTCAATGGGGAACCTGGGGCCCACGGCCTTGCGCACCGCATCGATGACCATCAGAGGGAACCGGGCACGGTTCTCCAGGCTGCCGCCGAAGCGGTCTGTCCGGCGGTTCCACTTGGGAGACAGGAACTGGTCCAGCAGCCAGCCGTGGGCGCCGTGGAGCAGCACCATGTCATAGCCGGTCATCTTGGCCAGCGCAGCGGTATTGGCAAAGGCGTCCACCAGCTCCTGAATCTCTTCCTCGTCTGCGGCCTTCACCCTGGTGCCGTTGGCCTTCGTCTCATCCATTGGCCCCAGAGGGGTGAAGCCGGTGACGGCCTCGTTGGAGATCCGGCCGCCGTGGTTGAGCTCCAGGGAGGCGATGGCCCCGTGCTGCCGAATGGCCCGGGCCACCTCGCTCCATTTCTGAACGGTGGTCCTGTCCAGAATGGGGTGTCTGGGGGTGGTAAAGCCCCGCTCCTCCACCGGGGTATCCCCCACGGTGACAATGGCGGCGCCGCCCTTGGCCTTTTCCTCATAATAGCCCACCATATACTCCGTGGGGGACCCGTCCGGGTTCAGCGCGGACATCATATTGGGGGCGGAGATGATTCGGTTTTTCAGGGTCAGACCGCCCACCTGCAGGGGCGTAAACAGATTGGGATAACGCATGGGATCACTCCTTTATGGAATCTGGATATATCCGGACAGGAACCTTCGGAGAAAGCCCTGAAAGGCAGGCAACACCGGAAAGCTCCCCTCCTGCTCGCACCAGTAAAATACAAAGCCCCGGGCAGACAGCAGTAGATCAGAGGCGATATCCCGGGCAGGCCAGTCTGCCCGAAGCTCCCCCGCCTGCTGTGCGCTGTCCACCACCCGGACCGTCAGCTCCCAGAGCTTCGGGTCCACCTGCATTCCGCCGGAGGCCGGGCTCAGGGCGTTTCGCACCAGCTCGAAGTCTCCTTCGCTCTGCTGGATCACCAGAAACTCCAGCAGCTCCCGGATGGCCTCCAGGTGGGTCCTGGCGGTGCTGCGGGTGTCGATCATGTCCAGCAGTTCCGTGGTCTTCTGCTTCTGGACCTCCCGGAGCATATCGTTCTTAGAGCCGAAATAGTGGTAGAACACACCTACGGACAGCCCCGCCGCGGTGCAGATGTCCTGTACCGTGGTCTTTTGATAGCCCTGGGCGTTGAACAGGGCCGTGGCAGTCTGAACCAGATGGTTCCTGGATTCCATGGCCTGCTTTTGCCGGCTGGTCAGGGTTTTCACGTCCTTCGCCTCCTTTGCACGAGATTTTATAGAATGCATTCGGTGAATTCATTCTAATTATAGCGCCTCATTCCGGACTTGTCAATGGGAATTCCCTGAAAAGCCAGAAAAAACCAGGCAGGAATGTACCTGCCTGATTGGGGTTATTTCGTCTGTTCTGATTGCAGCTCCGCGAAGGTCTTCACCGGGCAGAAGCTGTTGTCGTTGTCCAGCGTCACATAGGGCACCGGCCAGGGCACCGTGTTCTGAGGCGGCATGATCACCGAGTAGGGCAGATGCAGCGGACCGGGATCCGTCACGTCCGGGTCCTCGCCCAGGGTCACGGGGCCGATGCCCTGCTCCTGGGGCGCGGTGAGCCGCTCGAAATCGTCGTGGGCGAAGTTGGTCATATCCAGCTTGCCCATGATGTCCGGGCAGACCTGCTCGTGGAGATACTTCCATTTTCCGTGCTCCAGCACGAAATCAGAACCGTAGCGCTCCCAGAGCACATTGCAGTAGGGATACTGGTGCCGGTTCAGCCGGCAGAAGATCACGCCGGGGGTGATGAAGGAGCCGCGGGCGCTCTTGCCGTCATCGGCCACCTCGATGATATCGGTGAACAGCGTGTGGACCGAGGCCTCCATCAGGGGCCGGGGATCCAGTCCGCCGATCTCCGGGTAGATCTTCTGGATCTTCAGGTGCAGCTCCATGGCCATGTTGTCATAGTGGGTGACGGAGCCCTCCCAGATCTGATCCCAGCCCCGCATCCGGCCGAAGATATGGCCCCAGGAGCACCAGGGATCCTTGCTCCAGATGTTGTGCCACTCCCCGTAGGCGTCCGCCCGGCCGTGGTAGTAGGTGTGCTGGGCCTTGACGTTCTCCACCTCCTGGGAGGCGGCGGCATTGACAATGCGCTGATGCAGATCAAGATGTTTCTTTCTCATGATTACGCCTCCTCCACATAGTCCGGGTGGCCCTCGGGGCCGTAGCTGTTGTCCTCGTTGAAGGCGGCATAGGGCACCGGCGGGGCAGGATAGTTATCCAGCCAGTTGAACATCACGTCATGGGTCAGCATGGGGATGGTGGGTGTGCCGAATTCCCTGTAAGCGGGGTTTTCCTCGTCTGGCAGATAGACCTTCTGCTGCATATAGTCCTGCCCGGCTTCGCTCTGGAGGTCCGTGGCGATGACCAGATGCCAGATCTTCCACTTCCCATCCTCCTTGAGGAAGTCAATGGCCAGCTTCTCCATGTACCAGCGGGCGTCGGCCTCCGTTTCGGACACCGGGACCGTCTCCTGGGAGATGCAGTACCACAGGCCACGGGCGGTCTTCCCGTCAAAGGCCTCGTACACCAGCCCCGTGGAGGCGGGATGCATAAACAGGCAGCCGTCGGCGTGCTGGCTGCCGGGAAGGGCGTCGATCTTCTGGTCATGGGCTGTCACGTAATAATCCCGGATGGCGTCCATGCCCACATAATAGCCCCAGTTCCTTCCGAACGACGCGGTCTTTCTGGCCTCCTCCCCGGTGACCCACAGCTCGTCGAGTTCCTGCTGCCGCCAGTCGTTTGCCACATAGTAGCACCGCCTGGCGCAGACCTTCTTGATCTCCTCCACGTCCCAGACTCTCCGGATCAGTTCTTCATCGGTATAGTTCGGCGCCTTCATTCAGTCCACCGCCTTTCCATAGGAGAATGTATTGGCAAAGGTGTCATAGGGCTCCGGGATCCGGGGCGCCGCCGTCAGCGGCCGGTCCACGGAATACAGGGCCCGGACATTTTCCGCCAAGGTATAGGGCGGATAGGCAAAGTCCTTCAGGGCCGCGAACTCCGGCAGCTCCGGATAGGGTGTTATCTCCCGTCCCCAGCTCTGTCCGCACAGGGAGTCCACGTCATTGAGGTACTGCAGATGCCAGATCTTCCAGTCGTCCTCGTAGACGAAATCCCCCGCAAAGTAGCCCCAGGTCCAGTTGGCCTCCGGCCCCCGGGACGTGACCTCGGCGCTGCAGCCCAGGCAGAACCACAGCCCCTTGGCGGTCTGGCCGTCCTCCGCCACCTCCACCACCGGAGCGGTCAGGGGCTTGACCTGGAAGGGACCGATGCCATAGATCTCATCCTCCGAGCGCCCGCCCAGCTTTTCCGGCAGGCGGTCCTGCAGCAGTTTGGCGGAAAGCCTGTTCCGCTCCACCACCGCGTCGTAGTAGCGCTTCACCGCCTCTGCGCCGATATAGCTGCCGTCGTTGAAGGTCAGGCAAACATCTTCCCTGCTGCTGAAGAACGCGTCAAAGATCTCTCCCTGACGGTTCAGGAGCAGGCAGTTGACATACTTGCCCATGAGATTTTTGACGGTTCGCTGGTCCTCCCAGCGTTCCACCAGATATTCTATGTTGCTTTGCACCTGGTTTACTCCTTTCATATTATCGAATGTTCGGTCCCCGGACCACCTGGGCCGGATGCCGCCGGATCAAAATCAGCTGCACCGCCTGGGCTGCCAATGAGGCTGCCAGGATCAGACAATAGAGCAGTTCCTCTCCCAGCAGGCCGGGATTAACGATCACAAAGCCCAGCTCCATGGCCAGCCACAGGACCATCAGGCTCCCGTAGGCCAGTCCCCAGCGCCACAGCCGCCGGTATCCGGCATAGAGCACACGGAGCTCCCATTTTTCTCCGGCCATCAGCAGATTCCCCAGACCAATCAGCATAAACATCATCGGCACCAGGGACAGCAGGGAGGGTATGGCCATCCAGTGAATCATACCGCCCCGGGCCGGCCGGAACTGGTCATACAGATTCAGGCCCACTGTCAAAAGCGTCAGCACTGCGCAGAGTGTCTTGACCCGCTTCTGTTCTTTGGGGCCGCCGCGAAATCCATAGTATTCCCCCCGGTAGACCAGGCGCTTTTTCTGTCCGTTCTCTGTCTCCTCATATTCGGCCTGATAGCCTTCGAAAAACCAGTTCATCCGGGGCCTCCATTGTCCTTTCAGCAGGGCCAGGCCGGATCGGCCTGGCCCTGGGTTGTGATTACAGCTCGTTGAGCTCCCGCACCTTATGGCAGGCGCAGAAGTGGTCCGGCAGGATCTCCTCCACCTGGGGAAGCTCCGACCGGCATCTCTCGTCTGCATAGGGGCACCGTGCGGCGAACCGGCAGCCGGGCTTGGGATTGATGGGCGAGGTGACCTCGCCGCTCATGACGATCCGCTTCCGGTCCACATGGATCGATGGGATCGGAATGGCGGAGAGCAGGCCCTTGGTGTAGGGGTGCAGGGGGTGGCGGAACAGCTCCTCGCATTCGCACTTCTCCACCTGGCAGCCCAGATACATCACCAGAATGTCGTGGGAGATGTGTTTCACCACGGACAGGTTGTGGGTGATGAACATATAGGTCAGGCCCCGCTCCTCCTGGAGATCCTGGAGCAGATTCAGAATCTGGGCCTGAATGGACACGTCCAGAGCGGACACCGGCTCGTCGCAGACGATGAACCGGGGCTCCACAGACAGGGCCCGGGCGATGCCGATGCGCTGCCGGCGGCCGCCGTCCAGCTCGTGGGGATAGGCGAAGGCGTACCGGCGTGCCAGTCCCACCGTGTCCATCAGCTCCGCCACCCGCTGTTCCGTCTCCTTCTTGCCCCGGGTGATCTTCATGACCTTCATGGGCTCCGCAATCAGGTCGCTGACGCATTTCCGGGGGTCCAGAGAGGAGAAGGGGTCCTGGAAGATCATCTGGATGCTCTTGTGGATGACCTTCTTCTGGGCTTTGGTAGGATGGGTCACGTCCTCTCCCTGGAAGAAGATGCTTCCTCCGGTGGACTCATGGAGGTTCATGACCGTCCAGCCCAGGGTGGACTTGCCGCATCCGGACTCGCCCACCACGCCCAGGGTCCGTCCCTCCCTGATGGAGAAGTTCACGCCCTCCACCGCGTGGAGCGCCCCCTTGGGGGTTTTATAGTATTTACAGAGGTCCTTGACCTCGAGCAGCGTATCAGACATTGTCCTCGGCCTCCTTTCCCCGGACGGTTTCCCAGTAATGACACCGGCACAGATGGCCCGGGCTTACCTCCGCCGCCGCCGGCGCCTCCTGTGCGCAGCGCTCATCGGCATAGGGGCAGCGGGGATGGAAGCAGCAGCCCGTGGGCAGATTGACCGGGTCGGGCATCAGGCCGCTGATGGGCTGAAGCCGGTGGACCTTCTTCTCCAGGGAGGGAATGGACCCGAACAGGCCGATGGTATAGGGATGCGTGGTGTGGTCAAAGATGTCCTCCAGGCTCCCGTATTCCACGATCTGTCCCGCGTACATGATGGCCACGCTGTCGCAGGACTCGGCCACAATGCCCAGATCATGGGTGATCAGGATCATGGAAGTCTGGAATTCCGCCTTCAGCTCGTTGATCATCTCCATGACCTGAGCCTGAATGGTCACGTCCAGGGCGGTGGTGGGCTCGTCGGCCAGCAGCAGCTTGGGGTTGCAGGCCAAGGCAGTGGCGATAACCACCCGCTGCTTCATGCCGCCGGAGAACTGATGGGGATAGTCCCCTGCCCGGTCGGCGCCGATGCCCACCTTGGCCAGAATGTCCACCATGCGCTTCTGGGCCTCGGTCTTGGAGCAGTTCTGGTGCCGGAGAATGACCTCCGCCACCTGGTCCCCCACAGTCATGACCGGGTTCAGGGCGGTCATGGGGTCCTGGAAGATCATGGAGATCTCGTTGCCCCGGATGTCCTGGACCTCCTTCTCCTGCATGGAGAGAATGTCCTTTCCCTTATAGACGATGCTGCCATTCTCGATCTCTCCCGGCTCCGGCACCAGCCGGAGAATGCCCAGGGCGGTGGTGGTTTTGCCCGCGCCGGTCTCGCCCACCAGGCCCAGGGTCTTGCCTTCCTCCACGGAGAGACTGATGCCGTTGACGGCCCGCACATCCCCCTCCTCGGTAGGGAAGTGGATGGTCAGGTCCTTGATTTCAAGTAAACTCATGTCGGCTCCTCCTTACTTGCGCATCCGCGGGTCCATGGCGTCCCGAAGGCCGTCGCCCAGCAGGTTGAAGGCCAGCTCCGCCAGCACGATCACCAGCGCCGGGAACACGATCACGTTCCAGCGGGTGGAGAAGTCGTAGATATAGTCCAGGCCGTTATTGAGGATGTTGCCCCATTCCGGCGTGGGGGGCTGCACGCCCAGTCCCAGGAAGCTCAGTCCGGCGATGCCCATGATGGAGCCGCCGATATACAGGGAGGTCTGCACGATGATGGGCGCCAGGGTGTTGGGAATCACATGGGTCATGATGATCCGGAAGTTGCTCTCTCCAAAGCTCCTGGCGGCCTCAATGTACTCCTGGCCGTTGATGAGCATGGTGGAGGACCGGAGCTGCCGGGCGATCATCGGGATGGTGCCCACAGCCAGGGCCAGGGCGGTGTTGAACACGCCGGAGCCCAGGGCCACCGAGATACAGATGGCCAGCATCATGCCGGGGATGGACATGATCACATCCATGATCCGCATGAGGGTGGAGTCGATCCACTTGCCGAAGAAGCCGCAGAGCGCGCCGATGATCATGCCGAACACAATGCCGATGGCCACAGAAAGGATGGCGATAAGCAGGGTGTACCGGCCGCCCACCAGCAGGCGGGTCAGCAGATCCCGGCCATAGTCATCAGTGCCGAAGGGATGGGCGGCGGAGGGGAGCTG
This sequence comes from Oscillospiraceae bacterium, assembly GCA_902778525.1. Taxonomy (GTDB): domain Bacteria; phylum Bacillota; class Clostridia; order Oscillospirales; family Oscillospiraceae; genus HGM13006. The sequence goes on along the minus strand of CACYXZ010000025.1, from coordinate 13,181 downwards.
GAACCGGGACATCAGATCCTGGGCGGTGTAGTCATAGGGGGTGATCCAGGTGGAGAAGATGATCCCCAGAATCAAAACCGTCAGGAAGATCAGGCAGGCCATGCTGAGCTTGTTCTTCCGGAGGCGGTGCCAGACCTCTCCGAAGTTGCTGCGTTTTTTCAGGCGAACGCCATCTTCTTCGGCGGGCTTTGTTTTCGTTTTTACTGCCATTTACGCCGCCTCCTCCGCTTTCTTTTTCTTTTTGTTGCCGCCGGTGTACTGGGCCATGATTCTCGGGTCCACAAAGGCGTAGGCCAGGTCCGTCAGCAGGTTGGCCAGGGCCACCACGATGGCGCAGATCACTACGCAGCCCTGGACGGTGATAAAGTCCTTTGACATGATGCTGGAGTTGATCAGCATACCCATGCCGGGGATGTTGAAGATCATCTCCACCAGGATGGAGCCCGCCAGGCAGGTGCCAAGGCCGGAGCCTACCATGGTCAGAATGGGGATCAGGGAGTTTTTCAGCACATGCCGGGTGATGACCTTGCCCTCGGCAATGCCCTTGGCCCGGGCAGTGCGGACATAATCCTGCCGGATGACCTCCAGCACCGACGATCGGGTCATACGGGCGTCCTGACAGATCGGCCCGATGCCCGCGGCGATGATGGGCAGGATAAAGCTCTTGGCACTGTCAGCACCGGAGGTGGGCAGCCATTGGAGCTTCAGACCGAAGACGATCATCAGCAGCACAGCCACCAAGAAGCCGGGCATAGCGTTCATGAACACGGCAATGGCGGTAGTGATGTAGTCCAGAGCGGAGTTCTGATGAAGCGCTGCCACCAGCCCCAGGGGAATCCCCACGCAGACGGAGATCACCATGGCGCCCAGGCCGATTCTCAGGGTGTTGGGAATCCGATTGCCCAGGAGCTCCCAGACGGTTTTGGAATACACATAGGAATCCCCCAGATTGCCGTGGAGGAGATTCCAGAGATATTCGCCCAGCTGAACGATATAGGGACGGTTCAGGCCCATGGTCTCCCGCATGGCCTCCAGCTTCACCGGATCAGAGGCGGAGAGTCCCAGCTTGACCATGGCAGGGTCCGTGGTGGAGAAATAGTTGATGGTAAAGACCACGATGATCGCGCCCAGCAGGACCGGGATGATCATCAGCAGCCGCCGCAGAATGTATTTTAACAAGTTCATCCCTCCATGACAGGATAAGAATCTGCGGCGGCGGCATACTGCCGCCGCCGCGGGCTTGGTTTCTCAGTTAGTCCGTCAGCAGCTTGGGATCCAGCCAGCAGGAGACAGGGTTCACGGCATTGGCCGCGGAAGGATGGGTGTCCAGAACGCCGTAGTTCTTGGTGCCCTGGCAGATGGGCACGAACAGGTAGTTGTCATAGATGCCCTTGATGAATTCCTTATAGAGCTTCTCGCGCTCCGCCTGATCGGTGGAGGACTGGGCCTTTGTGAAATCCTCAGCCAGCTCGGGGAAGTCCGCCGCAGCGGTACGAATCAGAATATTGTCCGCGGTGGGGCTGAACTGCTGCAGGAGGTTGGCGGGGTCCAGGCCGGAGCCGTTGGAGCCCTGACCCAGAGACATATCCTGCTGGCCGGACAGCAGCACAGGCAGAATTGTGGCGAAGTCGGCAACACCGGACAGATCCAGGTTGATGCCCACCTCGGAGCAGTAGGACTGGGCCGCCTCAAACATGGCGGCGTTCCAGGCGGTGCCCTCGGCGTAGACCGCCACGTTCAGGGGGTTCTCCTTGGAGTAGCCGGCCTTGGACATATACTCCTTGGCCTTCTCCACGTCGTACTCATAGACGCCGTTATTCTCATAGACCCAGCTGTTCTCGCCCACGATGTCAGTGGCGACGGTGTAGACGCCCTCGCCCAGGGACTCCACCATGGAGGGGATGTCCAGGCAGTGGGCAAAGGCCTTCCGCACGTTGATGTCGGCGAAAGTGCCGGTGGAATCGGAGTTCCAGGCCATCTCAAAGCCGTAGACGGAGTTCTCCACAGCGGTGACCAGGTTTGCGCCCATGACAGCGCCCTTATCCAGGTTGTTGATATAGGTGGCCTCGGTGAGATAGACGCCGTCCAGCTTGCCGCTCTGGAAGTCGGCATAGCGGGTGGACTCCTCAGAATAGAAGTACACGTCGAACTCATCGTAGTAGGGCTTCTCGCCCCAGTAGGACTCGTTGCGGGTAATGATATAGTTCTGGGACTCGTTCCACTCCTGGAGCACATAGGGGCCGGTGCCGATGATCCAGTCGTAGCCGTAGCCCTCCTGATCGCAGACCTCGGAGTCCAGCATCATGTTGTTGCAGTTGCCCAGCAGGTCGATCAGCGCCGCGTCATAGTAGTTCATGGGGATGGTGATGGTGCTGCCGTCCACAGTGGCCGCGTCCAGGTTCAGTCCCGCGTACATGGACATGGTACGGGGCTGGGAGGCGGCGTGGCGCAGGGTGAAGAGCACGTCCTCAGCGTCAAAGGCGTCGCCGTTGGAGAAGGTGATGCCCTCCTTCAGGGTGATGGTCAGGGCCTCCTCGGTGTACTCCATGGAGTCCGCCAGCACATAGTTGACGTTGCCCTCGGTGTCCACGGTCCACAGGGTCTCGCCCACGCAGTAGACCAGGAACGCGCCGGAGTTGGTCTGCAGGTCGGAGGCGGGGTCGAAGGTGGTGGAGTTGGCGTCGGTGCCGTAGGTGAAGACCTTGTAGCCGCCCTCATCCTCGGCGGGGGCGGCGGCCTCGTCGGCAGCGGGGGCGGCCTCGTCGGCAGCGGGCGCGGCCTCATCGGCGGCGGGCGCCTCAGCGGAGGCGGGAGCCGCGGAGCCGGCGTCGGCAGGAGCGCTGTTTCCGCAGGCGGCCATGGCCAGAACCATCGCCAGCGCCAGCAGCAGCGCAGTCAGTTTTTTCATGAAAATCTCTCCTTTGTCAGTGTTTTCGTGTACAGAAAACTGTACACAATTTTTTACGGTCTTTGATCAGAACACGATTATATTTTATCGAAAAACGCGGACTTGTCAATATGTTTCCTTTATTTTCACGGTTTTTGTGAAAATAATTCGTGTATTCACAATCGTTTTTCTATATACAATTCTTGACTTATCTATTCCGAATGTTGTATAATTTCCGGGAGAACAGAAAAACGGCCTGTTTTTTGACGCCGGATTTGGAGGGAAACAGCATGCCGGATAACCATCCGCCCCATATCCCCAGAAAATTCTTCCGGGCGGTCCGAAGCGCAAATTTTGACGAGGCGGCCACCTATCTGGGTATCATGATCAAGGCCCAGTACCTGCGGTATCCCGGCCGGGACGACCTGATGACCGTGTTCATGGCCTCCCATCTGGCCTGCGCCCTGGACCTGGCCGGATACCTGGACATGGACATCATGGTGCCCATCGAGCCCATTGTGGAGCAGGAGCTCTGCAAATGGCACGCGGAGTACGCCGGTGCGGAAAACTGGGACTGGATTCTCGCCCGCCGGTCCATTCAGACAATCTGCATTCGAAACGGGCTGATCCCCCAGGGGGACACGAAATTCCTGCCGGAGACCCTGCCGGACATTTCAGGCTATTCCGACCGGATCCAGATGATCTGCACCTTCATCGCCGGACACTATCAGGACCCGGCCCTCAATGCCGCATCGGTGGCGGAGCACTTTGACTACAACCTCTCCTATCTGTCCCGGAGCTTCAGACGGGCCACGGGCTTCAAACTCAGCCACTACATCAACCTGTTCCGCTTTCAGCTGGCCAAGGAACTGTTGTCTGATTCGGATCTGTCTGTGGAGCAGATCGCTCAGCGCTGCGGCTTTTCCTCCGCCAGCAGCTTTATCCGGGCTTTCCGGGCCAACGAGGGCCTGACGCCGGGTATGTTCCGAAACCGGCTGCTGGAGCTCAGCGGCAGCGATCCGGCGTGATTCTTGTCCGTATCCTGCGAATCCTGCAACCTCGGAAATAACATGCGTCGACCATATTGATCGGTCAAACCGGGAACGCAGCCCTGTTGAGGACTGCGTTCCGTTTTTTGCGCCATTTTGCAAATTAACCGGTCAGTTCAGTTCAAACTGCTTTGCGGCGCTGTTCACACAGGTCAGGGCATTGAGGCTCCTGGGATAGCCGATATAGGGCAGGCACTGGGAGATCACGTCGATCAGGAACTGCTTGTCGTTTCCAATCCCCATGTTGGCAGCGGCATGGACTGTCAGCTGGGGCTCACAGCCGCCCTGGGCCGCGATGTAGCAGAAGGTGATCATCTCCCGCTGCCTGTAATCCAGGCCCGTCCGGGTGTAGTAGTCCCCGAAACAGTTATCCGCCAGCCAGAGATTGATGTGTCAGCTCTCCTCGGGGCCGGACTTCCAGAAGTCTTTCATGCCTTCCCCGAAGATGTCCACCTGGGCCTGGGTCCCGGCTTCCCGGCGGTTCTCTGCGGTAGTGGTTGCCTGACTGTCCAGCGGAAGCGTGATACCTTGTGCCTCAAAGACCTCGTTGGCGGCCTTCAGGAACGGGAACACCCTGCCGATGCCCAGATACGCCACCGCCTGATAGACGATCTCCTTGATCTCCACCGGGGTGACGCCGAAGTTCAGTCCCGCAGGGACCATGCAGCGGAACTCGTCCACACCCTGGCAGCCCAGCAGCATGGCCAGGATCGCCATGAAACGGGTTTTATCATCCAAAGTATCTCTGGGCCAAATTCCCCTCTTATTCTATCTTGAGACACACGAACAATCGAAAGTGGTTTGCGGTTTCCGGCGATGTGGAGAGAAAAAGCTGGGCCTTCCCGGTGAGGATTCCGTCCGCATCTTGGTGGTGAAATGCGATCCCATTCTGCTGGGATCTCTCCTTGGAACGAAGGGGTTCCTGCCAGCCTATCACATGAGCAAAGCCAACTGGGTGTCGATCTGTATGGATGATACTCCAAGCATGAAGGTCGATCAGAATTTCATCTGCTTCGGCTGTCAGGAGAAAGGTGACGTGATCGACTTCACGGCGAAGCTCTTTGGCCTGAGTCCTTATGATGCCGCCGGAAAGCTCATCGCGGATATGGGCCTGACGGTGACGAACGACGACATATAGACTTGAAATTAGGAAGTAAACAGGACCAGCGCATGTCCGGATGACGCATCCAGGAGATCTTCAATAGTGGATACCAGTTCTTTCTCATACTGCTCCGGAGCCCATTCGTGGTAAGCCGGCGGAAGCTCCGGCATATAGAGCAGAGTAGACAAATGTGTCAAAGTAACACAGATGAAGAATCCTGTAGTACAGTTCGCCGTCTCTGAAGAAGCGGTGTACCCTGCACATGGCATCCTCCACCAGCTCCGTAAGCCAGCGGGTCTCAAAGAGGGACTGAGTTCTGTCCTCAAATATCTCCCGTTTGGTGTCGGGAGCGAATTCTGCCAGGTATGTCAGCGCTGTACTGAGCTGTCCTCCACAGGCAAAGGTTTCGGCGCTGCACAGCTCTTCTGCCCTTGCACTGGCTGCCCAGCATACTTCCCGATAGGTCTTCAGCAGAACTTTGCTTTTCCCATATATCTCCTCAACATTCAGGCCGTTTCTGCGGCACATGGAATGAATACAATTTGTAGTAGCAGACTGATATTTACTCATGCGTATCCTCCTGGTTCATCTTCGTTCTTATCTGTTGATCATTCCTGGCATAATCAGTCCATGATCCCGGTATCTGATCGCAAAGGAACTGCCCAAATGGAGAAACGGTTACGTTTATCCATTTGGGCAATACTTTCATGTATTAAAACAGCGACATCTGTTCATTATCCTGCCGGTGCTTCAGCACCGGCATTTTCTTTCCCATAAGATCACGAACTGCGTAGAAATCAAACAGCCACTGCCGCAGGTCTTCCCGCGCCAGGATCAGCGGCATCCGGTCATGGATCTTCTTCACGGACTCATTAGCAGCCGTGGTCAGAACTGAGAACCGATACTCCTGGTCATATATCCCGGCCATCCATATTATGGAATGATCCGGCAGGGAGAAAGTCGTTAAATGCTTCTGATGATCCCATTCGTAGAATACTTTTGCAGGTATCACGCAGCGGCGGTATCGCATTCACTGCTGTATTCAATATCCTTTAGAGCATAAGGAACGATCATAAAATACTTTGCCCTTGTCTGGATCGTTGATGTCCCGGGAAAAAACAGATTTGCAAAGCCGTCACGGATCGGAGCAATTCCAAGCTCATCGAGCGTCCCCGCCTCTGAAAGGAGATCCAGCACGCTCAGCACCTTATTTCTCTCATTCTTAGAAAAATCTATCCAGCCAAGCGGCATATCTCACATCTTCCTTCTTCACATTCATTTGTATTTATGGCTCTGTGTCTGGCAGACTTTCAGAGTGCAATATCAGATTATTCCTTTTCACAAAATACTTCAATGATTTGCCATCTTCCTGTTGCTTGCATCGGCTGCAACTAGAAGCAACCAGGCTCTTGCTCTATAAGGATTATATCATTTGCGGTGACATCACACAAGTAACCTTGTGCTTTGTCATGACAGCATCGATCTTAGCTTAGATCTATTTGACACCTGCTGGTTGTGCCCATTAATAGGCCCTGGGACACATTCCCCAATCAACTTATCCCTGGCATTGCTATGAAAGAAATAATTATGCATTGCCATGATAGCAGCTGTGATAACCGCAACAATTACAGTTCCAGAGCTTTTCAATTGTTCAGCTCGCGAAGGATATATCCCGCAATCGAAAACAGCTTAATCCGCAATGGAGCTGTCCTGATTCTGGTTATTCAATGAATTCCTTTTGATGTGACACAAAAAAGTCATGATAGATTTGGATGTTCTTCAGCTTGGTCCATGGTTTGGGCTCCGGTGGATTACCTTGATCGCCTTTGTGGCGCTGTCCTGGGTTGTGACCATTGTCCGCTGGATGCGGGAGTGGCTATAGGCCCATGAGCTCCCGCACCACGTGGGAGGACATCTTGATGGTCCCCACCAGCACCAGCATATTGAAAATGATCTCGCCCACATAGTTCCAGACAATCGTTGCCGGCGCAAGTGTGTCATCGATCACCGGCGCGGTGGCCGAAGATCACGCAGGCCAGCACAACAATACAGCCCTCCAGACAGATGGCGGCGTAGCTCTTGAGAAACGCCTTGCCGATGCTGCTGGAGGGCTCTCCTGCAAATGAGGACAAGGGAATCGGCGCGATGGCCGTGGCCATGTACAGCCGGAAGAACCGGGAATAAACGGTGAGAATCATAATGAGAGACAGCACCCAGATCAGCAGAGACCCAAGCAAGGTCACCGCCCACAGGGGAATGCTCTCCAGCAGGCCCACGTCCTCAATGACCGCCGCCATCTCGTCAGGCAGAGTCACAGGCGAGGATTCTGTGATGCCGGAGGCGCTGATAATGGTGGACACCGCGCCCTGTACCACAGAGCATATTGCGTTGAGCAGCTCCATGCAGTGAGAGATGGCGGCTTTGGTGAGGGCGAAGCGGATAAACACCTTGAATACCACCTCGGGGCGCTTCATCTCTGTAAAGGAAGAACAGGTCTTCATCATGCCCACTACGAAGAACAGAGCAAGCAACCCGTATGCAATCGCCCGAAGGGCACCGTTGATGGAGAGGATGGTACTCCAGATCCCGCCGCCCCGGAAGTTCTCCGGGGTGGTGCTGACCAGGGTCCAGATCTCCGCCATGCGGTCGTTCCAGGTGGAAAGGGCGGAGTTCAGATTGTCGATGATAAAGTTTCCGCTGCCGATAGAATCACCTCCTTGGTTCGGATATATCTTAAGTTAGAAGTAACTGTTCAGTTGCTCCAATTTCCTTGCTCAAATAGTATGGGCAACAGACCGTTTTGTTGCCGTTGCACTGAAAACAGTGACCCAATAATCGAGCAAAGCCGCGGCGACTGAATAGTTACAGTTAGAACAACTTAAGGACACATTTCATTCGTGAACGGGGATAATAGATGAAGGAAGGCCCATAGAGCCATCCAAATGATTCTGTGGGCCTTCCCAAAGGTTTGTGAAATAATGTCCAGCTTCGCTTAACACTGAGGGTGTTTGTTCCAGGCCCCGCCTTTCCTGTTTTCGTCAAGATTCCGTATCGTGTGATGCAGAAGCTCTTTCAGAAAATCCCGTTCCCATTCTTCCATGCCCTCACAGGCCCGGGCGTTGATCTCCGATTCGGTGTTCCCGATTTGGCGTATCAGTTCCGCTCCGGCAGGGGTAATGGAAACCGAATAAGCCCTCCGATCCTGCTCTGAAATCCTCCGATCTGCCAGACCTTTTTTTACAAGGTTTTCAACAATGTCCCCAATGGTGGCCTTCTCCCAGTGGAGCTGTTCCCCAATCTGCGTCTGAGGGAAGCTTCCCTGCTCATGCAGGAAGTTCAGGACCGACCATTGGGGCGCAGTGATCCCATACTGCCTGAGCGTTTTGTTGAACTCTTTTGTTGCAAGTCTTGTGGCCGCTGCCAACAGATAGCCGAGGGAATCCTGGATCATACTTGATACTCCTTGCGTTTTGTTTGCTTCTATTATATTCGGAGTTATAAAAATTTTCAACGGCCAGCCTTGCATTTTGCAAGAATAATAGGTATATTTACTATATAGGATATCGGAGGGATCAAGCTATGAGTTATCGTTACAACGCACTGTTATCGCCTGTTACGATTGGTGATACAATCATTAAAAACCGCATGATGTATCCCAACGCCTCGCCCCACTTTCTCCAGGGCCCGGAGACCTTCCCGGCGGACAGCTATATGACCTTCATGCGGGAATTGGCCCGGAATGGCGCCGGGATTATCACCTTGGCTGAGTGGAGCACACCGGGCCGCAGGCAGAGTCCTGTGGAGGACACACGGCGGATGCAGGACTTTGACTACACGGACCCCAGCGTGTACAACTACTTTACGCAAATGGCCGACGACATACACTTCTACGGCTCCAAACTGCTGGTATGTCTGGAGATGGAATTTCCGGAGGGATATTCTCTCGATGGTCGGGGCGCAGGCGGGCCTCCGGGCATGCCGGTCAAGCCCGCGAAGATGTTCCCCAAGGAGCAGATTCCGGCGTACATAGCGCAGTTCCTCACCAAGGTGCAGATGTTCCATGACTTCGGCTACGACGGCATCGCCATGCGGACGGAGCAGCTGCTGACCCCCAACGCTAGAGACGATGAATACGGAGGAGAAAAGTTAGAGAACCGGGTACGGCTGCTCCATGAGATGCTTGCGGCGGTGAAGCAGCGCTTCGGAAAAGGCTTCATCGTGGAGCTGTGTGTGGCCGGGGAGCAGCCCTTTGGCTATGCAGGTGGACAGAAGGGCTACAGCCTGGAGGACACGGTACAGTTTGCCCTCCTGATGGAGGACGTTGCCGACATTCTCCAGCTCCGGGAACGGGATGTCAGCAAGTCTCACCCCACGGGGTACACGTTCCATAAGGGGCAGCATGAAGTGATTCGCTATTCGGAAGCCATCAAGGCGGCGGGATGCAAAATCCTCACCGAACCCGTGGGCGGCTTTCAGGACCCGGAGGAGATCAACGGCTATATCGCCGCCGGGAAATGTGACATGATCGGCATGGCCCGGGCCTTTATGGCAGACCCGGAATACGGAAAAAAGCTCTACGAGGGCCGGGGCGAGGACGTGGTCCCCTGCCTCTGGTGCAACAAGTGCCACGGCACCAAGACTGCACCGTTCCTGAGCTTCTGCACCGTGAACCCCACCCTGGGCCTCATGCACAAGCTGGGTAAAATGGTGGATGCGGAAACTACACCCAAAAAGGTAGCGGTCATCGGCGGTGGGCCGGTGGGCATGGAGGCTGCCATCTTCGCCGCGCAGCGGGGCCACCTTGTTACGCTGTTTGAAAGGACCGACCGTCTGGGCGGACAGGCCCTCCACAGCGAGCATGCCAGCTTCAAGTGGCCCATTAGGGATTTTATCCGGTATCTTGAGCGGCGACTGGGACAGATGAACGTGGAGGTTCGCATGAACACGGAGCCTAAGCCGGAGCAGCTCGAAAGGGAAGGCTTTGAGGCCATCCTCGCAGCCACCGGGGCATCCCCAAAGGTTCCGGACATTCCCGGATTGAAGGACGAAAACGGGAACCTCAACCCGGAATATCTGACCACCTTTGATGTGTTTGGCCGGGAACAGCAGCTTGGCAGGAAGGTCCTCTGCATCGGCGCCGGAGAGACCGCCATCGAAGCGGCCATGTATCTGGCGCAGAATGGTCACGATGTGGAGATGCTCACCCGGCAGGATGTGCTGGCCAAGGGTGCCAGTCAGCTGAACTTCGTGACCATGGCCGCTATGAAGGAACTGCCAGACGGCACAGGGCGCATGGTCCGGGCCTGGGAGGTCTACGATAATATCCAGGGAATCCTCAACGCTACCACTGTCAAGGTAGAAGGAACGACTGTCACTTACATCCAGGACGGCACAGAAAACACGATTTCCGGCGACAACGTCATTGTATCCGGCGGCACAAGTCCCAATGTGGACGATGCGCTCCGATACGCAGGTGTCACGGCAAAATTCTTCGTGATCGGAGACGCCAATGGCGATCAGAATATGCAGCGAGGCATCCGGGATGCTTTTTCCAAGGCTATGTTGCTGTGACAGCTCATGCAGGTGTTAAAGCAAAAGACTTCTCATATCAGATATCAGTGCCTGATATCCGTATTGTTCTTCTATTGTCGAGTGTCAGCTATCGATACATATTGTCCGATTTTGATAATTGTTTCTTTTTGTAGCAGGGAGCGCAAATGCGCCCCCTGCGTTTTCTTTAACCTCCGGTGATCAGAGTCAGGATCTCCTTAGTAAAGGTGATCACAATCCCGCCGGCCACGGTCAGCATGCCGTTAGCCCGCTGGGAGGCGTCGTGGGACTTCAGTGCCAGACCAATCTGCAGGATGCCGAAGCCCAGCAGGATCAGGCCGATGGCCCGGATCAGGGAAAAGATGAAGTCGCTGAGATTGCTGACCACCGTCAGCGGATCATCCGCGGCAAAAGCCGGAACCACGAACAGTATCAGGGTCAGCACGGCGGTGGCAAAGACGGCATAGAGCCGCTTTGCCCGGGTGTTAAGGTTCTTCATAGGCAGGTACCTCCTTGATAAAGAAAGATTGCCCCTGCAGCTTGGCAGAGGCGTGATGGATATATCGGGGCCCTCCGGACAGAGACGTGTACTTCACAGCCGGATGCTTCATCAGGTCATATTTCAGGTCCATCACCGGCTTTGCGCCACGGATGAACAGCAGACAGTAGTTGTTGTCCAGCGCCCGAACCTCGTCGGGCATCAGCAGCTCCCGGCCGGACATCTGCTGGTTGGTGGACCAGGAACCACTGTGGCCCTTGGTCTCTCCATGGGTTTTTGTATCAATCGTGGCCTTCCCCAGCATTTTGGAGACGTACTCGTGCGTCGAACTTTCATTGCCGCCCAGGTACAGAATGCTGTCCGAGTTGCCGGGGATCGTCTCCCAGGAATCCTTGTACAGCTCCTTGATCTGGGCCATGTTCTGAATGATCGTGCTGGCGGAGATATTCCGGGAGCGCATGGTGGCGAGCTCTCTCGTAAAACCTGGTAACGGCATCGCGGCAAATTCGTCAAGGACGAAATGTACATGGCAGGGCAAGGCCCCGTGATGGATCTGATCTGCACTATAGTACAAAGCCTGAAATGCCTGGGAGTAAAGAAGGCTCACTAAAAAATTGAAGGTCTGATCATTGTCTGGAATGACCGCATACAGTGCAACCTTCTGCTCCCCCAGGGTATAAAGATCCATATCGTCATGGTCCGTGATGGCCTTGATCTGGGGCAGGTTGAAGGCTGCCAGCCGTACTGCCGTGGATACGAGGATGCTCTTGGCAGTCTTGCCCGCCGCCAGCTTGAATACTTTATACTGCCGGACGGCCACGCTGTTCGGCTTGTCTCGTTCCAACTTGGCGAACAGCATGTCCAGCGGCGAGATGTGTTCCTCGTCATCCTCTTTCACCTCAGTGTACTCCAACACCTTCATGACCATGGAGAAGTTCTGCTCATACTCTGGGGCTTCCTGAAACAGCATCAGGATGATGGCCTGTAAGAGCGCTGTTTCCGACTTGGTCCAGAACGGATCGCTTTCGTGGGCGTTTTTCGGAGTAGTGGCCTGAATGAGATTGTTTACCAGCTTCAGAACGTCCTTTTCATCCCGAAGATAGCGGAAGGGATTGTATCCGTCGCTGTCCTCCAGATTCACCAGATTCAGCACCCGGATCTCATAGCCCTGACTTTTCAGCCAGCCGCCGGTAGCCAGCAGGACCTCCATTTTCGGATCGGTGATCACATAGTTGGTGTTGGCCTCCAAAATGTTGGGCAGCACATAGCTTCGGGTCTTCTGGGCCCCGGAGCCGCCGATGACCAGCACGTTGAGGCTCCGGCGGTGCTTTTTGCTGTCCAGCCCCAGCCGGACATGGCGGGTGAGAATCTTGCTTTTCTTCTGGGCAAACTGCCGGTTCACCGCTGAGGGGGAACCCCATGTGGCGGAGCCGTGCTCCTCACCGTCCCGGGTGCGGCCCTGGGTGGAGCGGTATAGAGCAATGCCGAACACATAGAGCCCGGTGCATACCAGCAGTACGGGAGAACTCCGCTCGGTCCATTCAATATGTGCCGGATGCTGCATGGCAACCGTCAGTTTCTGTGCCAAGTCCAACATACTTCCGCCCAAGCACTGGGCAAGGAGCAGCGCCGCCCAGACCACCGGGAGATATAAGAAGAGACTGAGGATCACATCCCCGGCCTTGGAATTCTTCGTATGGCATCACCTCCTATGAACGCAGAAAGGGCGGCCGGTCAGCCGCCCTGTTCCTATATTTTGTTTTTGGTCAGATCATAGCTGATGGTCAGCAGATTGTTGACCTCTTCATCAGAAACCGTATCATCCAGACAGATCGTCACCCAGTTTGCCTTGCTCATGTGATAGGCAGGCAGGAATCCTTTGGTTCCGAGCAGAGATCCCAACAGAATAGGATCACATTTCACAACCAAAATGCGGACGGAGTCCTCACCGGGAAGGCCAAGCTTTTTTCTCTCCACATCGCCGGAAACCGCAAACCACTTTCGATTGTTTGCATGTCTCAGGATGAAATAGGAGGGGAATTTGGCCCAGAGATATTCCGGCTCCGCACCAAGCTGCTCCCGGGCATATTGGGT
>CACYXZ010000024.1 GCA_902778525.1 Oscillospiraceae bacterium | reverse complement strand
TGTTTCCGCGTTCGGCGGATTCATCGTGCTCTATCATGGCGATATGACCATGATGATCACCAAGTTCACCACCGCACCCTTTGAGCTTGGCGCCAACTATAACTACGCCGTGCTGCCAATGTTCATGTTGGTTGGATCACTGGCCGGGGAGACCGGCATCGCCAAGGGCGCCTTCCAGGCCATGAAATCCTGGCTGGGCAGAGTCAAGGGCGGACAGCTCTTTACGGTTGTCGCGGCAAACGCGGTGTTCGGCGCCTGCTCCGGTTCTTCCATTGCCGGCAATATCGTCTTTGGCAAACTGGCCATGCCAGAGCTGGAGGCATCCGGCTATGACCGGAACTACTCCATGGGCTGCATCGCCGCCTCCGGCGCGCTGTCCACGCTGATCCCGCCCTCCATGGCGATCATTATGTACTGCCTGATCTCGCCCATTACCATGAGCGTGGGAACCGCCCTGATGGGCGGCGTGATTCCCGGCCTGGTCACTGCGATCCTGCTGTGCGTTACGGTCCGTCTCATCGGCCGGTTCAAGCCCGGCACGATCCCTCCGGCGTCCGGCGAAAAGACGCCTGTGAAGGACAAAATCGCCAGCCTGCGCCTTCTGATCCCGATCCTCTGCCTGTTCGGAATCATCATCGGCGGTACTTTTGCCGGCTGGTTCACCGCCACTGTGGGCGGCGCCATCGGCGCTTTTGCGGTTGTGATCTATGCCTTTGTGAAGAAGCTCCCTGTGAAGCAGATCGCCCACAGCATCTGGGAGGCCGGCACCATGGAGTCCGGCATCTTCCCCATCATTGTGGCCGGTCAGCTCTTCGGCTCCTTTATCTCCGCCACCAAGCTGGCGGACAACCTGGCCCACCTCATCGCCAGCGTGCATGCGCCTGCATTCTTTATCTTCCTGCTGGTGATCGTGCTTTACATCTTCTGCGGATGCGTCATGGACATTGTTTCCATCATCATCATCACCGTTCCGGTGGTGTTCCCGGTGCTCAACGCCCTGGGCTACAGCCCCTATGTGCTGGTTATCGCCCTGTGCTTTATGTGTGAGATCGCCGGCCTGACGCCCCCCATCGGCATGAACGTGTTCGCCACGGCCAATGCCCTCCGTGTCAACCCCTCTGAGATATTTAAAGGCGTTGTGCCATACTTTATCTGTGAGATCGCGATTGTATTGCTGATCGGTCTGTTCCCGGATATCGTATTGTTCCTGCCCAGACTGCTGGGCGCTCCGGGCCTGTAACTTCAGTTGTAACGCGCCATGCGCGACAACATATCTAACATTTAGGAGGAAAAACCGAAATGAAAAAACTTTTGGCTTTGCTGCTGGCACTTTGCATGGTGCTCAGCCTTGCCGCCTGTGGCTCCGGTGCTGCAGGCTCTGCCGCTCCCGCTGAGGAGGCTGCTTCTGCTGCCGCTCCCGCTGAGGAGGCTGCTCCTGCTGAGGAGGCCGCTCCCGCTGAGGAAGCCGCTCCCGCCGAAGACGCTGCTTCTGCTGCCGCTCCCGCTGAGGACGCTGCCGCTGCTGAGACCTTCGAGTGCGAGCCCCTGGACATCTCCTTCTCCACGACTTTCAATGAGACGGAGACCGGCGGCCAGATCATCAAGCACTTCATCGACCATCTTGGTGAGATCACCAACGGCGCCATCACTGTGACCGTCTATTGGGGCGGCACCCTGTTCTCCGACATGGAGGCACTGGACGGCGTCAGCTCCGGTTCCGTGAACATGACCGCTCTGGGCCATATGCCTCATGTTGGCACTCTGAACTATCTGGGCTTCCCCGGCTTTGCTCCCGGCGGCACCCAGAAGGCTCTGGATTACTTTGACGAGCTGATCTTCAACAACCCTGAGACCTCCGCGCTGATTCAGGGCGAGGCTGCCGATAACGGCATCATCTATCTGAATGTCATCGCTGGTGGCGCAAACGCCTTCTGCACCACCTATGAGTTCACCGATCTGGATTCCATGATCGCTGGCTCCAAGTCCTTTGGCAATTTTGACGCCGCTATTTTCGAGTCCCTGGGCTTCCAGGTGACTGCTGTGGCGCCTCCTGACACCTATGACGCGCTGCAGCGTGGTCTGATCGACTCCACCCAGATGGGCCTGGCTCCCATGGTTTCCATGGGCTGGCAGGATGTTGCCAAGTACTGGGCTCTGGACGGCACCTATGCCGCCGGCAACATGTGGACTGCCAACCTGGATTGGTGGAACGGACTGTCCGACAGCCAGCGCGCTGCCATTCAGGCTGCTGCTGACGAGGTCGAGCTGTACTCCGCCGGCCTGTATGACGATGATATCGAGAACCAGAAGGCCACCGTTGAGGCTGCTACCGGCAACCCCTGGGTGGAGCTCAGCCAGGCCGACCTGGACCGCATCTGGGCTGCTACCTTTGAGGCCAAGGCTGACGCCGCTCTGGCCACTGCCGAGCCCAACGGCAAGGCCGAGGGTATGACCAAGATTCTGGAAGTTGCCGCTGCCTTTACCGGCTACGACTGGAAGCACTAAGCTTTATAAAAAATGCCGCTGCGTAAGCAGCGGCATTTTTTATGTTTTTTATGCTTTTGCAATCACGGCATATGTACCGATTGCGGTGCAGGCGATCTTGCCGGAGGAGGGGATGATTGCCTCACAGTATGCGGTGGCGTTGCGCTTTCCGAGTGAAGTCAGTCTTGCGGTGATGTGAACATATCCCTCCATGGGAATCGGCCGCAGATAATTGGTGGTCATGGAGACCGTCGGCGGGATCGTCTGCCGGGAGAAGCAATACACGGCCATACTCATGACCAGATCCATCATGGTGTTTGCCATGCCTCCGTGCAGCGTTCCGAGTCCGTTTACCATCCAGTCCTCCAATGGGAACCGCAGCGTCAGCTCCTTCTTGGGATCATCGCAGGACACAAGCTCCGCCTTTAATCTTCCGTTGAGCGTATGGGCCATGTCGTGATTGATAAACTGAAGCTCCTGTTCCAGCCAGTCTGATGTGCTGAGTAAAGTCGTATCCATGTTGATTCCTCCTTGCGGAAGCATTGTATCACAGATATGACAAAATAACAATCCTTTCCGGATTTCAAGTAGTGTGGATGGATTCTACAAATTGCACACAAACATGCATTACATTTGTTGGATTTCACAATTACTTTCCCGGACAGTGTTGTATAATAGTTAAAGAAATCAACAATACATATTTCCACAGGAGGAATTATCATGAAAAACTATTTTGATTTGACGGATCGCGTTGCTGTTGTTACCGGCGCATCCACCGGCCTGGGCGTTCAGATGGCCAAGGCGCTTGCCAACCAGGGCTGTAACATCGTCTGCCTTGCCCGCCGTCAGGCCAACGTGGAAGCCAACGCAAAGATGATCGAGGAAACCTATGGCGTCAAAGCCCTGGGCGTTGTCTGTGACGTCACCAACACGGAGAGTGTTGAAAAGGCGGTCGATGAGATCATGGCGAAGTTCGGCCGGATCGACATTCTGATCAACAACGCCGGCACCGGCGCGGTTGCTCCTGCCGAGCAGATCACCGATGAGCAGTTCGGACATGAGCTGGACATCGACCTCTTCGGTACGTTTAAGATGGCCCGCGCTGTGGCCAACAAGGCGATGATCCCCGCCGGATATGGCCGGATCATCAACATCGCCTCCATGTACGGTTTGGTAGGCAACAAGATCGCCCCTGCTTCTCCCTACCATGCTGCAAAGGGCGGTGTGGTCAATCTGACCCGCGCACTGGCCTGCGAGTGGGGCGAGAAGGGCATCAACGTCAACGCGATCTGCCCCGGCTATTTCGAGACCCCGCTGACCAAGGAGACCCTGGATTCTCCCTTCTTCCAGGAGTATGCCAAGACCATGATTCCCATGTCCCGCTATGGCAAGGAAGGCGAGCTGGATACTGCCGCGATCTTCCTTTCCTCTCCCATGAGCACCTACGTCAACGGCGTGATCCTGCCGGTTGACGGCGGTTATACCTCTCTCTGATTTTTCAGGAAAAGCACCGGCACATCGTGCCGGTGCTTTTCTCATGCCGTCAGGGTGTTACAACGATATTTCCCGTATATGTTCCGGGAGCGGAAACGGTTTCTCCGTCAACTGAGACGGTACCGTGGATCACAGCGCTGCCGTCCATCGTCAGCTGCTCCAGATAGCAGGTTCCAGTGGGAGTCCACTGGGCTCCGGACTTCAGAGTCAGGTGCACCGGGTTGTTGATGGCAGGGGCCGGCGTGTTGCCGACTCGTCCGATTCCAAGGTGCTCGTCCTCTTTTCCGGCCTTGGAATAGGTGGTTCCCGGGGCGCAGGGGTTGCCCGCTGCATCCACGTGGAATGTATACGCGCTGGAAATCCGGCCCTTCACAACTGCGTTTTCCAGCGTGACGTCCAGCACCTGGATCCGTTCGTAGACACCGTTGAAAATATCGCCCTCTGTACAGAGATTTTTCAGCGTAAAGGTGGAAGACTGGATCCGGTAAGGCGCGTCGTACATTGCTGGAACCGCGTCGGGATGGGCGGCAAGGAATCCGGCTTCATCTTCCCGGACAGTGACTTCCTGTCCATCCAGCTGATAGATCGGGTATTTCACAAAGGGAGGGAAGCCCTGTTCCATTTTCTGAGCCCGATAGGTTTCCGGCAGCTTTTCTACACGGCTGAGATCCGCTTCGATCTCCGGAACCGTATAAACGCTGACCTGTCCGGGCGTCAGGCCCATGTCGTCACTGGTCATGAGCTGATACAGGACGCCGCCCTTTCCGAGCTTGATGTCGGTGCCGTCGCAGAGCACGTTGCAGAAACAGCCGGCAGTGTCTGTGGAGGAATAGCTTTTGGCCAGGACCAGCGCATCCTCGGCATACCATTTACCACCTTTGAGAGATACAGTTCCGCCCTGATTCTTGTGCCAGAGTATTCCGAACCGTCCGGAGTGGCAATAGCTGTCGCCTTCCACGTCAATGGAGGCCTGTCCGCTGGAGAGAATGAAGATATAGTCCGGCGCGTAGAAGGTTACATCCCTGAAGCTGTTGTGGAATCCATCTGCGTAGTTTACATAACCACATTCGCCGATGGCGCTGTTGCCAAGATAGAAACCGTATTTTTCTCCGTTCAGCTCAGGAACTGCTGTGTAATCTGCAGCATGACTTTCCTCATAGGGCTCCAGACGGCCGATACCGGAAAACAGGTTTTCGCCGACCAGCCGGACGCCACGGCCCGAATCGGTAGACAGGGCCGCCCAGCTCTCCGCGACGACGATGCTGTCGTGATAATAGACCTTTGCATTGTCGATGGCATTTGTTAGGCGGTTGTTTCCGTTGATGCCGAGGACCCACGGGCAGAGCTTGCCGGCAGAGAAGTCTTTTTCGCCATATATGACGCTGTTTGCGACTTCCAGATGGCTTTCTCCGCTGGCAACGATGGCACTTAAGGTGCCGTAATTCCAGATGTTAGCCCCGTCCAGCTTCACATTCGCTTTACCGACAGTCATCAGAACCGCGCCGCGGCCCTCGCTGGTTCCGCTGCCGGAGGCGGAAAACCAGCTGTCGCTGATTTCAAAGGGCGTTTCAGAATAATCGTGGGCGCCTACAATAATACCGTTCATGTCATTTGCCTCGGAGAGGTATTCCACATCGGTAATTCCCTGCTTTTCTGTCTCAAAAGCACCGGCTGCCTGTTCAATGCCGGTGGGCACCAGTTTGCCGTCCATCACATACAGAGCGGTCCGGAAGTCTCCGGAGCTGAGTTCTGCCTGATCCTCCGGCACATTGGAAAGCTCATACACGGTCAACACGACTTTCCCGGGATAAATGCCCGGCGTGATGTTGGTGACCACGCCGTCCACCGTCATCAGAAGGGCTTTTCCCTCTGCGGCAATGGGAATATTCCCGTCTTCGATCACAAGACCATTGGGATGGATCTCGGTCTCCGTCAATATATAGCTGCTCTCCGGCTTGATCTCTGTGTATCCCGCCTTGGGAGGACCTCCGCCGGGACCGCCGGGACCGCCGGGACCGCCAGGTCCGCCCATCGGTTTGCTGTTAGGTTCGTTCATAGATTTTACCTCCTTTTATATCACTATTATAGTGTGCGGACTGCGGTTCCGAAAGTTCCAGTTTTTGTGTTCAGGTTCCATTTTTTCGGATATCAGGCCAGAGAAAAGGCACGGACCGGCGTCCGTGCCTTCCTTTATGATTCAGCATCTTTTGCCTGAAGCAGGTAAGCGTCGCAGCGCCGGTGCAGCGCCTGCTCCGGATCGATCCCGTATCTGCGGGCGACCGCGACGGCGGAAAACAGAAGATCCCCCACGGCCTGCTCGGGATCTGCATCCAAATCGTTTTCGGCAATAGGAACCGGCAGAGAATCCTCCGCTTTCTTCTGCATCTTTTCCGCCCGCCAGAGCGCAGGCAGGCTCCTTGCGACGGAGTCCAGCTCCTGGGACAGAGAGTTGAGTCCTTTTTCCTTCCGCTTGATCTCGTCCCAGTTCAGGTCGGAACCCGCTCCGAACAGGTTTGGATGCCGGGAAATCATCTTCCGGACGACACCGTCGCATACGTCGTCAATGGTGAATCTTCCGGCGTCCGCCTCGATTCCCGCGTGAAACACCACATGCAGGAGAACGTCCCCCAGTTCCTCCTTCAAAAGCGCTGCATCGTCCAGATCAATGGCCTCGCAGGCCTCATAGACCTCTTCTATGAAGTTTCGCCGGATGCTCTGATGGGTCTGCACGCTGTCCCAGGGACAGCCGTCAGGCGCGCGGAGAATCTGGACGAGCGCGACCAGATCGTCAAAGTCATAATGTGTTTTTTCGGGAAAGAATACCATGGTATCGTCCTCTGTGATGTGGATTAATCGTGGTTGATGTGAAGGAGACGGGCGATTTTCTGCCCGTTGGGGAGCAGCATGCAGTCATCCCAGGTGATCACGCCCATGGAAAGGATCATGACCGCATAGATCAGACAGGCGGCCGCAATCGAAAGTCCAACGGAAATCAAAAGGGAACCGGTGTGTGCTATGACTGCCTCATAGCTCAGATATGCGCCTGCGGCCATCAGAGCGGTTGCCGCCATGGGACGGACGAAAACTACAAGGATCCTGGGCGGATGCGTCAGGCGCTTGTGGAGCGCTGCAATGTTGAGGAACATGATAATGCCGCAGTAGCAGATGGTAGCGATTGCTGCGCCGGTTATGCCGAAGCGGCTTACCAGAACGATATGCAGGAACAGATTGACAACGCCGCCGGCCAGAGTGGTATAGATCGGAATATAGACGTAGCCGTGGGCCTGAAGGATCGCGTTGGTCACGGTGACCATACAGTGGAATATCACCGCGCATCCGAGCAGGGCAAGGATCGGTCCGGCAGTTTCAAGCGTTTGACGGTCATAGCCGTAGACCAAAGCCTGAATCGGAGAGGCGAGTATGGCCAGACCGGCCCCGCAGGGCAGGGCGATCAGCGCGGTCATCCGAATGGCGGATTCCGCCACCCTCCTGGCCTCCTGTTCCTGACGGGTGGTCAGGGCAGCAGTGACCGCGGGAATGATGCCGATGGCCAGCGGCTGGATCAGAGACGGCGGCAGCATATAAAAAGTCTGCGCCGCGGAATAGGTACCAAACAGGGAAGTGGCGGCGGAGGTGCTCAGCTCCAGGGAATCCTGCAGCCTGCTTTGGATGATCATGCTGTCGAGGGCGTTGAAGATCTGGATCCCGGCCGCACCAAGCGTGATGGGGATTGCCAGAGCCAGCAATCTCCGGGCGGTTACTCCGGAATCTTCGACAGGCTGCGCAAGATCGTGTGCCGTCAGAACCAGGTGCTTTCTGCGGTAGACCAGAATCAGATAGAGCGCGGAAAACACGGACCCGGCGGTAACGCCGGCAATGGCAGCGCCCGCTGTCTGCGCGGTGCCGAAGCCAAGACGCAGAAATACGTAAACAGCCCCAAGTCCGAGCACAAGTTTGCTCAGCGCCTCGAGAATCTGGCTGACAGCCGTTGGCGTCATATACTGCTGCCCCTGGAAATATCCCCGCAGGGATGAGGAGAGGCACAGAAACAGGACGGCCGGAGAGAGCGCCGCGATGGAGTATACGGCGCCGGGATCCCGCATGAACTGGGCCAGCGCCGGAGACAGGAGCAGCATAAAGGCGCTGCTGACAAGACCCATGCCAAGAAAGATCCGGAGAGACACCCGGTAGATATGCTGAATCTGACGCCGGTTGTTTAGGGCGGAAGCCTCTGAGATCATCCGGCTTAGAGCGATGGGGAGTCCGGCGGTGGAGATCGTCAGAAGAACATTGAAGATGTTGTAGGCCATATTGAAATGGCCGAAGCCTTCCGTACCGATGATCCGGTTCAGGGGGATTTTGTACAGCGCGCCGATGATTTTGGTGAGGATTGTTCCTGCGGTGAGAATCGCGGCGCCGTGGAGGAACTTCTGCTTTTTCGGTTTCCCGGTCACATGATCAGCCAATAACAGGATCCTCTCTATCGTTTCCAAACATCAGCGGAATCACATAGTCATGGAACTCCTGGAGAACGGCCTGCAGATCGATGGTGGGATAAGTGCCGTTTTCGTAGAGAATATTACCGCGGACCATGGTCATGACCACGTCATGGCCGGAGGCGGCATAGACCAGATTGCTGACGGGATTATGGCAGGGAATCAGATGGGGCTGGGTGAAGTCCAGCATGATCAGATCGGCATCCAGTCCAGGAGCGATCATCCCGCATTCGTTTTCCCGGCCCTGGGCTTTCGCACCGTTGACGGTGGCCAGTTTCAAGGCCTGATAGGCGGTGAGGGAGGTGGGGTCCAAGGTGGAACCGTTGGACAAAAGGGCGGAGAGCTTGACCGCCTCAAAGAGGTCGGCATTGTTGGAAGAGGAGACGCCGTCTGTTCCCAGGGTCACGTTGAGGCCCTTGTCCAGCATTTTCCGGACCGGCGCAATGCCGGAGGCCAGCTTCAGGTTGCTGTTGGGGCAGTGGACCGGACTGACGCCCCGCCGGGCGAACAGCTCCATGTCCTCTTCGGTGAGCCAGACACAGTGGGCGGCAACGGAGCGGGTGTCCCAGACGTGATACACATCAAGGATCTGCGCAGGAGTCAGACCATACTTTTCCAGGCAGCTTTCGTGCTCATTCTGCGTTTCGGAGACGTGGACCTGCATGCCGATCCCTTCGTTGATGGCATATTCAGCCAGACCCTGCCAGACCTTGTCGAAGGAGGTGTATTCGGCGTGGATGGAAGCCTCCACCTGGATCCTTCCGTTGTCGAATCCGTGCCATTTCTCCTTCAGAGCTACCAGTTCCTGGGACGGGCCGTGCTTGTCAAAGCAGTAGTCATCCTCGAAAACCGTAACGCTGCGGGCGATGTTTCCCTTGATTCCAACCTCGCTGACGCATTGACAGACCGTATCGGAGAAATAATACATATCTGAAACGGATGTGGTTCCAAAGCGGAGCATCTCTGCCAGCCCCAGCAGTGTGGCGGCACGAATGGCGCGCTCATCCCACAGATCTTCCTTGGGGAAGATGTAGTTGTTGAGCCAGTCGGTGAGATTGTGGTCGTCGCCATACCCGCGCAGCGGCGTCATGGGAAGATGCGCGTGACAGTTAATGAGACCCGGCATCAGCACCATGCCGCGACCGTCGATGATGCGGTCTGCATGCTCCTCCGGCGGCTTTTGAGAGATGTAGCTGATTTTCCCACCGGTAACGCCAACATAGGCCCCCAGGATCACAGGGAGCCGGTCCGCCATGGTTACAGCGGTGATATTACTGAATAACGTGTCCATAACAAAGGCCTTTCTGTGTGATGAAATGAAAGCGGATTATAATTCTTTGCGATAGATATTCTGCGTCTGTCCGAAGCGTTCCTCCTGCTGCTCCAGCTGACAGCAGAGCCGTTCCAACAGATGGCAGGACCGCAGGTTCCTCGCCTGGGTTTCAGAGATCAGTGTATGGATATCCCAAGATGTTCTTTGGTCAGCGATGCAGGCCGGCTGGGGGTCACTGGACGGAGATCCGTTCCACGCAGCCGGAAATCAGCCGGGAGAAACGCTCCTTTGCCTCGGCTGCCGCATCGAGGACCTCCTGCTCAGAGAGCGCCTGACCGGTAATGCCTGCCGCGGCGTTGGACACAAGAGAAAAACCGAGCACCTCCATTCCGGCATGGGCGGCGGCGATCACCTCCGGAACAGTGCTCATACCCACCAGATCGCCGCCCAGGATCCGGATGGCACGGATCTCGGCGGGCGTCTCATAGGAGGGTCCGGGGAAATACATGTAAACGCCCTCCTGCAGCGGCAGGCCCTGTTCGATGGCCACCGTCCGGGCGATTTCCTGGAGCCGTGGCGTATAAAGATGTGTGGAATCCGGAAAACGAACGCCGAACTCCGGAATATTTCTGCCCCGGAGCGGAGAATCCATGAAGAACTTGATATGATCCGTGATCATGCAGATGTCTCCGGCCCGATAGTTTAGATTCACTCCGCCGGATGCGTTGGTGATAATCAGCGTGCTGCAGCCTAAGAGACGAAGCACCCGCAGAGGGAAGCAGACCTCTTCAAAGGAATACCCTTCATAGGCGTGGAACCGTCCCTGCATAATGGCCACGTTTTTACCGGCCAGCGTGCCGAATACCAGCCGGCCCTTATGTCCCGGCGCGGTGGAGACGGAGAAGCCAGGGATTTCCCCATAGGGAACGATGGTGGGATCCTCCGCCTGATCCGCCATGTCTCCGAGACCGGAACCAAGCACCAAGGCAATCTCCGGAACAAAACCCTGAAGACGGTCTTTGATCAGATCCGCTGCAGTTTGATAATCCTCAAATGTATAGCGCATCCTCAGTCCTCCTGCACCGCGGGTCTGGGCCCGATGAATTCCCGCAGAATGGATCCGTCGGGCACGAGCGCCGGATTGAGCTTGGGAACTTCCTTTAAAAGCTGCCGGATGCCGTCCACCTGACTTCTGCAGGGAACGTTTCTCGGAAGCGTTTCGATCAGCGGCTTGACAAAACGTTTCAGCACGCCGATCTCATAGGGCAGGGCGGTAGACACAAGGCAGTTTGCCGTAGCCTGATAGGGGACCACGTGCATGGCCTCACTGGCGATGACGTTGCCCCAGAGGGAGAGGGAATACTCGGCCGAGGCGCTGCGGAACTGATGATCCCGGACGATACGGCGCATGAGCCGCAGCTGTACCGGGGTGCAGAAGGTCTCGCCGTTCCGGACGAAGGTCACTTCCGGAGATACATAAACTCTGGATGCATTGGGATGCTTGCTGCTGAACCGTTCATTCAAAGCGTGGATCCCTTCAAAGATAAAAACATCTCCCATTTCTGCATCGAGGAAGTTGCCTTCTCCGGGAACCCGTTTTTTGCTCTGGAAGTCATATTCCGGCACATAGATGTCCTCGCCGCGTTCCAGAGTGGAGAAGTGTTCATCCAGCAGCTCCATATCCAGACACTCGGGGCTTTCCAGATCAGGACTGCCGTCCGGAAGCGTGGGATATTCCGCCGCATCCCGGTCGATAAAATAGTTGTCCATGGAAAGCAGATGTGCGCCGATTCCCATGTCCGCAAGGTATCCTCGGATCCTGCCGGCGGTGGAGGTCTTGCTGGAGGCAGAAGGGCCTGCCAGCAGAACAACAGGACTGTTTTTCCGGTTTTCCGCGATAAAATCGGCGACAGACTTGATTTGATCCTGATAGGCCTGTTCCCAGTTCAGGATTGCCGCCTCGGGGTCCCGCGCCAAAACCGAGAGCACTTCGTCAATATCATAGGTTTGAAACGTCATAGGGATACCTCCCGCTTTCTTGTCATGATAGATTGGATGTCGCGAATGTATTCCTGGGGGTATTTTGGATTGCTGATCCGTGAAATCTTTCCGCCGGAGACGATCTTTGTCATGCCGCCCGCGCCCAGGGAAAGGATGGAGTGCATTTCCTCCATCATATATATATTGTACAGGTTCTCGAATCCATGCCTGCACCAGCCAACATTTTCAAAACTGCCGGTCATGTATTTCTGCCGGTAGAGGTAATAAGAACGGTAGTTTTCTCTGCGAAGGGCCGAGTTGCCTGCCTGCAGCATCTGCTCCACGTCATCTGCGCTGGGCAGCACAGCCTTGTTTTCGTAGTAGAGTGTGGCAGCTTTTTTCAGCGCGAGGGTGTGCACTGTAATGCTCGCAGGGGACAGGGCAAGCACCTGATCCAGCGTACGATGGAATCCCTCCGGCGTGTCGCCCGGCAGCCCCGCGATCAGATCCATATTGATGTCCCTGTGGCCGGCCTGAATCGCCTGCTCATAGGCCCGAAGAATATCGGATGAGCTGTGACTTCGTCCCATGATTGCAAGGACCCGGTCGTCCATGGTCTGGGGATTGATGGAAATGCGGGTGGCGCCGCCTGCTTTGAGCGCGTGAAGCTTCTCCGGATCCAGCGTGTCCGGCCGTCCCGCCTCCACGGTCAGCTCCAGGCAACCGGAAAGGTCGAATTCCCGGTGCAGGGTGTCGAGCAGCCGGGAGAGCTGACAGGCAGAAAGGGTGGTAGGCGTGCCGCCGCCGATATAGACAGTGCGGATCCGACGGGGATGATCCAGGAGCCCCTGTGCTGCGGCGTGGATCTCCTGCTCCAGCGCGCAGAGATAGGGATCAAGCAGATGCCGCTGCTTTTCGATCGCAGCGGAGACAAAGCTGCAGTAGATACAGCGGGTTGGGCAGAAGGGAATTCCCACATACAGGGAAATATCTCCGTCCTGCTGCCGGTGCCACGCCTCAACGGAGGCTTCCCCTGCGTCGAGCGCGAGCTGCCGCCGGGCCGGGGTCACATAGTACACGTCCCGCAGGAGCCGGTCCGCGCTTTTTCGGGTGCCGCCGGAAAGCAGTTCCCGGGTGACCAGCTTGGTGGGCCGGACGCCGGAGAGCGCTCCCCAGGACGGCGCCGCATCCAGAAAAGGAAGCGCAGCCTTATAATAGCTTTGACGCAGGATCTGCCGTTTTCGGGATTCTTCTGCGCCCGGAGCGGCACAGCGGGCGATCCCGGTATGGGTGACGCCGCAGCGGGTGATTTTGGTGGAAGCGGTCATCCAGCGTCTGCCCTGGGAGAGACGGGACACCGCGCCGTCTCCGTCAAATGCGGTCTCGGCGTATTCCACCTTTTCTGCAGGAAACAGCACCAGCTGGATCTGCTCCATGGCGTAGCGGCTGTCGTGTCCGATGAGCTGCAGCTTCATGAGATGGCGCTGCGCATGAACATATTCGTCTTGCGCTCTCGGTCAAGCGAGGTAGAGCCGGTGTGGCCGGACAGCACCAGATAATCGCCGGGAAGCTCGTAGAGCCGCTTCAGAGACTGTTCCATCTCGGTCCAGCTTCCTCCCGGAAAGTCAGTCCGGCCGCAGGAGCCCTGAAAGAGCGTATCGCCGGAGAAAATTACGTCTCCGCAGATCAGACACACGGAACCCGGCGTATGACCGGGAGTTTCCATGACCCGGAAGGTGATGGAGTCCATGGTCACCGTGTCGCCCTCTTTCCAGTTCGTGACCTCGTCGGGATCCAGACTGACCGGTTCGTGAAACAGCGGCTTCAGGTGGAGATCCTTTTCTGACATATAGATTTCAGGCGTCGTGCCGCAGGTCTGCTTCAGCTCCCTGACGCCGCCGATATGGTCGTAGTGGCCGTGCGTCAGAAGAATCAGGCGCAGGTTCAGACCTTCTTTTCGCAGGCAATCCGACAGATAGGCGCCGTCGTCTCCGGGATCGATGACCGCCGCGTTTTTGGTGTTTTCATCCCAGACAATATAGCAGTTGGTCATCAGTTCGCCAACCTGCTGTGCTTCGATTTTCATACGATCAACTCCTCGCAATAGGTCCCGTTTATAAAAGGAAAGGTTTAGATTGCCTTGACATAGATCTGGCAGGGATTCTCTTTGCCCCAGAGCTCCGGGAGACGGTCCAGCTCCTCAAAGCCCATGGCCGTGTAAAAATCGTTGGTGATGTCATAGGATTCCCACACGCCGCGGCTGACTGTTTTGACCTGCAGGTAGGAATACCCCTTGTCCCTGGCATACTGCTCCAGCGCTTCAAAGAGGCCGCGTCCCACGCCATGGCGGTGGTATTCGGGAAGGACGCCCATCACATAGATCTCCGCGGCTTTGGGCCCGGTCTGCTTCAGGGCAATGAACCCCCGAAGCATTTCTGCGTCCGTGTCGGCCCAGAAGGGGAGATCCGCAACACCGCTGATGTATTCCGCTGTAGATTCCGGGATTCCGAACCAGGCCGGAAGCCGGTTTAGAATCTCAGATGCCACAGCGGTTTTCAGCGCCGGAATGTCAATTTCCGTTACCATTATAAATCCTCCGTATCTACGATCAGGGTCACGGGGCCGTCGTTCACGGAAGAGACCTTCATATCCGCGCCGAAGATGCCGTGCTGCGGCGGATATCCGGCCTGCTCGCACAGGGAAAGAAAGTGCTCATACAGACGCTCGGCTTTATCCGGCGCGGCGGCGCCGAAGAAATCGGGACGGCGGCCCTTTTTGCAGGAGCCGTACAGAGTAAACTGGCTCACCACCAGAACGCTGCCTCCGACGGACTCCAGCCCCAGATTCATTTTATCGTTTTCGTCGGTGAAAATGCGAAGACTCAGCAGCTTCCGGCAGAGCTTTTCGCAATCCTGCTCTGTATCCTCGGGACCGACACCCAGAAGGATCAGAAACCCGCGGCCGATCCGGCCGGTAACAACGCCATCCACCTCCACCGAAGCGGAGGCGACTCTTGTCAGAACCGCCCGCATCAGCTTCTGCCCCGCTTGACGTTTCGAACGCCCCGGATCCCGGAGAGACGGGATTTGATGCTGTTGAGCTCGGTCACGTTCCGGACCTCCACGGTCACATAGACCATGCAGCCGCCCTTGTGATCGGCGCGGGCCGCCAGCTCCGAACAGCGGAGCTTCATGGCGGTGATCGCCATGGCAACGTCCAGCGCAAGGCCGTCCCGGTCGGTACATTCCAGTTCAAAGGAAGTGGAATAGTTCTCAAGGGGCGTGCTGGCCCAGGTGACCTTAACCCACCGGCCGTCGTTTTCCGGAGAGGCGGCGCCTGCGGCGTTGGGACAGTCCCTGCGGTGAACGGAAACGCCGAATCCCTTGGTGATAAAGCCGACGATGTCGTCTCCGGGGACCGGAGTGCAGCACCGGGCGAACTTGATCATGCAGTTTTCGATGTCCTCGACGATAATGCCGGAGGTAGCCACTTTTCCGCTTTTCTTATTGAAGGAGGCCAACTCCTCCTGGGGCTGGTCAGACTCTTCCGCTTTGGCGGAACGCTGGGATTTGAGCAGATCCTCCTTCATGCGGTTGACGGCTTTGGCGGCGGTCAGACCGCCGTAGCCGATGGCGGCGTACATGTCGTCCAAAGATCCGAAGGCGACCTTTTTCAGCAGCGTGGGCAGGAGTTTTTCGTCATTGACCACGGAAGGGTGAATGCCGATCCGCCGGAGCTCCTCGTCGAAGCTCTGCTTGCCGGCGGCAACGTTTTCCTCCCGGCGTTCCTTCTTGTACCACTGGCGGATCTTCACCCGGGCCTGGTTGGACTTGCACAGAAGCAGCCAGTCCCGGCTGGGGCCTTTGGCGGACTTGGAGGTGATGACCTCCACGATATCGCCGTTTTGAAGCACGGTGTCATAGTTGACGATCCGGTTGTTGATCTTTGCGCCTACCATGTGGTTGCCAACCTCAGAGTGAATGGCATAGGCGAAGTCAATGGGCGTTGACCCGGAGGGCAGGGAAATGACCTCGCCCCGGGGCGTGAACACAAATACCTCATCGTCGAACATGTCGATCTTCATGTTGGAGATGAAGTCCTCAGCCTCAGAATCCTGCTGGTTTTCCAGCAGCCTGCGGACCCATTCAAATTCCTCTTCGCCGCCTTTGGCGTTGATGTTTTCTTTGTATTTCCAATGGGCTGCCACGCCGTATTCGGCGGTGTGATGCATCTGCTCCGTGCGGATCTGCACTTCAAAGGGAATGCCCTCGGAGCCGATGACCGTAGTATGCAGGGACTGATAGCCGTTGGGCTTGGGCGTGGAGATATAGTCCTTGAACCGCCCGGGAACCAGATTGAACAGGTCGTGGATATGTCCGAGTACATTATAGCAGTCGGCGATGTCGCGGACGATGATCCGATAGGCGTAGAGGTCGTAGACCTCGTCGAGAGATTTGTTCTGGGAGTACATTTTCCGGTAGATGGAGTAGATATGCTTGACCCGGCCGTACATTTGAAACTCGATGCCGTTTTCCCGGAGCCGCGACTCGATTTTTTCCCGGATTGACTGCATGACCTGATCGGTCTCAGCCTCTTTTTTGTCCAGCTGTTTGGAGATATCGGCATACCCGATGGGGTCGAGATACTGCAGGGAAGTGTCCTCCAGCTCCCACTTGATCTTCTGCATGCCGAGCCGGTGAGCAAGGGGCGCGTAGATCTCCATGGTTTCCAGCGACTTGCTGCGCTGCTTGGCAGGCGTTTGATACTGCATGGTGCGGGTATTATGGAGCCGGTCCGCGATCTTGATGATGATCACCCGGATGTCCTTGCTCATGGCGAGGAACATTTTCCGGAGGTTCTCCATCTGCTCCTCCTCCATGGAGGTGAAGTTGACCCGGGTCAGCTTGGTGACCGCCTCCACCAGATCCGCGACGGTTTTGCCGAATTTTCTGGCAATTTCGTCGTGAGTGGAGTCCGTATCTTCGATACAGTCGTGGAGCAGGGAAGCCAGAATGGCGTCTGTATCCAGACCCATCTCCGCTACGATCTGCGCAACGGCCAGCGGATGAATGATATACGGAGAGCCGTCTTTCCGCTTCTGGTCCTTGTGCTTTTCTGCGGCATAGAGGTATGCCGCGTCCACCAGTGCCATATCTACATGGGGAGAGTATTTTAAAATGGCAGACTTCATGCTGTCATAATGTTCCTGAACAGATTCCATTAAACGTCACCTTCTTCTTTTTTAAGCCGGATCATGATCGCCGACCGTTCCAGATCCACCTTGCCGGGTCCCGGAGTCAGGCGAATGGAGATGGTGCCGGATCCGGAGTCCAGATGAATCAGTCCCCGTTCCGCCAGAACGTCCAGACAGACTCTGGTCCGTACAAAGGAGCAGGGCATATTTGCACTTCTGGCGATCTTTCTGGCCAGAAGGCTGAAATTATCCGTTAAAACCCCGTCCCGGGCGTTTGCGGAGAGGTATCTCCAGACTGCCGCAAATTCCTGGCGGGGCGGTATCAGTTCCACGGCTTCTCCGCTCTGCAGCGTCCCGGAACAGAACCGGCTGTAAGCGGCCTGATCCTTTGCGATTGCCTGCCGCCAGGCAAAGCAGGGGCGTATGTCCACCAGATTGAGCTGAACGGAACGGATCCCCCGGAATTCATTGACCTGCGGGGTAAACGCCGCCTCTACCAGATCGCCGGGAGCGATGGCCGCCCGGCAGGCGGTGGTGGAGAAAAAGATTCCGGAAAGAGGAATGCCGTCCCGGCTCAGCCGGAGCTTGAGGTGCTTGCCGCCGCCGACCTCCGTGAGCTGCTCCACCCGAAGATCGTCCATGTAAAACTGAGGCCGGGAAAAACCTGCGCCGTAGGGCTCGAGCATATCCAAAGCCGCCACGTTCTGAACCGTCAGCAGGTCCGGCGGGATCGCGCAGTCCAGGTCCAAAGCCTTTCCCTCCGGATGCGAATCCCGCCAGGAAGCGGCCAGCACAGTGACCTGACGGCGGAATTCATCGATGTTCTCCCGGCGGATGGTGAATCCGGCGGCAAGCTCGTGCCCGCCGAAGTTTTCCAGCAATCCGCTGAGCTGCTCCAGCGTGGAGAACAGAGGAAAACCGCCGTAACTCCGGGAGGAGGCTTTTCCGGTCTCTCCGGAAAGACACACCAGGAAGACAGGGCATCCGTAGTCCTCGGCGAGCCGGGAGGCGACGATACCCACAACGCCCTGATGCCAGGTTTCTCCCGCCAGTACGATGACCGGGAGATCCTTTTTCCCCTCCAGCATGGCCGCGGCGTCCGCATAGATCTCGGCCTCGATGGCCTGCCGCTGCCGGTTGAGCCGGCACAGGGCGGAGGCCAGATATTCTGCTTCTGAAGGATCCTGTGTCAGGAAAAGCTCTGCGGCCAGTTCCACCTGCCCCATTCGGCCTGCGGCGTTGATCCGCGGAGAAAGGGTATAGCCGATAGCGGAGGAATTGATACCGGATGGCGTGAGCTGGCACTCACGAATGAGGGCCATGAGGCCGGGGCGGGTGCAGCGCTGGATGGATGCGATGCCGCCTGTGACCAGCACCCGGTTTTCATCCATCAGCGGCATCACGTCGGCGACGGTGCCCATTGCCACCAGATCACAGTATTCGCGAAAAACCGATTCCTGATCCCCGGCGACGGCGGCGGCCAGCTTGAATGCAACGCCCACGCCGGCAAGATGGGGGAACGGATACCGGGAATCCTTCCGGTGGGGATTGACCACAGCGGCCGCCTCCGGAAGTTCCGGTTTGCATTCATGGTGGTCTGTGATGACCAGATCCATACCGAGGTCACGGCAAAGCCGCGCCTCGTCCATGGCAGTAATGCCGCAGTCCACGGTGATGATCAGGTTGACTTCCAGAGCGTGGAGTCCGCGGATCGCCGTTTCATTGAGGCCGTATCCCTCCTCCAGACGGGCGGGAATATACCAGGTACAGTCGGCGCCGCGGGACTGAAGAAAGTCCGTCAAAAGGCAGGTGGAGGTGATGCCGTCCACGTCGTAGTCTCCGAATACCGCGATCTTTTCCCCGCGGTCCAGGGCCAGACGGACGCGGGCGGCGGCTTTGTCCATGTCAGGCAGCAGCATGGGGTCCCGGAGCGGCCCGTGACCGGAGTCGATCAGTCTGCGGGCGGCGTCGGGAGAATCATAGCCTCTGGATACCAGAAGCGCTGCGGCCAATGGAGAAATACCGGAATCGATCAGTGCCGCAGTGCGATTCCGGTCCAGGGTCGAAATATTCCAGGTTCCGTACTTCAACTTCAATACACATCCAAATCATTTTTCCTAATATTATATCAAAGAATCTTCCAAACCACAAGGGCGGGATTAAAAAACAGACCGGATCTGCCCGCGCAAATAAAAA
>CACYXZ010000023.1 GCA_902778525.1 Oscillospiraceae bacterium | reverse complement strand
TTCTTTCCCCTATTTCTTGGCGAATCAAGAAATAGGGAACGCGCGCCCACTGCTGTCGCAGCGGGTCCCATCGCACGGAATGGGCCGCCGGAGGCTTCCAGAAAAGAGTTCGACAAACTCTCCTCTTCCAATCATTTACCACTTATACTATCAGGAGGTAATTCATTATGAAACAGTATCTTGAAATCCTGGATGTTCATGCCCGTCAGGTTCTCGATTCCCGGGGCAACCCCACCGTGGAGGCGGAGGTCTACCTGGACGACGGCGTCATGGGCCGGGCCATCGTGCCCTCCGGCGCTTCCACCGGCATCTATGAGGCCTGCGAGCTGCGGGACGGCGGCGAGGCCTACGGCGGCAAGGCCGTGACCAAAGCGGTCACCAACGTCAACACCGAGATCGCTGACGCCATCATCGGCATGAACGCCCTGAACCAGACCGAGATCGACCAGACCATGATCGATCTGGACGGCACCCCCAACAAGTCCCGCCTGGGCGCCAACGCCATCCTGGCGGTGTCCATGGCCGTGGCCCGGGCCGCTTCCGAGGCTCTGTGCGTGCCCCTGTACCGCTATCTGGGCGGCGTCAACGGCAAGACCCTGCCCGTTCCCATGATGAACATTCTCAACGGCGGCGCTCACGCCACCAACAACGTGGACATTCAGGAATTCATGATCATGCCTGTGGGCGCTTCCTCCTGGTCCGAGGCCCTGCAGATGTGCACTGAGGTCTTCCACAAGCTCAAAACCGTCCTGAAGGAGAACGGCACCCCCGCCGCCGGCGTGGGCGACGAGGGCGGCTACGCCCCCAACCTCGCCAAGGATGAGGACGCTCTGGCCGCCATCGTGCAGGCCGTGACCGAGGCCGGCTACAAGCCCGGCGAGGACTTCATGATCGCCATGGACGCCGCCGTTTCCGAGTGGTACAACGAGGAGACCGGCAACTATGACCTGCCCAAGAAGGGCGTCACCATGACCAAGGAGGAAATGGTGGCCATGTGGAAGGACTTCGTGGAGAAATATCCCATCATCTCCATTGAGGACGGCATGGGCGAGAACGACTGGGAGGGCTGGAAGATGCTCACCGAGGCCCTGGGCGACAAGGTCCAGCTGGTGGGCGACGATCTGTTCGTCACCAACACCCAGCGTCTGAAGAACGGCATCGACCTGGGCGTGGCCAACGCCATCCTGATCAAGGTCAACCAGATCGGCACCCTGACCGAGACCCTGGACGCCATTCAGATGGCCAACCGGGCCGGCTACACCGCCGTGGTCTCCCACCGCTCCGGCGAGTCCGAGGACACCACCATCGCGGATCTGGTGGTCGCCACCAACGCAGGCCAGATCAAAACCGGCGCGCCCTCCCGCACCGACCGTGTGGCCAAGTACAACCAGCTGCTGCGCATCGAGGAGGAGCTGGAGGATTCCGCCCTGTACCTGGGCCGGAACGCCTTCTTCAACATCAGCAAATAATCAAACCGGAAAAACCGCCCCGCCTTCCGAAGAAGGCGGGGCGGTTTTTATTCGGGTTTCGGTTTTTCAGCCCTTATTCCTGGGCCTCCAGATACCGGTCATAGGCGGCCTGCCGCAGCTCCTGAAGCCGGCCCAAGCCCATGCGCTCCAGGTCCGCCATAAAGGCGTCATACTCGTCCAGGCTTCTTTCGCCGGTCACGAACCGCAGGCTCTGCTCCGCCGCGGCGGTGCCGATATCGCCGGCGATCTGGTTGTACTCCATGCTCTCCTCGCTGGTGTTCTTGCCCTGGATGGCATTGGTGCCGGTACGGCCGGTCTTCCAGATGTCGATGCACTCCAGCTCCGCCTCAGTGGTGTAGGAGGCCATCTTCCGCTCGGTGGTGTTGAAGTAGGGAGTTCCCACCAGAGAGGTGTGCAGGAACGCCGCCACGAAGGAAGGCATATTGGGATCGTTCAGGATCACGTCGGTGTAGTGGGGCACGCCCTCCTCGTCATAGTAGAAGGTCTCGCCCTCCACGCCGAAGCAGGACACCAGAATGCCGTCGGGGGTATAGAGCCAGTTCATGAACTCCACGCACTCCTCGGGATAGTTGGTCTGGGCGGACACCGCAATGGCGGAGGCGCCCACGCCGCCGGAGGTTTTCGCCAGCGTGTTCTCCATGCCCTTCTCCTTCATGGGATCGGGAATGGCCCGCAGATCGTAGCTGGGCTGACCGCTGCGCTCCGCGCCGCCGCCGGCCAGCAGATTGGAGTTGGTGGAAACCATGCCGGTCTCGTTGGCATAGATGTATTCGTCAAAGGCGATGTTCATGACGTTCATGAAGTCGTCGGTGACCAGGCCCTCGGCAAAGGCGTCGTGCATCCACTGGAGGCACTCCTTGTAGCCGGGGAGATTCATGGAGCAGACCACGGTCTTGCCGTCCTCATCGATCTGCCAGGCCACATCGTTCCGGCCGGGGCCCGCCACGCCGAAGGCGTTCCATCCAAAGAAGCTGGACAGATCCGCGTTCCACATGACAGGGTTCCGGATGCCAAGCTCGTCCTTCCAGGCCACAGCCACATCCCACACGTCGTCCATGGTGGCGGGCACTTCCATGCCCACCTGATCCAGCCAGTCCTTCCGGATGGCCACACCGTTGTCGGAATACTCGCAGTACTCGGAGAAGGACAGGATGTAGCCCTCAGAGGAGGTCAGGTCCGTCCGGAAATCCGGGAACCGGTTCAGGATGGCGTTGTAGTCGGGCGCATGCTCCTCCAGATAGGGAGCCAGGTCCAGCAGCACGCCCTCGTCCACCGCCGCATCGGCGCCGGCGGCATAGTTCTGCTCGCCGTTGCAGAAGAAGTCATAGTAGTCGCCGGCCGCCCAGATCAGCGAAATGGTCGTGCCGTAGGTCTCCTCGCCGATCAGCGTGAAGTCCAGATTCACGTTGGTGGCTTCCTGCCACTGGTCGAAGGTGGGGATCTGCTCCATGACCTGCTGGGTCACGCCGAACATGCCCAGGAAGTTGTGGAACATCCAGTAGATGCTCAGGGTGGTGGGCTCGTCAAAGATGGGGTACTGCACGGTGACGGCAGGCTCCTCCGCCGGGACCTCCTCCGCCGCGGAGCCGGGTTCCTCCGCCGGAGCCGCTTCCTCGGCGGGCGCTGCCGCTTCCGCAGGCGCCGCTTCCGCCGGGGCGCTGTCGCTGGCAGCCGGGGCCGCCGCTGTGCCGCCGCATCCGGCAAAGACTGCCGTCAGCATTGCAAGACACAGCAGGATACACAGAATCTTTTTCATGGTTCATCCTCCTTTAATTTGGTTTTCTCCACGATATCATAATAGAATCGTCTCCGCAGTCCCGCAAGTACTAAAAACTGACTCGGATATATCAATTCTATACAATTATAGTCCTTTATTTCGTTCTTTTTATATGAATTCTAAACAAACAGGGCCGTTTGCAGGACCGGATTTGAAAAAAGATGCGAATCCTGCATATTGTTCATACTTTGGTCATAGCTTTCCCTGCGGGATATGCTATAATCCAAATAGGAGGAGGATGCGATATGAACGTTCTGTTCCTGTTAACGCCGAAAGCAAACCTGACATACATCTATGAGGACTACACCATCCGGCAGGCGCTGGAGCGGATGGAGGCCGGACGGTACGCCTCCATTCCCATTCTCCGGAGGAGCGGAGAATACGTCGGCACCATCACCGAAGGAGACCTGCTCTGGGCCATCAAGAACCACTACATGATGAACATGAAGGACGCGGAGGGCCGGCCCGTGATGGAGGTTCCCCGGCGGAAGGACTACCTGCCGGTCAAGGTCACCACCTCGGCCCGGGAACTGCTGGAGATGGCCGTGGACCAGAACTTCGTCCCCATCGTGGATGACAAGGACAGCTTTATCGGCATCGTGACCCGTCAGCGGATCATGCGCTACGGGATGGAACAGTATTACAGGATCTACGCCAAAGCAACCTGAGAGGCTCTAAGGAGCCTCTCTTTTTTATCCTTGCGGGAAAACCGGTTGCGAAGGCGGCCGGTTTCGTGTATAGTTATCATACAAAAACGTATTACGGAGGGACTCCTATGAAAGCATCCGCCCGCATGCAGAAAAATGCCGCAGTCAGCCGGGCCCTGGCCGCGGAGAGTATGGTGCTGCTGAAAAACACCCTGGGTACGCTGCCCCTGACCGGCTCCCCGGACTCTCCGGTGAAGCTCGCTCTTTTCGGCGTGGGCCAGATCTACACCGTCAAGGGCGGCACCGGATCCGGCAACGTCAACAATCTGAAGACCATCTCCCTGCTGGAGGCCTTCACCGCCGCGCCGGAGCTCTGCCCGGACGCCGGACTGGCCAGGAAATACCGGGCCTGGGCCCTGGCCCATGAGAACCTCTGCGTGGAGGGCTTCATGGAGCCCAAGGGCTATTTCAACCCCGAAATGCCCCTGTCCGACGGGGAGGTGGCGGAAGCGGCTGCGGACAGCGAACTTGCCGTGATGATCCTGACCCGGGTGGCCGGAGAGGGCGCCGATATGCGGGCGGAGCCGGGCATGATCTATCTGACGGACGGGGAAAAGACCCTGATGGATCAGATCACCGCCCGGTTTGAAAAGAGCGTCCTGCTGCTCAATACCGCGGGATTCCTGGAGCTGGGGGACTACGCCCGGAAGTTCAGCGCGATCCTGTTCATGGGCCTGCCCGGCCAGGACGCCGGCGCAGTTTCCGACGTGCTCACGGGAAAGGTCCTGCCCTCGGGCCGTCTGACGGACACCTGGCCTCTGCGCTATGACCAGTATCCCTCCGCCGGGGAGTTCAGCAAAACCATCGGCAACGGCAGCGTCAACGAGACCATGGGCCGGACCCAGGAGCAGATCAACGTCTCCTACACCGACGACATCTATGTGGGCTACCGCTACTTCGATACCTTCGGGGAAGCGGTGCTCTACCCCTTCGGCTACGGGCTGGACTACGGCAAAACGGAGATCACCGCCTACGCCATGGCCGCCACCGGCGACGCCGTCACCGTCACCGCCACGGTGGAAAACACCGGGGAGACCTACGCCGCCCGGCAGGTGGTGCAGGTCTACCTGACCTGCCCGGCCGGCAAGCTGGAGCAGCCCCTCCAGAAGCTCTGCGCCTTCGGCAAGACCCGGCTGCTTCAGCCCGGGGAATCCGAGACGCTGACTATGGAGTTCCGGCTCAGCGACATGGCCTCCTTTGACGAGGAACGCTTCAGCTATATCCTGGAGGCGGGATACTACTTCATCCGGGTGGGCACCGACAGCCGCACCACCGCCGTGGCCGGGGCGCTGTACCTCCCGGGGGAGGTGACGACCCTGGTGCTCTCAGACCGGATGGGCCATGTACCGGAGGGCTTCGCCCCCCTGTCTTCCCGGGACATGCCCGCCTTTACCTACCCCGGGGAGGCGGAGGAGCTCTCCTTCGCCCGGGATCACGCCGTCCGTCTGACCCAGCGGGACTTCCGCACAAAACGCCAGACCTACGCCCGTCCCCCGAAGACCATCCTCCGGGACCGGGAGGGCCTGACTTTGCGGGATGTGTATGACGGAAAATGCTCCCTGAAGGAGCTGGTGGCCTCCATGGCCTCCTCGGACCTGTGCACGCTGGTCTGCGGCGTGGGCATGGATTTCTCCGGCATGCCGGAGTCCGTGCAGAATGACCCGGACTTCCATCCGCCCTTCGACGGCATGCTCGGCGCCGGCGGCATGAAGGTGCCGGGCGCGGCGGGCGAGACCGCCGACCTGTGGGAGAAGTACCGGATCCCGCCCATCTCCCTGGCGGACGGCCCCGCGGGCATCCGCATCAGCCGGGACGTAAAGGAGGACGGCGAAGTGGTCCGCCATCAGTACTGCACCGCCTTCCCGGTGGGGTCCCTGCTGGCCTGCTCCTGGGATCGGGACGTGCTCCAGCGGTTCGGCCGGGCCGTGGCGGAGGAGATGCTGGAATACGGGGTGGATCTGTGGCTGGCTCCCGGCATGAACATCCACCGGAATCCCCTGTGCGGCCGGAACTTTGAGTACTTCTCCGAGGATCCGATGGTTTCCGGCTTCTGCGCCGCCGCCATCACCGAGGGCGTCCAGGCCTCCGGGGTGGGCGTGACGGTCAAGCACTTCGCCGGAAACAACCAGGAGACCCTCCGGGCCAACTCCAACGACCTGGTGACCCAGCGGGCCCTGCGGGAGATCTACCTCAAGGGCTTCGAGATCGCCGTCAGGCAGGCCCAGCCCTACGCGCTGATGACCTCCTACAACGACATCAACGGCATGCCCTCCGCCAACAACTACGACCTGACCACCGCCATTCTCCGGGATGAATGGGGCTTCCGGGGCCTCGTCATGACCGACTGGGGCGGCGGCATCAGCCGGCCCGCCCTGAGCATCTGCGCCGGCAACGACATGATCCAGCCCGGCGGCCCGTCGGTCGTGCAGGAGGTGGCCGACGCCCTGGCCTCCGACGAAAAGACCGAAAACCGGGGCCTGCGGCCCTATGCCGAGAAGATGACCCTGGCCCAGCTCCAGAGCTGCGCCCTGCACATCCTCTCGGTGATCCTCCGGTGCAGAAGCACCCGGGAGCTGCTGAAGACCCTGTAACAGGCGCAAAGGCTCCCGGTCATGCGGGCGGCCTGATAAGAAGGCGGCCTCAAATAACGTTTCAAGAGACGCTGCCCTGGAATTGCGATCTGCATTCCAGGGCAGGTTCCCATTTGTCTTTTCCGTTCCGTACGGATAATCGAACGCGCCGTCAGAGTGCTTCTGACGGCGCGTTCATCATTCTGTTAACAGTACTCGGCAGTCTGTTGTATTACTCAATCATAATAACCCGTTTTTCAGGCAGCTTCTTCGTCTCTGCCTTCGGAACGGTCAGGCTGAGAACGCCGTTTTCGAATCTGGCCTTGATGTCTTCCTCTGTGAGAGATTCTCCCACATAAAAGCTCCGCTGCATGGCTCCGGCATAGCGCTCCTGACGGATCACCGTACCCTTTTTATCGGTTTCGTCCTTGTCAAGGCCCTTGGCCGCGCTGACGGTCAGATACCCCTGTTCCAGCTCCAGCTTGATCTGATCCTTCTTGAATCCGGGCAGATCCATGTCGATCTCATAGGAATCCTCGTGCTCCCGCACGTCGGTCTTCATTTCCCGGGCCGCATGCTTCCCGTAGAGCACCCTGTCCACGTCGGGAAAGCTCGGCATTGCAGGAAAACGGAACCAATCGTCAAACAAATTCTCTCCAAAAATACTCGGCAACATAAGTCATACCTCCTTTTGATATGTGTGTTCATGTTGTTGCCTGAGCAAGGGGTGGAGGTCATCTGATCTCTGATCCTCTGTTCAATTCTTATTATACTCACAGTTTTAGCACTGTCAAGCGGAGAGTGCTAAAAATCCGGTGAACAATTTGTAAAGGTTTTTTCTGGAAACTGTGATGCGTCATGGATCCCGCTCAGCCTCCGGACTTGTGCAAAACGCAGGCAGATGACAAGGTCTCCCCGGCGCACCCCTGATTTTTGGACGGC
Organism: Oscillospiraceae bacterium; assembly: GCA_902778525.1. Taxonomy (GTDB): domain Bacteria; phylum Bacillota; class Clostridia; order Oscillospirales; family Oscillospiraceae; genus HGM13006. Next base: position 11,835 of record CACYXZ010000023.1, on the reverse strand, counting down.
GATCCATCAGATTGCAGCGCTTGATGCTATTGCTTTTGAACGCAAATTCATTTACAATAGCAGTAATATGGACGGCGGTTTTTCCTGGCCATATTTTATGCCATAAAGGCGGCTGCAAGGCTACAAAGAGAGGGGTCGAAACCCGGATGAATCACGGCAGAAAGAATTATACCGCAATAATCGCGATTGTGGGAATCATCATCCTCGCTGCCACTCTTGTGGCAGGCACCATGTGGACGGGTGAACAGGCCCGTCGCGACACGGAAGAGGCAGTCCGTTCCGTAAGCCTGCTTTATCTTGACGAGCTGGCCGGACGCCGGGAACAGGTGGTGGAGGACAACCTCCAGGATAAGATCAAGACGATCCAGGTTGCCATTGAATTGATGACAGAGGAGGATCTCCAGGACAAGGCCCATCTGGAGGCGTATCAGCAGCGCATGAAGCAGCTCTATAAGCTGGACAAGTTCGCCTTTGTGGATACAACCGGCCTGATTTATACCTCCACCGGCACCCAGGACAACGTCGGAGAATACGGCTTTGACTATCAGACGCTTTCCGAACCGGAAATCTCCATCCTGGATCCGGAGGACGAGGAACGGCGCGTGGTGATCGCGGTTCCCGTCAGCATTCCGTTCCAGGGGCAGACGCTGTCCGTCTGCTTTATGGCCATTGACATGCCGGAAATGCTCTCCGGCGTCTCCCTGACGTCCAATACCGGCAACGCTACATTCTGCAACATCTACACAGAAGCCGGCGTGGCGCTGACAGACTCCGTGCTTGGAGGTCTCGCCCAGGAGGATAACCTGCTGGAGGCCATGCAGATTGCAGAATTTGAGTCTCCCTATTCTTATGAAGGCTTTATCCGGGATTTCCAGGCCGGGAAACGCGGCGTCGTTTCCTTCAACTTCAACGGCGTGCGGGAGACGCTTTCCTTTGTTCCCGTGGGCGGGACGGACTGGCAGCTGACGTATCTGATCCGTGAGAGCGTCATCAGCACGCGCATCAGTTCCATTTCCAACGGAATCGTCACCCGGAGCTTTGCCCAGTCTCTGCTGACGGCTCTCGTCATGCTGGTGATGTTTGCCTTCATCATCAGCCAAACCAAGAAAAACAGCCGGCTCCTGCTGCAGCATGAAACCACAGAAGCGGCAAACCGTGTGAAACAGGAGGAGCTGGAGCACCGTCTGGAGCTCCAGGAGCGGCTGCTGGAGGAGAAGCGGCATCGGGAACAGCAGGACAGGATGATCACGGCGCTGGCGGCTGACTATTGGAGCGTGTACTACCTGGAGCTGGACAAGGATGCGGGCGTATGCTATCAGGCGCACACGGATCTGGACGCGCCCGGCTTCAAGGTCGGGGAACACTTTACCTATCTTTCCTCCGTGACCGCCTATGCCAATCAGTACATCACGGATCAGTACCGGGAGGAGTTCCTCCGCTTCATCCAGCCCGATTCCATCCGGGAGGGCCTGAGGCTGCAGCGCGTCATTTCCTATACCTATATGGTAAAGCGTCACGGAAAAGAGAGCTATGAGTCGGTGCGGTTTGCCCGGGTATACCATGCGGGCGATCAGAATGAGCAGCAGATCGACAGCGTAGGCGCCTGCTTTGTGGATGTGGACCTTGAAACCCGCAAAAACGTAGCGCAGCAGCAGACCCTCAGCGATGCGCTGACAGCGGCGGAGAACGCCAACAAGGCCAAAACCGCTTTCCTCTCCAACATGAGCCACGAGATCCGCACGCCGATGAACGCCATCATCGGACTGGACAACATTGCCCTCAACGACCCGGATACGCCGCCCAGGACAAGAGCGTATCTGGAAAAAATCGACGCGTCCGCCGAGCATCTGCTGGGGCTGATCAACGACATTTTGGACATGTCCCGCATTGAGTCCGGGCGCCTTACGCTCAAAAACGAAGAGTTTTCCTTCCAGAAGCTTTTGGAAGCGATCAACACCATGTTCAGCGGCCAGTGCCAGGACAAGGGGCTGGAGTACCAGTGCCGCATCAACTCCGAGGTGGACGAGTATTATATCGGCGACAACATGAAGCTGCGGCAGGTGCTGATCAACATCCTTGGCAATGCGGTAAAGTTCACGCCGGAGGGCGGCAAGGTGGAACTGCAGGTGGAGAGAACCGCCAAATTTGACGGGAAATCCACCCTGCGCTTTACGATTTCCGACACCGGCATCGGAATTAGCAGGGAATATCTCCCTCACATCTTTGACACCTTCTCCCAGGAGGACTCCTCCTCCACCAACAAATACGGCAGCTCCGGCCTTGGCATGGCGATTACAAAGAGCATCGTGGAGATGATGAACGGCAGTATTCAGGTGGAAAGCGAAAAGGGCGTCGGAACGACCTTTGACGTCTCGATCACGCTTTCCGATTCCGGCAGGACGGACATGCAGGGAGAAGAGGAGATCCTCCCCAGCGAAATGACGGTGCTGATCGTGGACGATGATCCGGTGGCCTGCAAACACGCGCAGCTTGTTCTGGAACATGCCGGCATTGCCTCCGAGATGGCCAGCTCCGGGAAGCAGGCCGTGGAGATGGTCCGGCTGCGGCACGCCCGGATGGATCCCTATAATCTGATCCTCGTGGACTGGAAGATGCCGGAGATGGACGGCGTGGAGACCACACGCCAGATCCGCGAGACCATTGGGCATGAGTCTGCGATCATCATTCTCACCGCATACCGGTGGGACGACATTCTGGAGGAAGCGCTTCAGGCCGGGGTGGACGGCTTCCTGGCAAAGCCGCTGTTTGCCGCCTCTGTTCTGGAGGAGTTCCAGTCTGCGGTAAAGCGAAAGGATCTTCCGTCCAAGAAGCGGCAGACGAAGGCCGACCTGACCGGAAAGCGAATCCTGCTGGCGGAGGATATGGCCGTGAACGCGGAGATCATACTGATGATCCTGCAGATGCGGCACATAGAGACGGACCATGCCGAGAACGGGAAAATCGCCGTGGAGCTGTTTTCCAATCACCCGGAGGGATATTACGACGCCATCCTGATGGATATGCAGATGCCGGAGATGGACGGTCTGGAGGCCACCCGCGTGATTCGTGCAATGGACCGGGCGGACGCCAAAGCCATCCCGATCATCGCACTGACGGCCAACGCTTTTGATGAAGACGTACAGCGCAGTATGCAGGCCGGGCTGAACGCCCACCTGTCAAAGCCTGTGCAGCCGGAAACGCTGTTTGAAACCCTCGAGACCCTGATTCCGGCTGAATCGTGATATCGCATAAGAAAAGGGTGTGCAGAATATGGAGCTGAATCGAGGAAGAATGCCGGATCAGTACATTTCCCCTGCAGGCGCCTGGGCGTTTGCCATCGGCACCAGCATCGGCTGGGGTTCACTTGTCGTTACCAGCAACACCTACCTCTCCCAGGCCGGTATCCTGGGCAGCATCCTCGGCATGGTGCTGGGTGCTGCGGCCATGCTGATCATCAGCCGGAATTATGCCTATTTGATGCAGTGCTATCCCGAGGCCGGCGGCGCATACACCTATGCCAAAGAGGTGTATGGCTATGACCACGGCTTTCTTGCGGCGTGGTTCGTATCCATAACGTATCTGGCCATCCTGTGGGCAAATGCCACATCCCTGCCGCTTTTTGTCCGTTATTTCCTGGGCGGCATTTTCCACTTCGGCCGCTTGTATACGCTGTTTGGCTATGAGGTGTACCTGGGTGAAGCCCTGCTCCCGATCGCGGCGATTGCGCTTACGACAATCTTTCTGATGAACCATAAGCGCGGGGCGGCACGCCTGATGGTGGTCCTGGCCGTTGCATTCGTACTGGGTATTGTCATCGTGTTTGCCGGGGCCGTCTTTCGGCGGAACAGCTCCCTGGCCCCCGCCTTCGTTCCCGAAGCCGGCGCTGTTTCACAGATTGTCAAGATCGCCGTCATTTCTCCGTGGGCGTTCATCGGCTTTGAGAATATCTCTCACATGTCGGAGGAGTTTACCTTCAAGCGCACCCGGTTTTTCCGTATATTGATGATCACAGTGCTCTCCGCAACGGTGCTGTATATCTTCATTACGCTCTTGTCCGTAACGGCTTACCCGGCCGAGTACGGCTCCTGGCTGGAGTACATCCGGGACATCGGCAATCTGGAGGGGCTCAAAGCGCTGCCTGCCTTTTACGCCGCGCAGCACTACATGGGAAGAACCGGCGTGGGCATACTGATGACCGCGCTGCTTGCGCTGATCGTCACAAGCCTGATCGGAAATACCACCGCCCTCAGCCGCCTGTTCTATGCGCTGGGAAAGGATCAGGTTCTTCCCGCCAGATTTGCGGAGCTGAACAGGCACGGCGCGCCGGGCAAGGCCATTATGCTGGTGGCATGTCTTTCGCTGCCCATTCCCTTCCTTGGCCGCACGACGATCGGCTGGATCGTGGACGTAACCACCATTGGAGCTACCATTATCTATGCCCTGGTCTCGGCAAGCACCTGGAAGCTGGCCAAATCCCGGGGGGATTGGTCTGCATACTGTACCGGATTCCTCGGCCTGCTCCTGATGGTTTTCTACCTGCTGTATCTGCTGCTGCCCAATCTGGTGGCAGAGGGCTCTATGGCCAAGGAATCCTATTTTCTCTTTATCGTTTGGACGGTCCTTGGCTTCCTCTTCTTCCGGAACATCCTCCAGCGGGATCATGCCCAGCGCTTTGGCAAATCTCTGATTGTCTGGGTCGCGCTTCTGGCGCTGGTGCTGTTCATCGCTCTGATCTGGATGCGTCAGTCAATGCTTTCCTCCAATCACCTGATGATGGAAAATGTCCGCACCCATTATCTGTTGTCCCAGGACGCCAGCGCCGCACGCCTGGCCGACGAGCAGTTTATTGGCGCTCAGATGCGTGAATTGGAGAAGGCCGATTCCCGGACTATGCTGATGGCAACGGGAATGTTTGCTTTCGCTCTGGTGATCATGCTGAGCAACTACTCCTTTATGAATAAACAGAAACAGGCGATCGAGACGATTGCCAACACCGATGCCATGACAGGCGTCAAGAGCAAACGGGCCTATCTGGCCCTAGAGGAAGAACTCAACACCGCCATCCGGCAGCACAAAGCAGAGGCGTTTTCTGTGGTGGTATGCGATGTCAACGGGCTCAAATACATCAACGACAACTATGGTCACAAAGCGGGTGACGATTATATCCGCCGCGCCTGTTCCATGATTTGTGAAATGTTTGACCACAGTCCGGTATTCCGAACCGGCGGAGACGAGTTTGTCGTGGTCCTTCGAGGCCGGGATTATCAGAACCGGACATCGATCATGGAGGACCTGCAGAACGCTTCCGCGCGCAACGCCGGCACGGATCATCCCGTCGTTGCGTCGGGCATTTCGGATTATCATCGGGAATCTGACGAAAACTTCCACGCCGTTTTTGAAAGAGCCGACAAACTGATGTATGAGCACAAGCAGTTTCTGAAAGGGAAAGGCGCCAGGACGCGTTAATCGAAAGGCATGTGCCGAATCACGGGGAGGCCCTCGGCTGGAGCGCTCATCGGTTTTGCCGCCGTGTCATGGCCCATGACATAGATCCTGTTCCGTCCGGATCCGCCAAACGACCGTATGGACGCCGCGCTTGCGGCCCCTAGGGGGATCTCTCCCTTGATCCTCATTCTTACGGAAAACCAAAACAACAAAAAGCCGGCGCTCCAGGCAGCGGAAGTTTCATGTTCCGCTGACCCGGAGCGCCTGTTATGTGGTTCAATCCGTAACGGCAATCACCAAATTGCCTGCTTTGGCGGTTCCTTCTGCGGTCACTGCGGCTGTGATGGCAGACACACCGGGGCCCTTTGCTGTGACGATGCCCTCCGGGGACACCTGGCAGACCTCCAGATCAGAACTGCTGTAAAGCACCTCATACCCGCCGGGCTGCAGGTGCCGGGCGTTCCACACTCCCGAGACGGAGACCTTCAGCAAGATCAGGCAGCAGCTTCGCCTGCAGCGGGCGGTGGAACTTTTGGAGACAACGTCTCTTTCCTACAGTTACATCTCCGCTCTGCCGGGCTACACGGATACCGGCCATTTCTGCAAGCAGTTCCGTCAATACTACGGCACCACTCCCAAACAGTACCGGGCCGGGATCCAGTCCCCTGTGCCGCCGGAGAAGGCATAGACCGATCCCGGTTCTATGGGGACAGCATGACACAAGGAGGAATACCACATATGAACAGCCAGATAAAAACCATAAAGACAGGCGTCATCGGCGCGGGAGCCATCAGCGACATCTACCTGAAAAACCTGACCGGTCTTTTTGACTGCTTTGACGTCAAAGCCATCTGCGCCAGGCATCTTGCGCGGGCGCAGATCAAAGCGGAGCAGTATAATATTCAGGCCTGCACCCTGGAAGAGATGCTGGCAGACCCGGAAATCCAGTTGGTGGTTGTGCTTACCCCGGTGGATACCCACTTTGAGATTATCCGTCAGGCTCTGCTGGCAGGCAAGCATGTGTACACGGAGAAGACCATCGCCGAGACCACGCAGCAGGCCCGGGCGCTATGCGCCATGGCGGATGAAAAGAATCTGTATCTGGGCTCTGCCCCGGACACCTTCCTGGGAACATGCTTTCAAACGGCTCGCAAAGCCATCGATCAGGGAATCATCGGGGAGATCCATTCCTTCAGCATTGCGATATCCCGCAATAACGATTTGGGAACGGCCCTGTTTCCGTTTCTGCGGCTCCCGGGCGCCGGATGTCTGCGGGACTATATGGTGTATTACATCACTGCGTTAATCTCTCTGCTGGGACCGGCCAAACGGGCCAGCGCCTTCGTAAAGACCCCCTATCCCCGGCGCAGGAACACGGTCCCCGGAACAGACGGCTTCGGCGAGATCATTCCCACGCCGAACGAAAGCATTGTCACAGCGATCCTGGAGCTGAAAAACGGAATTGTCGGAACGATCCATGAGAACAACGAAACCATCCTGGCGGATCGGGCAGATTTCGCAATTTACGGGACAAATGGAATCCTCCTGCTGGGAAATCCGAATCAGTTCGGGGATCCGGTAAGGCTCCTTCGGGCGAAGCCGGGCGCTTCCCTGGAGACGGAAACGCTGGAGCCTGTTTCCGGCTACGGCGGCAATGCCAGAGGGCTGGGCGCTGCAGATCTGGTGGAGGCGCTTCGTTCCGGCAGGCCAAACTCCGCATCCAAGGAGATGGCAGCGCACGTTCTGGAGATCCTGGAAGCCATAGAGCTCAGCGGACAATCGGGACAGGCGAAAGAAATCACAAGCAGCTGTGTGCGTCCGCTGCCGTTTCCTGTGTGATTGGCCCTTCGACGTCCTGCATGACAAAACCTCCTGTGTTCCTTAGATATGGTTGTCAGACCATTCTAAGATCTGCACAGGAGGTTTTCCCTCGTCATTCAATCGTGTAATCCGCCGCTCCCTTGTGGAGCCGTTCCGATCCCCGGCGGGTCTTCTTCCTATTTCAGCCTGCCGCGCAGGCCCTCCGTTTCCTGGCCGGTGATCTCCACGTCCCGGATCTGATTGCGCAGATCCTCTCCCTCGGCGGCCACCGGGATATAGTTCGGCGCGTGGCCGGTCCACAGCCCCCGGCCGTCCTGCTGCTCAAACAGCACCGGCAGCGTCTTCCCCACAAACCGTTCCCGGTAGGCTCTCCGCAGCTCCGCTTCCACCGCGCCGGCCCGGGCGGCCCTGCGCTCCTTCTCGGCGCCGGGAATCTGTCCCGGCATCTTCGCTGCCGGGGTCCCGGTGCGCCGGGAGTAGGGGAAAATGTGCATGGCGGCAAACTCCGCCTGCCGGAGAAAGGCCAGCGTGGTCTCAAACTCCGCCTCCGTCTCTCCGGGGAAGCCCACGATCAGGTCCGTGGTGACGGCGCAGTCCGGGAAGGACTCCCGCAGCAGCCGGCAGCTCTCGAGGAACCGGGCGGTGTCGTATTTCCGGCCCATCCGCCGCAGGGTCTCGTCGCAGCCGCTCTGGAGGGACAGGTGAAACTGGGGGCAGAGATTGCCGTATCCCCGAAGGGCCCCGCAGAAGCTCTCGTCCACCGTCCGGGGCTCCAGAGACCCCAGCCGCACCCGCATCTCCGGCACCGCCTCACAGATGGCGGCGATCAGATCCTGGGGTTTTTCCCCGGTCTTGAGATCCTGCCCCCAGGAGGAGATCTCGATCCCCGTCACCACCACCTCCCGGTAGCCCATGTCCCGCAGGGACCGGACCTGCTCCACGGCGTCTGCCGCCGGCAGGGACCGGATGGCCCCCCGGGCGTAGGGGATGATGCAGTAGGTGCAGAAATTGACGCAGCCGTCCTCCACCTTCAGCATGGCCCGGGTCCGGTCTCCCAGTCCCCCGGCCTCCAGCCGCTCGAAGGTCTTCCGGCGGAAGGCATTGTCCACCTGAACGCTCCGGATCCGGTCCCGGCGGAACTGCTCCATCCGGTCGATGAATGCGCCCCGGTCTCCGGTTCCGCCCACCACGTCCACGCTCAGGGCGTCCATATCCTCGGGCTTGACCTGGGCGTAGCAGCCGCAGACCCCGATCACCGCGTCGGGACTGAGCTTTCTGGCCCGGCGCAGGGCGTTCCGGGACTTCTTGTCGCTGACGGCGGTGACGGTACAGGTGTTGACGATGTACAGATCGCAGGGCTCGTCAAATCCGCCCCGCTCATATCCCCGCCGCAGAAGCTCCCGCTCCAGGGCCTGGGATTCGTATTGGTTGACCTTGCATCCCAAGGTGTAGATGGCAAATTTCATGTGCTTCTCCGTTTGCTTGTTTTCTGAAAATATGGTACACTCATTATAGCGAAGTTGCCCGCAGAAGGAAAGACCTAATTTCGGAGGAAATACCATGACAGAATTCTATGCCTTTCTACACTCCGTCAAGGATGTGAAGCAGTTTGTGACCTCGGCCTCCCTGTGCCCGGTGGACATCGACGTGGTGTCCGGCCGCTACACCGTGGACGCCAAGAGCATTCTTGGCCTGTGCAGCCTGGATCTGGACAAGCCGGTGCTGGTCCGGGTCTACGGCAGTCCCGAGGACGGCAGCGCCTTCCGGGACCGGGTGCGGGACCTGATCACCGAACCCTGATTCGGCAGAAAGAAAGCGCGGAGACACCTGTCTCCGCGCTCCTTTGTTTTCTTACGGCATGCCGGGAGGGGGCCCGCCGGGACCTCCCGGTCCGCCCGGTCCGCCCGGTCCGCCCCACATGGCGGCCTGGACCACCACGGTGACGGTGCAGTCCGTCTCCATGGCGATGTTGTAGTCGTATTCACCGTAGTAACCGTCCGGGTCGTCCTCGGTGATCTCCGTGATCACCGCGCTGCCCTCGGTCACGTCCATGGAGACCATCTCATAGCCGTTGAAGGCCAGGGAGAAATAGCTGGTGGCGAAGGCCTTGTAGGCGGAGAAGGTGGCCGCGCCGATGGCGGGGTCGCCGTTTTCATCCACGAACACAAAGGTGGCCGTATGCCGGGGATCCGCCATATCCACCGCCGTGAGCACGTTGGTGGAGCAGTCGGGGGCGGTGTATTCCTCCTCCACGATGGTGACGTTCCCGCCAAGCTCGCCCCGGATGTCCTTCTTTCCGTAGACATGGATGGTCACGGGCTTGTCCGCGTCCAGCGTGCAGCCCTTCTCCACGGTCAGGTCGTTGATATGGCAGGCCTCCGCCTGTCCGCCCATGCCGTCGGGCAGCACCACGTTCCAGACTGCGCCGTTTTTGAGGGTCAGGTTCACAGGGTTGTTGATCTGGGTGTTTGCCACGTTGTACTGGGCGCCGATGGTTTCGTAGTCCGTCACGCCGGAGCGGAGATAGTTGCCGGTGGTGTCCGCCTCCAGGACGGTGCCGTTTTTAAGCCGGTTTCCGTCGGCGTCGAGATGGTAGCCGTAGGAGGAGGAGACCGCGCCGGTCAGGGTGGCGTTGTCGACGGTCACGTCCAGCAGCTGATACTTGTTGTAGATGTTGTTCCAGATGTTGCCGGTGTAGTCGCCGTTGGTGAGGAGCGCCGTGCTGTCGCTGACCGCCGCGGTGGCGGTGGCGGTGGTGGCCTCGTCGCCCCGATCATCGATGGTGAAGGAGGTGTTGCCGGGGTTGCCCGCGTCGTCGGACTCCACCAGCTCCACCAGGGTGCCGCCCCATTTGGCCTCGGGGTTGGTAAAGGTCACCTCGGTGCCGTCCAGCACCACGTTGGTAAAGCCGTTGTTGGCGGCGCCGGACTTGATCTGCACGCCGGTCTCGCCCACGTTCAGGGCGGAATCCACGATGGAGATGGTGCCGCCCGCATTCTGCTGGGTCATGCAGCCGATGTGGCCGGAGTTCAGCTCGGAGTTCGTATAGAAGGCCGAGGAGTTGGCGGAGGCCATGATCTGGACCTCGTTGCCGCCGTAGAACCGGACGCCATCGAACCGGTCGTGGACGCCGGAGTCCGCGTAGGCAACATACCCGGAGCCGCCCGGGATATAGCCGTAGGTCACATCGCCCACGGTCCGGGTCTCAAAGTACTCCTGTCCCTCCCGGGCCACCTCCACGGTGCCGGTGCCGGCCACGGTGTCCTTCACGTCCAGGGCGTAGGTGCCCACCTGGTCAAAGCCGTTGCCGGAGTCCGTGGACAGAACGCCCCATCCGGAGGACACGATCAGGGAATCGGTATAGATGCCCTGGCCCGCGCCCAGCACGTTGGTGGCCCGGACCACGCCCTCCAGACCCAGGGCAAAGGGCGTCCGCTTCATCATGGGCACCACCAGCGCGTCGTATTCCTCCTGGGTATCCTCGGTCTCCTCCGTGTAGATCACGGAGCCGTTGATCCGCAGGATGCCGCTGTCCCGTACCGCGGCAGCAGTGCGGATGACGCCCTTGGTGAGGATCGCCGAGTCGGCGACGGTCACATCCGCCGTGCCCTGGGAGAGCACCATGGCCCCCTCGCCCTGGAAATCGTTGGCGCCGTCGCCCTCGCCCCGGATGGTCATGTTTTCCACGGTGAATGGCGCGCTGTCGGCAATGATCCCGTTGAAGAAGGGACCGTAGGAGCTGAGCTCTCCTCCGGAGATGTGAGAGGCGTCATAGTCCGCCTTTTCCAGCAGGGCGGGGATGGTCTCGCTCTCCACGACCCCCGCCGCGTCCACCTTCAGGGCGGAACGGTAGGTGTACTGGGCGGTCTGGCCAGCCATATTCATAAACTTGGCGAATTCGCTCCATTCTTCCGTGCCGGCGGTGGTCTCAAAGGACCATCCCTCCTCCGGGAGCTTCTTCTCCTGCTCCACATAGTCGAGGATGTCGTACTGGTCCCCGTTCACCACCAGCGTCAGCACGCCGCCCTCCTCCGCCGTGATCACGGTCCCGTCCGAGAGGGTCACGGAGTCGATATTGGTAGACGCCGAGGGGCTGTTGATCCAGTCGCTGTCTGTGGCGGCCGTCTCCACCAGGGTATCCCGGCAGGTCACGCTCACAATGGTGGGGCCGTTGGGCTCCGGAGTGGGTTCCGGCTCCGGCTCCGGTTCTGCCGGTATCTCCAGCGCGGATTCCTCCGGCACGGCGGAGGGCGCCGCCTCCGGTGTTTCCGCCTGCGGGGCCGCAGGCGCCGACGCCACCTGTCCGGCAGAGGAAGCCGCAGCGCTTTCCGCCGGAGCTTCCGCCGTGCCGCCGCAGGCGCTCAGCGCCAGGAGCATGGCCGCCGCCAGCAGCAGAGCTGTCAATCGTCTCATATTTTTTCCTCCTTTATCCGTTGGCGCCGGCTCACCGGCGCTTTCCTTCATTGTAGCGTACCGGCGCAGAAAGTCAAAACATTTCCCGTTTTCTTCCTGTTGCATTTGTTCTGCACATTGCAAATTGTCCTGTGATATGTTACCATGCCTCTGTAG
>CACYXZ010000022.1 GCA_902778525.1 Oscillospiraceae bacterium | reverse complement strand
CCCAGCAGCACCATCATCTCCGTGCGGCAGGTGGGGGAGGCGTCGGGGGCCAGCTTGGACTGCATCTCCACGATGGAGACCTTGATGCCCTTTTCGATCAGGTGCAGGGCCGTCTCGCAGCCCACCTGTCCGCCGCCGATGATCACCACGGATTTGCCCAGGGTGTCCTCCCGGCCGTAGACGGAGGTGGCCACGACGCCGTGCTCCATGCCCGGCAGGGGCAGGATCAGCGGTTCGGCGCCCACGGCGATGATCACCGCGTCAAACTGTCCGTCGAGCATCTCCGGCGTGGCCTCCACGCCCAGCTTTACCCGGATTTTAGCCTTGGTGACCTGATGGGCCAGATAGTCCTTGTAGGCCCGCAGGGGATACTTGAAGGACACATAATCTGAGAAGCTCAGCGCGCCGCCCAGATGGTCCTGCTTCTCAAAGAGGGTCACCTCATGGCCCCGCTCCGCAGCGGTGAGGGCCGCCTTCATGCCGGCGGGACCGCCGCCGATGACGGCCACCTTCTTGACCCGCTCCGCGGGCTTGACCACCTTGTCGATGACCGCCTCCAGGCCCACCTTGGGGTTGACGGTGCAGCCAAACTGGTGGCCGTAGACCGCCGTGTCATGACAGCGCATGCACTTGACGCAGGGCACCACGTCATCCTCATGGCCGGTCAGGCTTTTGCGCATCATATCCGGGTCGGCAATGAAGGCACGGGCGATGGCCACAAAGTCGCACTTGCCCTCCGCCACGGCCTCCTCGGCCTCCTGGAGGGTGCCGAAGCCGGACACAGCGGTGATGGGCACATGGAACCGGCCGGACTTCTTGAAGGCCTCCGCCAGCCACAGGTTGGGATGGGGCGGCAGATGGCCACAGGGATGGGTCCAGGTCATCCAGCGGGCGGAGACCATGCCGGCGGAGACCTGCAGGATGTCGATCTTGTCCTGGATGATCTCGCCGATCCTCATGCCCTCCTCCAGATCGATGCCGCCGGGCTCGTACTCGGAGCCGGACATCCGCACCTCGATCTGCAGCTTCTTCCCGCATTTGGCCCGGACCGCGTCCAGGATCTCACAGATATAGCGGCAGCGGTTCTCGGTGGATCCGCCGTACTCGTCGGTGCGGTGGTTGGTCAGAGGGGAGAGGAACTGGGCCAGGGGCACGCTGTGGCCGAAGTGGAACAGCACGCCGTCAAAGCCGCACTCCACCAGGGCCGCGCAGCAGTCGGCGATGTCGTTCTTGGTCTGCTCCAGGACCTCCTTGGGGGCCTCCTTGCCGATGGGAGGGGAGCCCATGATGCAGTTGCCGTCGGAGCAGGTGTAGATCCCCGGCAGGAAGCCGATGATTTCCATGCCGGCCTTTGCCCCGTGGAAGTGGATGCGCTCGGCCAGATGGGCCAGCTTGTGCTTGTGATTGTGGACCCGGGTATCCCAGTTGGAATGCTCCCCGTCGTCCCGCACGTCGCAGTACTTCACGCCTGCGGCGTAGACCATGGCCGCCCCGGTCCTGGCCCGCTGCTCGAAGAAGGCGATGCTGTCCTCCAGGGGATAGAGGGTGCCGTCGTTGGCGGAATGGATGGTGGACGGCGCCAGGATAATGCGGTTCTTCATCAGGTTCCCACTGACCCGCAGGGGGGTCGTAATGTGGGGGTATCGTTTGTTCATGGTATCACCTCTTGCAAAATATTGGTGGATTTCCGGCTTTATTTAACCACATCGCCGGGGAAAATGCAATGTAAACCTGAAAACGGGAGCCGTCCCTTCTGGCGGCTCCCGCTGTGTTATCCGATCATATCCAGGGCCTCGTCCGAGTAACCCACATTCCGGAGATACTCATATCCGAAGCTCCGGTCCACAATCACCTTGCCGGTGATCGCATACTCGTAAGGGCTGTCCCCGTCGCTGCCGTAGGGCACCAGCCCCACGTTCTGAATGAACTGGGCGTACTCTCCGGAGGAGGAGGTCCCCGCCACGCCGATCAGGCAGCAGCCCACGGAGTTGCCCCAGTAGGCGGAGATGGGGGCGATCTCGTTGGAGTTGCGGCGGTGGATATTGATGCCCAGACTGGTGGACTCGTAGAAGTCCCACCGGTCGGCAAACCGCACCACCTGGGCGTCCAGCACGTTCAGGGCCGCGTAGTACCCCTGGTTGGTGCTCTCATAGGTATAGATCCCGGAGCGCAGCGTGGGCATGTCCATGCCGTCGTTCTTCTTGGGATCGAAGGGATCGTCGGGAATGGTGGAGCTGTTCTGATTCAGGTAGATGATCTCCTCCTGCCACACCACCACGCACATGGCGTTCATCCGGGAGCCCGGGTTGGCGTTTCCGCCGGCACCCTCAAACAGGAACACCAGCGCCTCGTTCCGGTCCTCCTCCGTCAGCTGATCTCCGTAGTCGTTGATGGCGCACAGGGCCTGGAAGGCCGTGCTGGAGACGCTGAAGCCGTTCTCCTCCGCCACCGCCACGATGGATTCCGCCGTGACCACCGGCCAGTCCACCTGGGGCACCGCGTCCACGCTCAGGGGGACATATTCCGTCCAGTCGTTGACCACGGGGCTGTTGCCGTTCCAGAGCAGTTCGTTGAGCCAGACAAATACGGAGGCCGCCTGGGCCCGGGTCACCAGCGTGCTGTCCGGATCGGGGATGGTCCCGTCGTCCTGCAGGACGCCGTACTGCTGCAGCAGGGAGATCTTTGCGCCGTTGGAGGTGGCGGTATCCGCCAGAATTGACAGCTCCGCCGACGCCTCGATCACAGTGACGTTCATCTCGGAGCCCTCCAGGAAGCGGGCGATCATCACGATCATCTGGGTCAGGGACAGGGTCCCCTCGGGATCCATCCGTCCGCCGCCCACGCCGGAGGTGACGCCGTTCTGTCCGGCCCAGAGCACATAGGGCGCGCAGGCGTCTCCCGGCTTCACGTCGGAAAAGCCGGTCTCCCCGGCATAGTCGTCGGGGTTGATGCCCGCCACGCGGCCCAGGCCGATTAAAAACCCGCCCCGGGTCATGATCTGGTCGGGACTGAAGGCCGTGGTGCTGGTGCCCTCCATAAAGCCCCACTCATAGGCCCGGCGCACCGCTCTGTGATAAAAGTTATCACTGGTGACATCCTCAAAGCAGTCGCCGCCGTCCAGCGCCAGCACCGGCACCGTCAGACCCGCAAGGAGGCAGATCGTCAGAATGATTGCGAAAAATCGTCTCATGTAGTATTACCTTCCTACCCTTTCCCGCCCGCCGCTTGACAGGCGTTGGAGTCTTTATTTTACCATAATTTTTAATTATGTCAACCCTTTTGTAATTATTTCGTTTCTCTTTCGCAATGTTTTGTCGATTCTGCCCCATTTGACGCAAAAAACCGCCCTGTCCACCGGACAGGGCGGTTCCAAGTATGTTTGTTTTTTACAGCAGGCCCATGATCGTCTCCGCCGCGAACACCGTCACGCAGGACAGCACCGCCACGGTGAACAGGCTCCGGCCGAACCAGGCCAGTGCGATCCCCACAACCAGCGCCAGGGCGCCCGCCACCGGGTTGGCCGTGGCCTCCACGATGGCCGGGAAGGTCATCACCGCCAGGGTCACATAGGGAACATAGTACAGGAACGAGCGGAGGAATGTGCTTTTGATCTCCCGCCGGATCAGAGTCAGCGGCAGGACCCGGATCAGATAGCTGACGCCGGCCATGATGAAGATATAGATATAGGGATTTCGCGTCACTGACCGCCACCCCCTTCAAAGTTGGGGTCCCGCTCCGGGGCCTTCACCGGCCTGAGCAGCGCCGCCCCGGCGGCAATGAGCACCGTCAGGAGGATGATCCGCGTGCCGGAGGACAGGCCGGACACCACCGGAAGCCGGGCGCAGGCATAACTCAGTAGCATGCTCAGGGCCACCAGCACCGCGATGACCCGTTCCTTCCGGGCCGGCGGGATGATGATGGCGATAAACATGCCGTAAAGGCCCACGCTCAGCGCCGACACCAGATTGGCCGGCAGCAGATTGCCCATCATGACCCCCAGGTAGGTGCCGGAGCTCCACCCGATCAGCGGCAGCACAAACACCCCGTAGGAGTAGAAGGGGCACAGCCACCCCGGCCGGGCGATGGACACGCCGAAGATCTCGTCGGTCACGTCGTAGCCGATGATCAGCCGGTTTAAGATGCTGGTCTCCGGCCGCAGCTTCTGGGTCAGGGCCGTGGACATGAGCAGATACCGGGCATTGGCCACCAGGATCATGATGGCCATGGTCAGGTAGCTCCCGCCCTCCGCGATCACCGTGAAGCCCGCCGCCTCTCCGGCGGAGGCGTTGGTAAGAAAACTGGCCAGGGCCGCCTGAAAAGCCGTCAGCCCCGCCCGTCGGGCCGTGATGCCCAGCGTGAAGGACACCGCGAAATACCCCAGGCCGATGGGCAGCCCGTCCCGCAGTCCCTGTAAAAATTCCGTTCGGTTGGTTTCCCGCATATTGTTGCGCTCCTTTGCGAGAAGTATGCATAACATAGAATACAACAAATTTGGCCGGGAGTCGAGTTTTTTGTGATTTCTTTTTGTGTTTTTTTGTTCTGTGATTCCCTTTTGGGCAGCGGTTTGATAGAATATATATACTCTTGAAATCCGGAGGCCTTTATGAAACGAATGCGTACCCGCGGCCTTGCGCTGCTTGTATTATGTTCTCTGCTCCTGACGCCCGCGCTGGCGGCGGAAGGAAACCAGTCCTTTCAGGAGCTCCGGCCCCCTACGCCCTTTGAGATCGGCCCCCAGTGGACCGAACTGGACGTGACCATCCAGTCGGGGGAAAACACCCTCCGGGGAACCCTCACCGCTCCCCGAGAGATCGACGGGAAGCTGCCGGTGGCGATCCTGCTCCACGGACTCAACACCGACCGGAACTGGTGCGCCGACATCGCCTGGTGTCTGGCCGACCACGGCATCGCCAGCGTCCGCTTCGACTTCAGCGGCCACGGTCTGAGCGACGGCGCCCAGGAGGACATGACCATCGCCAGGGAAACCTCGGACGTACTGGCCATGCTGGACTATGTGGAGGAGCTCCGCTTTACCGACCCGGACAACATCTTCCTGATCGGCAAGAGCCTCGGCGGAGTGGCCGCCACCCTGGCCACGGAGTCCCGGGGGGATGAGATCCGGGCCATGTGCCTGTGGTATCCAGGCTTCGGCGTCACAGCCACCACCCACTTCGGCTTCTTCCTGGGCGAAATGTACGCCCCCTGGGATCCGCCGGAGACCCTGGAGATCGCCGGCTACACCTACGGAAAGGCCTTTCTGGAGGAGGCGGCGGCGCTGGATCTGACAGAGCCCATGCAGAACTATGACCGGCCGGTGCTGATCATCCACGGCGACCGGGACTTCATTGCCCCGGTGGTGTTCAGCTTCGGCGCGGCGAACTTCTTCCCGGACTGCACGCTGGAGGTGGTCCCCGGCGGGTTCCACGGCTTCCTGCTGTTCCAGGAGATGATCGCACTGGAGCACACCCTGGCCTTCCTGCAGGAGAACATGGCCTGAAAGCGCCAGAATGCTCCCGGATATTCTCTTTGTGCTGTTTCCCGGAAATTGTTTGGATTCGAAGGGATTCTGTGCTACAGTAGACTTATCAACCAAGGAAAGCGAGGAATCTCTATGGACCCCTTCCAGAACATGCCCACACCCACCGCGCCGGAGCCGGAGGTAGAGGCCCGCATGGCTTCTCTCTCCGCCTATACCGCCATTGGCGATGCGGTCACCGACCGGCGGAACGACACGACGGTTTTTGCCTCCACCCATGAGGCGGGTTCCTCCGCCATTTATACCCGGGACGGCGGCACCGTCTATCTCAAAGACCCGGAGATCCACGGCTGGGGCGAGATGACTCCCCAGGACCTCCGGAACGAGCTGGGCAGCAAGTACGGCTTCTGCGCGGCGGTGCTGTCCAACCAGAAGACCAGCCATGTGACCCTGGTGAATCCGAAGATCGTCTGCCATGAGTCCTCCACCGCCAACGGCGCCTATGCCATCTTCGGCGGGGCCGTGGTCATTGAAGGCGGCACCATCGACACCTGCAACCGGCAGGGTCACGGGGTGGACGCCTCCTACGGGGGACACGTCTACTGCAACGGCACGAAGATCCACACCGGAGGCATGAACTCCGGCGCCCTGGCCACGGACTTCCAGGGCGGCTATATCACCGTCCGGGACATCGAGGCCGTCACAGAGATCCCCGGCTCCCCCGGCATCTACACCGCCGGCAAGTCCATCATCACCGCCTACAATTCCAAGTTCGTGTCCAAGGGCTGCGAGGCCGTGATGGTGGCCCACTCCCTGGGTCACACCTACCTCTATGACTGCGACCTCACCGGCACCGTGGGCCTGAACACCCACAACTCCATGAGCCCGGAATACTCCTACGTCCATATGTTCGGCGGCACGCTGAACTCCACCGCAGGCTCCATCCTCTGCGCCGAGGACGGAAAGGCCGTGATGAATCTGGACCGCGTCTCCATCGGTCAGACGGCCGACGGGAATCTGGCCTTCGCCAAGGCCGGAGGCCGGCTGGTGGCCAATCTGGCGGATATGGATGCGACCGGCAACGCCGGCCGGGAGGAGACATCCTATCTGGAGATCAACCTGAAGGGCACGAAGCTCTCCGGCGCTGTGAACGCCACCGTCCTGTCTGTGGACAGCGCATCGACCTGGACCGTTACCGGCGACAGCCGGATCGCGGTGCTGGCTCTGGAGGGCACCGTCTGCGCCCCCGCGCCCGTCACGGTGACCTACGGCGCTCTGGCGGAGGGGACCGTTCTTCCGGAGGCGGAAAACGTGACCTTCCTGCAGGATCCCTCGATTGTCGACGACTATCAGCAGAAAATGATGATGCCGCCTCCCGGCGAGGGCCCCGGCGGGCCCGGCGGACCGGGTATGCCGCCTCCGCCGCCCATGGGATAACAGAAACGCCGCCCCGGAAGGGGCGGCGTTCTTTGTCTGCTATGGGGTTTTTACATCGGTGGGGGTCCGCCGGGAGGAGGACCGCCGGGGCCTCCGGGACCGCCGTCACCGGGCGGGGGACCCATCTCCAGCTTGTCCTTGCCGAACTGCCAGTCGTACCAGCGCTTGACCACCAGGAAGGGATACCGGGCACCTGCATACAGGAACGCCTCGGCCCGGGCCTCGGTGGACAGGGCGAAGGAGGAGCGGATCAGCTCCGCGGTCATATCCAGCAGCGGCTGCATCTCCGCCCAGAAGCCGGAGATATCCTTGTAGTCCTCGCTGCCGGCGAACATATAGTCATAGAAGCCGGTGAGGATGTGCTGGGGGATCACCCGGGTCAGCAGCACCGCCATGATCTGGCCCCGCTCGCCGGGGTTGAGGGCGGCGTCCTTGTAGTATCTCTCCAGCTCCGGGAATACCTTGGCCTGAAGCGCCTCCAGGGAGGGCTGCAGGAAGGCCTGATAGTCCTTGGGCGTACCTTCGGGCCACATCCAGCGGGAGAAATTGTTCAGAAGCATATGGGGGAACATGCAGAAGATGCCCTGGGCATAGGCGTATTTTTCGTCAGCCGTGGGGAACTTTTCCCCGGTGACGCAGCCCTTGATCTCATCACCGGACATGAGGTTGTGGTTCCACATATCGTCCAGAACAAAATCATGGATGGATTTTCTCTCCATAAAACGACCTCCTTTGTTGTGTTTTGGAAAACCGCCGCCACCGGGGGCGCCCAGTGACGGCGGTCTTATTATGACTTAATAGCTCCAGGTCTTGTCGAGGGACTCGAAGGGCTCGGGGATCTTCGGGGTCTCAGTGGGGATCCGGGTGGGCTTGTAGTCGGTGAACCGGCCGGGCTCGTCCTTCTCCACGCTCACGCCGCCGCCCATAGCCGGGCTCTTGCCCCGCTTGCCGTCGGGATCGTCGGGATCGAACTCCTCTTCCTCGGGCGGGGGGCCCATGGGGGGCCGGGGCTCGGTCCAGGAGTTGGGCTCGCCGGTGGACATATCCATGCAGATCAGAAGCCGCAGGAACCGCCACTCGCCGTTCTCATAGACGAAGTCGCCGCCGTACTTCTCCCACATCCACGCAACGTCCGCGGTGCCCTTCACATAGTCGTGCCGCAGGGCAAAGCCGGGGGTGTACCACAGGCCCTTGGCACTCATGCCGTCCTCGGCGATCTCGATCACCGGGGAGGCCAGCACGTGCACGGGCATCTCAGCAAGAGCACGGCCGTCCAGGTCCTTAATCGCCTCTTCCATCTCCGGGTGGGCGCGGATGATCTTGGACTTCAGCCACTCGGCGTCGGTGTACTTGTTGTCGCCGGCGTACATGGGATAGAGCTTCTTCCGAAGGCCCTGCCAGCGGCCGAAGTTCTGGCTCCAGATGACCTCGGCTTCCCGCTCCTGGCTCCAGCAGTTGTCCAGCTCCTCCCGGTTCATGTCCGCGGCGTGATAATAGCTGTGCAGGGCCATCAGGTTCTCGATGGCGCCCACCGCTTCGATCTTATGGGCTCTGAGTTCCAGTTCTGTCATCTTATTCACCCTCCTTCATGAACGGTTCGGGACCGTAGCTGATCTCCGGGGTCCAGGTCTCATAGGGAACCGGCCAGTGGGGATACTGGCTCCAGTTGTATTTGCTGGTGTACAGGCCGGGGATCCGCATGACGCCGTACTGGGGCGGCCGCTTGGGGGCGGGGCCCATCTGGCGCTCTTCATACTTGGTGCCGGCGGAGAAGGAGAAGTCGGTACCCACGAAGAAGTGCCAGATCTTCCACTCGCCGTCCTCCTTGATGAAGTCGATGGCGTAGCGCTCGTACATCCACTGGCCGTCCAGAGGCGCGTCGTCGGGATCCATGGGACCGCCGTGGCCGCAGATGTAACCCGGGGTGTACCACATGGCCTGGGCGGTCTGGCCGTCCCCGGCGATCTCGATCAGGGGGGTGGTCAGGGTGTGCATCTGGCCCTCGCCGGGCTTGGGGCCGTGGCCGATGTGGGGCTTGACGTAGAAATTCCAAACCACGTCCCGGCCAATCTGGAAGCCGCCGGAGTTGCCCCAGGAGATGTTGGGCGCCTTGTGGGCCCAGCAGATCTCCATTTCGATGTCATGACGGTTGCAGGCGTGGAGATACGCGTGCCGGCCCATGACGTTCTTGATCTGGATCATATCATACGCCCGCTGGATCTTCTCCTCCGGGGTAAATTCACGAATATTCTTAGGCATTACTGCGCACCTCCTCAGTAGCTGAACGTATTGGCAAAGGTGTCATAGGGCTCGGGCATCTCGGGGTTGATGGCAAAGACGTAGTCCTCTCCGAAGCTCTTGTACAGCTCCCCGGCCTCGGTGGGGGCGGGAGCCTCGGGGCCCTCGTGCTCGTACATCTTCGCGGTGCCCCAGTTCTGTCCCAGAGGGCAGGCGATGTCCGTGAACATGATCATGTGCCAGATCTTCCAGGTGCCGTCTTCCTTGATGAAGTCCACGGCGCACTTGCCGAAGTTCCAGGCGGCCTTGGGGCCCTTGGAGTAGACCTCGGTGGTCTCGCCGAACACGTACCACAGGCCCTTGGCGGTCTGGCCGTCGAAGGCAACCTCGATGATGGGGCTGGTCATGGTCAGAACGGTGTTGGAGCCCACGGCCCAGATCTCCTCGTCGGACTTGCCGCCCAGCTCCTCGGGATACAGGCCCCGCATGACCTCGTTGGCCCACCTGGTCTGCTCGTTGTTGTAATCCACGAAGAAGCCCTTCACGGCCTCGTAGCCCACGTACTTGCCATTGTTCAGGGTCAGGGTGGGCTCGTTCTTGCTCCAGGACTCAAACTGCCGGTCAAACTGCCGGTAGCAGGTCAGGAACGTGTAGGCGCCCATGATGTTCGCAATTTTGGTGGTGTCTTCCACCACGTCCGCCATGTGCATCACATCAAGGGGCGGATGCTTATACATAGATATTCCTCCCATCTCACATATTAAGGATTCTACTATTTAGTTTAACGGCTTTCCCTGTAACCCGCAAGTATCAAGAACTGATGTTACTTTTCACTTTTATCACATCCTGCCTTGCCCGGCAAAAACCGGCGGCCCGGGCCACTGGGGGCCGGCCGCCGGAAAGCGCTCCGCTCGTCAATCATGTGAGTTTCTTCAGGAAGTTTCCCTCGATCTGGACGCCCTCGTCGATCAGGATGAACGCCTTCGGGTCGATCCGCCGGACAATGGATTTGAGCTGGGCGATCTCATACTTGCTGATGACCACCATCAGGATGGTCTCCTCGTGACCGGTGTAGCCGCCGTAGCCGCCCCACCGGGTGATGCCCCGGTGCATCCGCCCCATCAGTTCGATCTCCAGGGGCTCCACCACCTCCATCTTGGTGACGATCAGGGCCTGAACGTTGATGTTCTGGATGTGGACCCGGTCACACATGAGGGAGCTGATCACGGAATAGATCAGGGAATAGATCACAACAGGCACGTCGAACAGAATCAGGCACACGCCGTAGAGCACCAGGTTTGCCGCGATGTTGATCCGTCCCACGGAGAAATGCCCCTTCCTCTGGATCAGGATCATGCCTACCAGATCCATGCCGCCGTCGCAGGCGCCCATCCGCAGGATCAGGCCGACGCCCACACCGCCCATGATGCCTGCCACCAGGCAGTTGGCCAGCTTCTCCTCCAGCATCGGCGCATCGGGAATGGGGATCAGCGTCAGAATCAGGGTCATACAGGTGACGGTAAAGATCGTCTTGAAAAAGAACCGCCGCCGCATGCTCAGATACGCGATGACCAGTCCGGGAATGTTCAGGGCATAGTAGATGATACCGGACAGGTCCACCTTGCCCAGGTCCAGGCCGCCGTAGTCCCGCATCAGGGTGGTGATCAGCTGAGCAAACCCCATAAATCCGCCGGAATAGAGGTGCAGCGGCCTGAGAAACAGGTTCACGCCCACCGCGTAGATCAGCGCGCCCAGGATGATTCCAAGAGACCGGGGGCCCTCCTCCTTCAGCCAGGGCTGCTTCGCCGCCTCATTTTCCCGCTCGTTTACCGCCTGAATGACAGATGCCATTTATGCCGTTCCGCCTTTCCGAATTGGATTCACATCCCCGCTGCTGAGGAACACCGGTTCCACGGGAACGTTTCTTGTCAACAGCGATACTATAACAATAACCGCAGAAGAAATCAAGACCCCGGCAATCACGGCGTAATCCCCGAACAGCGGAAGCTGGGAGATCACCGCTCCCACCACGATGCCGCACCGGGCGCCCCAGGCGGTGACGCGGCTGTTCTTCTTCCCCATGTCGTGGGCCTCCCTCCGTTCCCGCCACAGCAGGCCGATGACGATCACCGGCACCACGCCGGCCCCGGCAAAGGAATAGGCTCTGGACAGCAGGGACAGGATCGTCTGGGCAAAGATGCCGCAGAAGCAGGAGACCGCGCCGATGATCACGGTGATGATCTTGGTATCCCGGATCAACGTGGCGTCAGAATCGTTCCGGAAGGGCCGGATCATGTCGTTGACCACCAGCACCGCCGCAGAGTTCAGACAGGAGTCCGCCGTGCTCATGCCGGCGCACAGCACCAGCACAAAGATGCAGGCACACAGCCATCCGGGCATCACGTTCATCATGAACCAGGGCATGGCGTTGTTGGCGTTGAGATCCTGGTTATAGGTCATGATGATCAGGCCGGAGAAGGCCGTCATGAACACGAACACCAGGCAGATCAAACCGCTGGTGAGCATGGAGCGTTTGGCGTCCCGGGCGCTGCGGCAGCTGAAGCACCGCTGCCAGTATACCTGGAAGATCAGGACGCCCACCAGTCCCGTCAGGAACTTGTTCAGCGCCGTCCAGCCGTTGACGCCTGCAAAGCTCATCAGCTCCGCCCTGCCCAGCTCCGCCAGCCGACCCTCCAGCACGCCCAGGGAGAAATCCACCCGGCTGAACATGAACAGATAGAACACGACGCCGAACACCAGACACATGATGCCCTGAAACAGGTCCGTCCATACCACGCTGTAAACGCCGCCGAACACGGTATAAATGATGAAGATGGCGGAGAACAGCACCACGATGGGGACGGAGTTCGCGCCGGTAAATACCTCAAACAGATCCCCGAAGGCCTTGGCCTGACCGCCCACTGTGGCGATCATGATCAGGGCCGCCATGACGCTGGCCATGGCCCGGGTCAGCTTGTCCCGGACGATCAGATCGTCGATCATCTCCGGAATGGTGTTGTAGGTGAATTTTCCGATCAGGCCCGCAAGGGTCAGGGCGAAGATGATTTTGCTGCCCTGCTCTCCCAGGATGAACGCCAGGATCCCCACACCCTGGACGTAGGCGTTGCCCGCATGGGAGAAGAAATTGGACACGCCCATGATGCTGGCGAACTGGGTGAAGAAGATCAGCCAGATCCCGAAGGAGCCGGACCCGATGGCGTAGCTGGAAAAGCTCTTGTTGGCGTCTCCCCGCACCCGCCAGGAGATGATCAGAAAGATCAGGCAGATTGCGGCGGTCAACAACCAGAAAATCGTTCCCATGGTCATAAAAAACACACCTCCTCTGAAAATCAGGGAAGGTGCTGCGGTCAGCGATACAGATATTCCTGTCCGGAACGCCCGGACCTTCCCCACGCTTACGAGATTAGCTGTCGGGTTCGGAGAGGGAAGTCTCCTATCGCGTCTTTGCGAATTCACCCCAAAATTGGTTCTCCCGCTGTCAGATCTCTGACACTCAGCGTCTTATTGATATTTAGAATATCGGACTATCGATTTTTTGTCAATCCTCTCCGGCGCATCCGCAGGCGGCAGGATTCACAGTTTGTTTACACCGGGGTCATTCTCCTGTCATATTCCTCCGATATATTGAAAACGTAATCAGGAAGGATTCCTGTTCATCATACGAGCTCTTTTCTCCTTTTCTCTTCTCCTTTACGAAAGCAGCCCGGCTCCTCAGGGAGCCGGGCTGTCTGCGTTCTGCCGCCGGAACAGGGTGAACGCCTTGAAATCAACGGCGCCCTCCCCCTGAAACCGGAAATAAAGCGCCTGCTTTCCGGAGGGCATCTCCAGGGGGTCGGAAAACAGGCCGTCCTTTCCCGCTGTCTTTACCGGCACCGCCGCCCGGAGGATCCGGAAATCCGGCGTGTCCGAGACCTCCATGGTCCCGTCCGCCCTGCCTCCCAGCTCCAGAGCGATCCCGTCGGCGCCCTCCATGCGGAAATACTTGAATCCCGCCGACGCGCCGCTGCGCATATTGGCGATATACTGGTCCCCGTCCCCCTCCCGGTCCGGTCCGGTCTGGGTGAAATAGGGGTGCTCCCGGAACGCACGCTTCGAACGGGGACAGTCATACCGGCCCACGCCCTCCTTTGACCGGAGATTGCAGGCGATCCGCGCCTCATAGCGGCCCAGCCCCGCCAGCGGGCCTCCGTTGAGCCCGCAGGAGGTCACCTCCGCCTGCCGGAAGCCGCCCTCCGGGGTGCGCTCCAGCTTTTCCGCACAGGCCTGCCGGGCATAGGAGCTCCGGTTGGTCTGCCGGTGGTAGAAGATATAATAATCCGCCCCGATCTGCAGAAGGCCGCCGTGGGTATTGCCCAGATAGTTTGTGCCGCGGGCCTCCTCCGTATTCCCGCAGAGGAACAGGTCCCCCAGATCCACCAGCGTCCCGCCGAAGGAGAAGGGTCCGTCCGGCCGGTCCGCCATGGCATAGCACAGCTCATGGTTGTGCTCGGAGGAATAGACGAAGCAGTATTTCCCGTCCACCTTCCGGATGGAGCTGGCCTCGAAGAACGCATGGCCCGGGAAGGCTCCCGCCCTGCCCTTTGCCGGAAACAGCAGCTTCGGCCCCTGCCGGATCGTCAGCATATCCTTCTCCAGCTCCAGCACCACACCGCCCTCGTTGCCGAGGTCGTGCCATCTCGAGGCGGGGAAGGGCACCTTGGTGGCAAATCCGGAATAGAGCCACACCCGGCCGTCCTCATCTGTCAGCACCCCGGGATCAAAGGGAAACGGCTCTCCCCGCCGGGTGCCCCAGATATGCCCGTCCGGGAACCGGACCTTGCCGTAGTACTGATACTGTCCCGCAGGGCTGTCGCAGACCGCCACGCCCATCTGCCCCATAAAGTCAAAGGCGTAATAGAGATAGTACCGCCCGTCCGGTCCCCGGGTCACGTCCGGGGCGTACAGGGAGCGGATCCCCAGGGGATTGGATGGGTCCTGCTTTTTACGGTAGATCACGCCCTCGTACCGCCAGTCGCTGAGATCCTCCACCGGCGCCGACCAGCACACATAGTCGTTGACGCAGAAAATCGGCGCCCCGAACCGGTCGTGGGATCCGTAGACATAGACCCGTCCCTCAAACACATGGGGTTCTCCGTCCGGCACATATTCCCAATCGGGCAGATAGGGGTTGAACGCCTGATGCTTCATCCGATCCGCCTCCCTTCCGAAGATAGGTCCATTGTAGCAAATCCCGCCGGAAGGGGCAATCCCTTTCCGGCGGGTCAGATCTGTATGTTAAGAGAAGCCGTCCTTTCATACAGGCACCGCACGGTGCCTTTGAGCCGCAGGGCTCCTGACGGATCCGCCGCAACCTCCAGCACGCCGCCGGGCTGCGCCAGCTTCAGCTCCGTCCGCGCGCCCCGCTCCCGGGCCATCCACGCCCCCACCGCGGAGGTGCCGCTGCCGCAGGCGCTCTCCCAGAACAGGGTGTCCGCGCCCGGCACGTAGACCAGCGGCGTCAGACGCCCGGCTCCACGGTCCAGGAACATCAGGCCCAGCGCGTCCGCGCCCAGAGTACGGCACCACTGCCTTGCTAGGGTCTCCGCCTGCGCCTTCTCCATCTCCCGCTCCAGAATTACGTGGCTGATGCCCCGGAATTCCACCACCGGAAGCGCTCCCGCTTCGGAGAAGCGGACCGTTCTGACTGCCCGGGGCCGGGGCATATCCACCTGTCCCCGCCAGAGGCCTCCCGGCAGGGCGGAAAACTCCACCGTCACCGGCTCCTCCGCCCCGGATACCGCCACGGAAACCCGGCCCTGATCGAGGCCGCTGCGGATCCCGTGGAGCACCGCCGCGCACATGGCCGCGTTGCCGCAGAACTCGCCGCCGGCCATCCGGAGGGCCAGCCCGCCGGATCGGGAGAGGAAGCCCACCTGCTCGGCGGAGGGCTCCAGCTCCATCAGGCGGGAGGCCGCCGCAGGCTGCCGCGCCTCCGGCACGTCCCCCTCCGCCAGGATGGTGCGGTTCCCCGTGGGGTCCATCAGCACATAAGGGATCTCCCGGGTCATTGCTGGTAATTCCGCAGGAACTGTTTGGTGCGCTCCTGCTCCGCCGCGCCGAAGACCTGCTCCGGATCTCCCTGCTCCACGATCACGCCGCCGTCCATGAAGATCACCCGGTTGCTGACCGCCCGGGCAAAGGGCATCTCATGGGTGACCACCACCATGGTCATTTTCTCCTCGGCCAGCTGCCGGATGACCTTGAGCACCTCCCCGGTGAGCTCCGGGTCCAGGGCGCTGGTGGGCTCGTCAAAGAACAGGATGGACGGCTTCATGGCCAGCGCCCGGGCAATGGCCACCCGCTGCTGCTGTCCGCCGGAGAGCTGGCAGGGATAGGCCTCCGCCCGTTTTACCAGATCCATCTTCTTCAGCAGCTCCTCCGCTTCGGCCCGGACTTCCTCTTTGGGCCGCTTCTGCACGTGGATCGGCGCGTCCATGATGTTTTTCAGTACGGAGTAGTGGGGAAACAGATTGAACTGCTGGAACACCAGCCCGAAATGCTGCTTCATTTTGCGGAGCTCCGCGGCGCCCACATATTCCGCCGCGCCCTGCCCGTTGGTGGTCACGGCAGGCTCGCCCAGGTACCGGATCTCCCCGGCGTCGATCCGCTCGAGGAAGGTGGCGCAGCGCAAAAGCGTGCTTTTTCCCGATCCGCTTGGCCCGATGATGCTGACCACCTCGCCGGAGTCCACCTGAAGGCTGATGTCCTTGAGCACGCTCAGATCCCCAAAGGACTTCTCGATCCCTTTCATTTCCAAGACCATACCGTCACCCCCTTACCTGTAATAGTCGAAGGCCTTTTCGATGCGCTCCATCACAAAGGCCACCACATAGTTGAACACATAGTAGAACACCGCCGCCGCCACGAACGTGAGCATGCCCGGGGAATTGGGCGCCACAGCGATCTGCTTGGCCCGGGTGAACATCTCCACCGTGCCGATCACGGAGGCCAGGGAGGTGTCCTTGACCAGCGTGATGACCTCGTTGGTCACAGGGGGCAGCACCCGCTTGACCATCTGGGGCAGAATGATCTTGAAGAAGGTCTGTCCCCGGGTATAGCCGAGCACCTGGGCGGCCTCCCGCTGCCCGTCGGAGATGGCCTCGATGCCGGCGCGGTAGATCTCCCCAAAGTAGGCGGCGTAGTTGATGACAAAGGCCACGATCACCGCCGCGAAGCGCCAGTTGGCCGGCAAAGAGAGTCCCAGCAGCAGGCTGGGGCCGAAATAGACCACCATCAGCTGCAGCATCAGAGGCGTGCCGCGCATGATGGAGATATAGACTTTGATCGCCCCGCGCACGACTCCGTAGCGGGACATCCTCCCCAGCGCCACCGGCAGGCCCAGCAGAAGCGAGCCGAGCAGCGTCAGGAAGAAGATCGCCAGCGTGGTGAGAAAGCCCTGGGCCAGCAATCCGAGCATGGTTTGAATGGTCATAAGCAACTCCTGTCACAGAAATCGTCAGGAAGGGCGGAGGCCGTCGGCCTCCGCCCAGCGACGCTTGGTTTGCGGTTTACTTCACCAGGCACAGACTCTCGAGCACCAGGCCGTCGTCCACGTAATCCTGGGCGATCTTCAGCATGGTGCCGTCCTCGGCCATCTCCAGAAGGACCTTGTTCACCGCGTCCCGCAGCTCCGTGTTGCCCTTCAGGAAGCCTACGGCGTATTGCTCGGTGCTGATGGGCTCCTCCAGGATGATGTAGTCGCCGTCGTTGCTGCCGATCTGATAGGTGGCAACTCCCAGGTCGGCGGCGATGGCGTCCACGCTGCCCTGCTTGAGCTCCATAAAGCCCATATTGTAGTCCGCCAGCTCCACGACCTGTCCCAGAGAGTTCTTCAGGGTCTCGTTGGCGTTGATCGCGTCCACGGCAGAGGACGCGGCCTGGGCCATCATGGTCTTGCCGGCCAGATCCGCGAGGCTGGTGATCCCGGAGTCGGCCCGAACCACGGCCACGATGCTGTTGTCCACATAGGGATCAGACCAGGTGTATTCGTCCTCACGGCCGGTGTAGGTAAAGCCGTTCCAGATGCAGTTGATGTTGCCGGAAGAGAGCTCCGTATCCTTGCTGTTCCAGTCGATGGCCACCGCCTCGAACTCCCAGCCCAGCCGGTTGCACACCTCTTTGGCCAGAGCCAGATCAAATCCGTCATAGCTGCCGTCCTCGGCCAGGAAGCCGAAGGGCGGGAACTCCGCGTCAAAGCCGACCACAAGTTTTCCGGTTTCCGACTTGCCGCCGCAGGCGCAGAGGGAAAGTACCATCGCCAGAGCGAGTACCACACAAAGAATCTTTTTCATGATCAATATTCCTCCAAAAATGTGTTGATTCTATGATTCGGTAATATGGTAGCACACTATTTTGCTAAAGTAAAGCATTTTCCGGAGGAACCGCTGAAAAAAAGGGCAGGAACGGATCGCTCCGTTCCTGCCCGGGTCTATCTGTTATTCCATGCAGCGGTCGTAGGCGCTCTGCTCCGCGGCGATGCACTCGTCGATGCTCATCTCGTGGAGCCTTGCCACGAAGGAATCCCACTGGTCAAATCCGATATCGCCGGAGATGAACTGGGGGATCGTCTCGCAGGCGTAGGTCAGAATGTCGGTGCCGTAATAGCCCGCCGTCTCCGTCTCGTCGGCGTTCATGGTCACATTGGTGGGGATGAAGTATTCCCCGTCCATGTTGGAGGTCCAGACCTCCCAGGCCTCGTTCTTGAGATCCGTGTTGTATTCCGCCGTGGCGTAGAGGATCATCATGGAGGAGCAGAGGGTATAGGGCCGGCGGATGCGGAGCATATTCTGCACGTCCACGCCGTACTCGTTGTTCACCACCGCGTCGGTGAACCGGGGGGTGTTGTTCTCGTCGAGCTCATAGTCGATGCCCTCGAAGCCGTAGTTGTAGAACAGGATGCCGTCTTCAGAGTAGAGGTAATCCAGGAACCGCATGGCGGTCTCCACATCCTCGCAGCAGGAGGTGACGTAGGTGTTGTCGGAGTCGGTGAGCAGAGAGGTGGAGGTCAGGTGATCCTTCCCGCCCTTCTCCAGGGTCAGGTTGGGCACGCAGGTCACCGGGAAGTAGATGTTGTTGATGCCCTCGCCGGAGGTGCACCAGACGCCCACGGTGCCGTTTGCGGTCATCTCACCCAGAACGCCGCCCATGGGGTCATACTGGATGGAGGCAAAGTCCCGGGCGAAGAGGCCCTCGTTGTACCACTTGTTCATCTCCATCAGATAGTCCTTGTAGCCGTCCTCCAGCAGGGTGCAGCGGACCTCGCCGTCCACCACGTAATAGGGCAGGCTGGAGCTGAAACCGTCGGCGGCAAAAGAGGCCACGTCATAGCCCACCACCAGGCCGTTGATGGTGCACTGGGCGTTCATGTACAGGGGGGTAATGTCCTCATAGGCGTCCCGGAAGGTGGTCAGGACGTTGAACATCTCGTCGTAGGTCTCAGGGACGCTGAGGCCCTGCTCCTCCAGCCAGTCCTTCCGGACCACCATGCCCTGGTTCTGGACAAAGTTGTCGTAGGGGGACCGGTAGGCCAGGACCCGTCCGTCGCTGCGGAAAATGCCCGCCTCGTCGGGATTGGAGTCGATGAGGTACTGGTAGTTGGGGGAATACTCGGGCAGCAGATCCGTCAGGTCCACAATGACCTCGTCCGTAACCGCCGCGGTGTCGCCGCCGCTGTACATCAGGTTGGAGATGATGGCGGGGTAGTCTCCGGAGGCGATGGCGATGTTCATCTTCTCACTGGCGGTCCAGAAGTCGATCTCCGTGTAGTCGATGGTGACGCCGGTCCGGTTCTGCAGTTCCTGAATGGCGTCCAGATCCTGAAGCTCGCTGAGCCCCAGCTCACCCAGCGGCCCCATCAGGTTCAGGGCGGTGCGCATCCAGGTCAGGGTGGCGCCGTCCTCGGAGATGGGCAGCTCATAGGTGTTGGAGTAGTGCAGCCGGGCGGTGTCGCTTCCGGGGAAATTGATCCGGGGCACATAACCTTCTTCGGCCGGTTCTTCCGCCGCCGGCTCTTCCGCGGAGGCGGCTTCTGCCGGTTCCTCCGCCTGGGGCGCTTCCGCCGGTTCCGTCTCCGTTCCGGCGGCCTGCTCCGTTTCCGCGGAAGCGGCGCTGGCGGCAGGCTCCGCGCTGGAGGCAGCGCTTCCGGCGCCGCAGCCCGCCAGCAGGCTCAGGACCATCATGGCCGCGAGCAGCAGGGCAATCCATTTCTTCTTCATTTGTCGCACTCCTTTTCTGTTTTTTCTTCTTGACACTCCCATTGTACCGTAAACCCCCGGTTCTTTGAAAAGTTATAAGATTGGAACTGCTGTGCGATTATCTGACATACGGCCCGCAGCGGCGGGCCATCGAAAAAGTCCCTGATGCGAAGATGCATCAGGGACTCGTTTCTTATTTCCGGGCAATCTCCCGGGCCACAAAGACGCCGCTGGCGGAGGCGTGGGACAGGGAGTGGGTGATGCCGCTGCCGTCTCCGATCACATAGAGGCCCGGGAAGCGGGTCTCCAGATGCTCGTCCACGGCCACCTCCATGTTGTAGAACTTCACCTCCACCCC
>CACYXZ010000021.1 GCA_902778525.1 Oscillospiraceae bacterium | reverse complement strand
CGGGGCTTTCTGGAGCTGCTAGCCAGATTTGAACTGGCGACCTCATCCTTACCAAGGATGCGCTCTACCGACTGAGCTATAGCAGCATGAACAGCTTGAATATTATAATCGACGCAATGCACTTTGTCAAGCAGTTTGTTTCAGGCGTCCCCGGCAATGCCGGGGACGCCTGTTTTTCTAATCAGTCGCGGGACATGTAACGATCGTACGCGGCCTGCTTCTGGGCGGCGCACTCCTCGATACCTGTGTCAATCAGTTGCTGCTGGAAAGCTTCCACCTCGTCCAGGGGCTGATCGCCGGTAATAAACTTGGCGGTGCTTGTCTGGATCAGGGTGATAACATCACCTGCATAATTGTTATACTCGGAGTTCTCGTCCGCAGTCATGGCAGCCGCATCGGGATAGTCGTTCTGATTGTCGATGTTGGCATTCCAGATGTCCTTGCATTCCATCGCAGCCTTGGACATACCCGGAGTATCTACGTTCATGTCCACCTGGGCAAGGAACGTGTAGTCCATCATGGTGGAGCTGAAGTTGCCGCCGGATGCGCTTCCCTGCCAGGTCCAATCCTGGAACACAGGCTCGCCGTCAACCATATCATAGGTCGTGCCCTCCACGCCATAGTTGGAGGCCAGCGCCCACTCATCAGTGTAGCAATAGTTCATAAACTCCATGGCAAGCTCATATTCATCGCAGTCCGTGGTGATGACAACGCCGCTCTCGCCGGAAATGGCATCCTGAGCGCCGCCGATATGCAGCTGATCGCCCTCGTGAACGGTGGGCAGCGGAATGGCAACGACTTCTTCGCCTGACAAATTGGCAAACAGATCGATCAGGCCGTCGTGCTGGTGGAAGATGGCAACCTGCTTGTTGGCAATGAGGCCGATCAGGTCATCATTCTTGTCCACAACAATATGAGAGGCAGTATCCGAATCCAGAAGGCCCTGTTCAAACCAATCGTGCAGCAGGGTAACATACTCCTTGTATCCCTCCTGCAGATAACCGGACTTGACCACCCCGTCTTCCACAAACCAGGGAAGATCACCGGTCATGGGATCGATTTTCAGAGAGACGCCATAGGCACTGGCGAGCACGTCATTGGCAAACACAAAATCACCAGGCATATAGAGCGGTGCGGCCATGCCGTACTTGTTCTTTGCAGCGGTCAGGTATTCCGCATAGGCATCAACAGTATTGATCTTATCGGCAGTGAAACCCAACTCGTCCATCATATAGGTGTAGGTCATAGTGCCGTCTGCGACCTCTGCAACGGTACCCACCGTGACGAAGGCGCCAATATGCCCCTCATCCGTCTGGACGGCCTGCCAGTACTTGCTGTCATCTTCCATGAGATACTTATAATAGTCGGGGCAGAATTCCGCGATATCGTCCTTAATATCCACCACGATGTCGTCCTCGATGGCAGCATCCATTCCGGTGGTATACTTGAAGCCCCCGATCATGTCGGGATAGTCGCCGCTGGCCAGCATCAGGTTGGTGTTGGTATCCCCGGCGGCCTGGCTCTGCGCCAGGACATTCAGG
Source organism: Oscillospiraceae bacterium (assembly GCA_902778525.1). Lineage (GTDB taxonomy): Bacteria > Bacillota > Clostridia > Oscillospirales > Oscillospiraceae > HGM13006. Next base: position 19,017 of record CACYXZ010000021.1, on the reverse strand, counting down.
TTGACACCGGTGGCGTCTGCCAGTTCTTTCAGGCAAATGTGCTCACTGATGTCATCATAAATGGTGTTGGGGCTGAGTTCCCACGTGATCCAGTAATCCAGCGTTACGTTGCCGTCGGCAATGGGATACTCAATGGGCTCATACTCCCATTCCGGGATTTCCTCTACGGGCTCTTCCTCCAGCGCGGAATCGGCTTCCTCCGCGGCGTTATCGGCCGGAGCATCGGCCGGGGCCTCCGCCGTCTCTCCTGCCGCTTCTGTTGCGGCTTCTTCGGAAGCAGCCGTTTCAGGCGCAGCAGCCGACGCAGCAGCCTGGCTGCCGCATCCGGAAAGCAGTCCCGCGCAGAGGCAGAGCGCCAGCAGCAGAGCCACTAAGCTGTATTTCTTCATAATGATCCTCCTTTGGTTCGTATAAAAATACACGTTAATCATACTGCATTTCCCCTGCTGCAATCAAATATATTTTTGTTAAGTTATATAACCTGCGGTTATCGGATATTGCTTTTTTTCACAGACTTCGATATAATAAACGTGAAAACTCTTCCGGGAGGTGATGGGAATGGAACTGACATACCTTTACTATTTCAAGGTCATTGCAGAAAAGGAAAATATGTCCCGGGCGGCGGAAACGCTCCACGTCTCTCAGCCGGCCCTCAGCAAGACCATCTCCAAGCTTGAGCGGAGCCTCGGGGTAACCCTGTTTGAACGCAAGAAAGGCCGCATCAGCCTTTCCCCCATCGGTGCGGATTTTTACCGTCAGGTTGCCCGTGCCTTCGACTGCATCGCCGAAGGACAGCGGCTGATCGACGACTATAAAGCCGCCGCCAGCACCTCCGTCACCATCGGCTGCCCGGTGGCGGAACTGCTAAATTCTCTGCTTCTGAGCTATCTCCGGGAGCATCAGCAGGAGACGCTGCAGATCAGCCAGTTCCTGTACAGTCCGGAAATGCTCCAGCAGCAGCTTCTGAATGGAAAGCTGGATTTCGCCCTGACCCCGATCCCGTTTCACAATCCGGAGATCAATCAGTTCAAGCTGATGGACGAGGAGATCCTCCTGGCCGTCGGAAGGACCCACCCTCTGGCGGACCGGCACTTTGTTCGTCTGGCGGACTGCAAAGAGGAGAAATTTCTCGTCAACGACGCCAGTTTCGACCGCCGCGCCGTCATCGACAACTGCAGGATCGTCGGTTTTACGCCGAACATTACGCTCTGCAGCAACGAGCCGCGGATCATTGACGAAGCGCTGGAGTCCGGTCAGGGCGTCAGTTTTGTGCCGGCCAATGTCTTTTATTCCAAGTATCAAGCCAATAACCCTGTTGTTGCGCTGCGTTTTTCCGATATCGAGGTGTTCCGGTTTATCTCTATCGTCTCAAGAAAAGACCGGACATTGATGGAGATGCCGAAGAAGCTCTACAACTTCGCGGTCCATTTCTTCTAGGACTACGGGAAACTGCTTCAAACTTTTTTGGATCAGTATTTCCCGCCCATGGATTTCGGAGAGCGGAAGAGCATCGGCCTGAACCGGGAGGAAAACATCGGCATGCCTGATCCCGCCCAGGAGTCCGAGCATCTGGTGTAATAACTTGAAGTTATAATGTATACAAACTATCTATTTCCTCTTTCGTCTGATTTACGTTATAATCATAATATAGAATTATATTCACAAACTGTCTTGGAAAAGGGGTATTCACATGTCAAAATACGATCTTCTGCTCTCCCCCTTCAAGCTGGGGAACCTGACCCTGAAAAACCGAATGGTATCTGCACCCACATCTCTGGCGGAGATGGGCCCCGGTGGCGTGTTCTCCCCGGAGAATATCGCCTACTACGAGCTCCGCGCCAAGGGCGGCGCCGCCATCGTCAACGTGGGTGAAGCGGTCGCTCACGGCGCCACCGGCCCGGATCACCCCTCCATGGTCACGCTGGACAATCCCTCTGCAGTCCCCTCCATGTACGATCTGGTGTCCACCATCCACAAGTACGGCGCCTACGCCTCCATCGAGTTCGGTCACGGCGGCAAGCGCTGCAACCCCCTGTTCCTGCCGGGACATGTGCTTCCCATCGGTCCCTGCGACATTTTCGATGATCAGGGCAACCAGACTGTCCGGGGCATGGACCGGAAGCTGATGGACGATGTGATTGGCGGATACCGGCGCTCCGCTGCCAACTGCGCTGCTGCGGGATTCGATATTCTGACCATTCACTGCGGCCACGGCTGGCTGCTGGGCCAGTTCCTCTCAGAGCTCTCCAACCACCGTACCGACGAGTACGGCGGATCCCGGGAGAACCGCTGCCGTTTCGTGATCGAAGTCCTCAAGGCAGTCCGCCAGGGCGCGCCCAAATGTCTGGTGGAAATCCGGATCTCCGGCTCGGAACTGACGAAAAACGGATACGACCTGAATGAGGGCGTCGAGATCTGCAAACTGCTGGAGCCCTATGTGGATCTGTTCAACGTATCTGCCGGCGTCATGGAGGACCTGTACACCTGGATCCTCATGCATCCGAGCATGTTTGTTCCCGACGGCGTCAACGTGTATCTGGCGGAGGCAGTGAAAAAGGCCGTCAGCAAACCGGTCTCCTGTGTTGGCGCCATCGGCGACCCGGATCAGATGGAGTCCATTCTGGAAAACGGTCAGGCAGATTTGATCGCCATGGGCCGCGCGCTGGTGGCGGATCCGGATCTTCCCAACAAGGTCCGGGACGGCCGCACCGATGAGATCCGCCGCTGCCTCCGCTGTTTCACCTGCCAGGGCCAGATGATGAAGACCCGGAACATCATTTGCGCGGTCAACCCGGTCATCGGCCAGGAATACGACGCCAAATACCGGCTTCCCGCCGCGCACAAGCATAAAGTCGCTGTGGTCGGCGGCGGCCCCGGCGGCATGCAGGCCGCCATCACCTGTTGCGAACGCGGCCACGAGGTGACGCTCTATGAGGCGACCGATTCTCTGGGCGGTGCGCTGAAATTCGCGGAGCATGAGGATTTCAAGAACCTGCTGGACAAGTTCGCCAAATGGCAGGCCCATCAGCTGGAGCTCAAACACGTTCCGGTGAAGCTGAACACCACCGTCACAAAGGAATTCCTGGACAGCCTGGATGTGGACACCGTCATCTGCGCCGTGGGTTCCAATCCCATTACGCCGGATATGTTCGGCATTCCCGGCGACAACTATGTCCTCGGCACGGCCCTGTTTGACGAGGGCGTTACGGTCGGGAAAAAGGTTGTCATCATGGGCGGCGGTCTTGTGGGATGCGAAACCGCCCTGCATCTGGCGGAGACCGGCCATGAGGTCACCATCATCGAAATGGCGCCCGAGATTGCCGCGGAGACCACCGCTGCCCACCGGCGCGCTCTGAAGGTCCGCATGGGCCTGTATCCCCAGGAGGCCGGGCAGCAATACGTCCACGCCGATGTGATTCCGCCGGTTCTGGCCACTTCCACCAAATGCAAGGAGATCACACCGGAAGGCGTCATCGCCGTGACTCCGGATGGGACTGAGCAGCTGTTTGCTGCAGACACTGTGATCTGCGCCTTGGGCCTCCGCTCCAAGTCCGCGCTGGTGGACGAACTCCGAAAGACGAAGCACAACTTCATCCCCATCGGAGACTGCGTCAGGACCCAGCAGGTCACTCAGGCAGTAAGGGCCGGCTATGATGCCGCCGTTTCTCTGGACTGATCCCGGATCAAACGAAAACTCAGCTGCCGCGCAGACACGATCTGTGCGGCGGCTTTTTGTCAGCATATGGAGAAAGGCCCGGAGGCGGCTTGCCTCCGGGCCTGGATGTATCACTGACGCTTGGTGTAGGTGTTGTCGTCGTCCATGGTGGCATAGGGAACCGGCCACGGAACCGTATTCTGCACCGTCTGGGTGACGCTCCAGTTGGAGTGCAGGGGGCCTGCGTCGTCGCAGTCGGGACGGGTCCGCAGTCCGCCGGGCGCGCCGCCGGGACCTCCGGGACCGCCAGGACCTCCGGGGCCACCCTTGCCCTCGGGTGCAGGCCCTCCGGGGCCGCCCTTGCCGGCAGGAGCCGGTCCACCGGGACCTCCGGGGCCGCCGGGGCCCATGCCGCCGCCGTTCTTGGTCTGGAGGTAGTTGTTCATGCCGGGGTTGTTGCCGTCGCAGCCGATGCCCATATCGGGGCAGACATGCTCGTGCAGGAACAGCCAGCAGCCGTCCTCAAAGATGAAGTCGGCGCCGTAACGCTCCCACAGCCCGCCGCAGCGGCGCTTGCCGTTGCCGCCCACCGCAGAGGAGATCAGGCCGGGGGTCAGGAAGAACGCGCGGGAGGTCTTTCCATCGTCGGCAACCTCAACGATATCGGTGGCCAGCGTGTGGAGGGAGAGCTCCATCAGGGGGCGGATGTCAAAACCGCCGATCTCCGGCATGGCCTCATAGGCGCCCTGGAACCGCTGGGTGGCCTGCACGTCATAGCAGGTAACGGAGCCGTTCCAGACGTTCTTGAAGCCGCGCATCCGGCCGAAGGCGTGGGCCCAGCTCACGTCGTCACACTGGGACCAGATCTGGCTCCACTCCTCCGTGGCGTTTGCCCGGGCGTGGAGATAGGTATGGGTCGCGTGTACGAACTCGGCCTCCTGGGTGGCAGCCGCATTGAAGATTCTCTGATGCAAAGAAAGATTCTTATTCACGATCCGCAGCCTCCTTTCAGCATGGGATGGCCCTCGGGGCCGTAGCTCAGCTCCGGAGTCAGCGTCTCATAGGGCTCCGGCATGGGAGGATAGTTGTCCGCCCAGTTGTAAGTATTGTCATGGACATTCATGGGGATGGTGGGGGTGCCGAACTCCACCGCCATCATATCGTCCTTGGGGTCGATATAGGTGGGCTTGTCATACTGGGTGCCCGCCGCGTAGTTCTGGTCGTTGGCGCAGACGATATGGTAGATCTTGAACCTGCCGTTCTCCTTGATGAAGTCGGCGCAGACCTTGTTGTACTGCCACTGGCCCTGGGCGGTGCCATCGGGCTGCAGCTCCGTCTGCTGACCGATGGAATACCACATGCCCTTGGCGCTCTGTCCGTCAGCGGCGATACGCACCAGGGAGGTGGACATTGGGAACATAGCCATGCAGCCCGCACCCAGGTTCGCCTCATCGTAGGCTGCGCCGTTTTTCTCGCTCCAGACCTTCAGCTGCTCCTTTTTGCGGGCGGTATACTCGTCCACATACCAGCGCTGGATCTCGTTCTTGCCGTAGTAATATCCCCAGTTGGCGCCGAAGCTGGCCTTGGCGGCATGCAGCGGCTCGGATACCCACAGCTCGTCCAGCTCCTCCTGCCGCTTTCCGGCGGCCTGGTAGTAGGAGCGCAGGCTCATCAGATCACGAACTTCTTCGATATCCTCCACCATCTGGAGGAGGTCCTCATCATTCTTTCTGGGAAGCGGATACCGCTTGGGGATATTATGCTCAAACCACGCGGGGAATTTCGTCGCATTCCAATCTCTGTTGCTAGCCATAGATCGAACCTCCTTTCTCAAACACCATAGCTGAAGGTCTCAGCAAAGGTGGTATAGGGCTCCGGCAGACGGGGCGTTTTTGCAGCGCCGCGGGAAGCGCTGAATCGCTCCCACACATCGGCGGGCTGGTTGGGCTCAGGCAGCTTCACATCCTTGAGGGACGCAAACTCCGGCAGCTCCGGATAGTCGTTCTTCGGCATGGCCCAGTCCGTGCCGTTGGGGCAGTTGGTCTCCTCCACATGCAGCACGTGCCAGAGCTTCATCTGGCCGTCTTCCTTGATGAAGTCGGCGGCATAGTAGCTCCAGACCCAGCTGGTGATCGGGCCCTTTTCGGTAATGTCGGTGATGGAACCCTCTACCATCCAGATGGCCTTTGCGGTCTGCAGGTCCTCAGCCTCCTGCATATAAAAGCTGTTCAGAGGCTCGGCCTTGAAGGGGCCAACACCATACAATTCCTCGTCAGAGAGCTTCCCGAGCTGATCGGGGAAAATCTCCTGAAGGACCTTGGACTTTTTAGCGGTGGCCTCGCAAACGGCGGAATAATAGCCCTTGACCGCCTCCCGGCCCACATAGTAGCCGTTGTTGAAGCCGACGGAGATATCATCCCGGCCGGCAAACAGCGTGTCTACCAGTGTGTCCTCACGGCAGAGCAGGCAGCTTGTGACATACTTGCCCATGATGTTCTTGATCTCACGGCGGTCCTCAAACCGCTCAACGCGTTGTTCGATCGAACTCATATGATTGCTCCTTTCGCATGATAGTTTCTGATTTGATTATATCGGAGGATACACTTTGTTGCAAATACCATTTATCTATACTTGATAACCCTTGGTTATAGAAAAAGGGCCTGCCCGAAGGCAGACCCTTTTGTAATAGAGAATTAGAATTCACCCTTGCCGATATACTCCTGCACGTTGTCCTTGTTGATGTAGGTCAGCTCGGTGTAGTGATAATACTCAGTGGAACCGTTGGTGAACCACTCAGCCATGGCAACGCAGAGCTCCTTGGCGATGTTGTCAGCACGGTTCATAACAGTCAGCTCCAGCTTGCCGTCAGCAACAGCCTGGATGGCGTCGTTCTGGCCGGTCAGAGAGTAAACCTTGATCTTGTCGGACAGGCCAGCCTCTTCGATGGCCGCGATAGCGCCCATGGTCAGGTCGTCGTCATAGCCCATCACGATATCGATGGAATCGCCCTCAGCCTGGATGTGGTTCTCCATGAAAGCCTTGGCGTCAGTACGGCTGGAATAGGCGTAGTCAGGCTCCATGAGCTCATAGTTGCCCTCTTCCATGGCACGCTTGAAGCCAGCCTCACGCTGGATGTAGTCGTCGAGGAAGGGAACGCCGGAGATCTGGACAACCTTCAGACCGGCGTCAGCGCCGTTCTGGTCCAGGATGTACTTGCCGATGTCGTAGCACATCTGCTCCTGGTCGGGGCCTACGCAGGCCTTGACATACTGACGTCCGGCCTCGGCAACGTCCAGAGCAGCCATGAACACGGGGATACCGGCCTCATCGGCGGTCTTGACGATGTCGGCATTGGCATTGGGGTCGCCGCCGAAGATGATCAGAGCGTCCACGTTAGCGTCGATCATCTGCTGGCAGTACTCAGCAACCTTCGCGGTATCAGTCTGAGCATCCAGGTTCCGATAGGTGGCGCCGGCAGCGGGGATCAGCTCACCGAGGGCGGAGTCGATGCAGCCGGACCAGGGGGAAGCGGAGTTGATGGTCACATAGCCGATGGTCTTGCCGGCCAGCGCAGCATTGACGTCGACATCGCTGGCGGGAGCAGCCTCCGCAGCAGAAGCGGCATCCTCAGCAGGAGCGGCATCCTCAGCAGGGGCGGCATCCTCAGCAGGGGCGGCGTCCGCAGCGGGAGCGGCATCCTCAGCGGGAGCGCTGGAGGCAGGAGCGGAGCTGCCGCAGGCAGTCAGAGCAAATACCAGGCTCAGAGCCAGCAGCAGCGCTGCAATTCTTTTCAGATTCTTCATCACTTTCATCCTTTCATCATTGGAAAGATATATTTTTGAAACCCGTTGGGGGAATCAACATTATTCATCCACAGACTTGGAGCTTGTGAACCGGTCAATAATCAGTACCGCAACCAGCAGCAGTCCGGTAATCAGATTGATCATATCCGTGGACAGGAACATCACGCTCATCATGGTGGAAATCGCGCGCATGATCAGCACACCCAGCAGCATATGTACCACAGTACCCTTGCCGCCGGACATCTTAATACCGCCGATCACGCAGCAGGAGATGGGGAATGTGCTGAGGCTGTTGCCCTGCGTGTAGATGGTGTAGCCGTCAAAAGAAACCATCAGGAATCCGGAGACAGCCGCAAGCACACCGCAGATAATATACGTGATTAAAACTGTTTTGTCAACTGATATTCCGGAATAGGCCGCCGCCTCAGGATTATCTCCGACGACGTGGAGCGTATTGCCGAACTTTGTCTTATACATCCAGATACCGATCAGAATGACAATGACAGCAAAAATCAAAACAGAGGGAGTCAGCCACTTCAGGTCAAGAATCTTGAACTTGGCAATCACCTTGACCATATCCGGGTCGTCCGGTGCAAAGGAACTTTGCGCCCAGTTGAACACAAGGCCCTTGAACAGATAGTTCGTGGCGATGGTCGCAATCAGGGGAGAGACGCCGATCTTCGCGACGACTACGCCATTGAGAAGTCCGGTCAGCGCTCCGGTGATCATGGCGATCAGGATGGATACGACCAGCGCCAGCACCGCGTTTCCGCCGGTGGCCTGATACACTGCATTGAAACTCAGAACAGTCGTGACGCCGGCCAGACCCGCCTGGAAGCCAACCGAAAGGTCGATATTGCCGGTGATCATGACCAGACCGAGTCCAAGGCAGATCACGCCGTAAATGCTGGAGTAGACGATCACGTTATAGAAGCCGTTCTTATATCCGTCAACAAACGCAAAGCAGAAAAACAGCAGCAGCGCTAAAATCAGAATCGAGTTATTGTCTTTGATCAGGCGGATCGTCTGATTGCGTTTCATTTCTTTTTCCACAGCGTGATCCCCCTTTCTTTCAGCACATCCAGGCTCAGAGCGCCAACCATAATTACGCCCATAATGACCCACTGGATATAGACAGACAGGTTCATCTGTGTAAAGCCGGCAGAGAGCACTCCATAGAACATCACGCCAATGATGGTGCCCCATACGGAGCCCTTGCCGCCGGTGATGGCTACGCCGCCCAGGACGACTGCCAGAATGATCTCCATCTCTTTGCCGTTGCTGGCCTGAGGATTGGAGGATTTTACGTTAGCCATCATCAGCACCGCGGCCAGGCCGACGCAGATTCCGGTCAGGATATAGCTGACGGTGGTGTTCCGCTTGGCGCGAATCCCGGAGAACCGGGCCGCCACGGGGTTGGAGCCGATGGTATAGAGCTGCTGGCCGAATACGGTCCGTGAGAGAAGCAGGCCCAGAATGACGGCAACGATCACGAACCAGACAATCAGAATATGGACGGGACCAAAGGAGGACACGCCCACCGCCTGAAACAGCGGGTCGCAGTTATCGGGGATTACCAGCACCGTTCCGGAGGAAAGGCGCAACGCCAGTGCGGTAAAGATGGAGCTGGTGCCCAGTGTGGTGATAAAGGAGTTCAATTTCACGTAGCTGACCAGAACGCCGTTGATGAGGCCGCACAGAGCTCCCATGCCGATCGTGCCGAAAATGCCGATCAGGCCGTTATCCGTCTGCATCATGAATTTGGCGCAGACACAGCACAGGAAGGTCAGCATGGAACCCACGGAGAGGTCGATGTTTCCGGTAATCATTACCAGCGTCAGGCCGAAGGCTATGATTCCGTTGTATACCTGCTGCCGGAGAATGGCCAGCAGGTTGCCGGGCGTGATGAATTTGATTCCGCCGCCGCCCTTTGTGATCTGAAGGATAAGCTCAAAGAGAACTATAACCACCAGCATGGCGACAAACATGGCCGCCCCGTTCATATTCATGATCTTTTGCCATTTGGATTCCTGATTCTGCAAGGATGCAGGCCGATCATTCATGCCGCTCCGCCTCCCTTCGACTTACCCAGAGCACAGGCCATAATCTCTTCCCGGGTAAGCTCCGGGGTGATCTCAAGCTGCGCCGTTTGATTTCCTTCGTAAATGGTCACGACACTGTCGCAGATGCCCATGATCTCCTCGATTTCAGAGGACACCACAATGATGCCAATCCCTTCCTTGGACAGCCGGTTGATGATCTCATAGATTTCAGCCTTGGAGCCGACATCGATACCGCGGGTCGGCTCGTCCACGATCAGGACCTTGGGGTGCATCATCAGCCATTTGGCAACCACCACTTTCTGCTGGTTGCCGCCGGACAGATTGCCGACCAGCTGGTTGACGGAGGGTGCTTTGATGGAGATGGACTGCATGAACTCATCCGCAGCCAATCTCTGGGCCTTGCGCTGAATCCAGCCGATTTTGCTCAGGAAGGGGAGCTTGACAAGCGTCATATTCAAAAGGATCGCCAGCTTCAGCGCCAGTCCTTCCTTCTTCCGGTCCTCGGTACAGAAGCCGATGCCGGCGTCAATGGCTGCGGCAGGATCTCCGCCCCGGAGCTTTTTCCCGTCCAGCATCACCGTGCCGCTCTGGTATTTGTCCACGCCAAACACCGCGCGCATGATTTCGCTTCGTCCTGCGCCGACCAGGCCAAAGAAGCCAAGCACCTCGCCCTTGCGGACCTGGAAGGATACGTTTCTGAATTTTCCTCCGGTCAGATTCTCAACCTCCAGGATGACGTCTCCTTGTTTCCTGCCGGTTTTCTCAGGATACTGCTTGTCCAGAGGACGGCCGATCATGTTCGTGATCAGTTCCTCCTCCGTGATATCGTCCTTGTTCCTGGAGATGATGTTTTTACCGTCGCGAATGACGGTAATCCGGTCTGAAAGATACATGACCTCATCCAGATGATGGGAGATGTACACGACTGCGATGTTTTTCTCCGTCAACTGGCGGATCACGCGAAACAGCGTTTCCGTCTCCGCTTCGGACAGAGAAGATGTGGGCTCATCCATAATAATCAGCCTGGCGTTCCTTGTCAGCGCTCTGCCGATTTCCAGCATCTGCTGCTGTCCCACAGAGAGGTCGCCCGCAATCGTCTTCGGCGAAATATCCATACCCAGTTCCTGGAGGATTTCCGCAGAACGGCGGTAGAGCGTCTTGTGGTCCACAAGTCCGCCCTTCATCGGCAGATTGCCGATGAACAAATTCTTTGCCACGTCAAGCTGAGGCGCAATTGACAGCTCCTGGTACACGCAGGAAATACCCAGTCCAATGGCCTCCTGGGTGCTCTTGATATGAACCGGGACGCCATCGATCAGGTATTCGCCGCTGTTTGCCTGATGTGCGCCGGTCATTACTTTGATCAGTGTACTTTTCCCCGCGCCGTTTTCGCCGCAGAGCGAATGAACTTCGCCCTCGCGAACATCAAAGGAAACACCGTCAAGCGCTTTGACGCCGGGAAAGGTCTTTGTGATCTCTCTGAGCTCAACAATTACTTTCTCATGCTCCAAATGAATTGCCTCCTTCCACACTGCGATGCCAAAAAGCGGCATTCACGCATTATCGTATCAATTTTATCACTTTCTTTGTCAATTTGCAATAGATTGGCAGCAAAGATACTTCAATATTTTGTGGAAAAAAATAGGAGAAACCGCTGTAAAAACACAACAGATAGTTAAAACTCCACAGGATCATGCGATCCTGTGGAGTTAATGGTCGGAGTGGCGGGATTCGAACCCGCGGCCTCATGGACCCGAACCATGCGCGATACCAAGCTTCGCCACACCCCGATGCAGGCACTATTATAACACGGAGCGGTGAAAAGTCAAGTGCAAATCCGTCCCTGCCGACTGAAACCCAGTCTCTTTTCGGACACTGTTCATGCTGAGTCTCCGGAAGGAGCGGCGGTCTGCGTTTCCGCCGCTTGCTTGACACCCTTTGCCGTCAACTGATATAATATGCGAAAAATCAAGCCACGGAGAATAAAATGCATGAAAAAGCATCGTTTGTTACCATTATTCCTTGCTGTGATCCTGTTTTTGAATCCGCTGCCTGTCCTTGCGTCCGATGGTCTTTCGGAGGCGGACAGTTCCATCGAGGCGTATGATACAGGCTCCTCCCTAACGGAGGACTCATTTCCCTCGGAGGAGCCGGTTGATCCGGAGGAGGAAAATGCTGAGGAAACTGAACCAGCCCCAGTGGACTCCTTCATTCCGGCTGATCCAATCGGCCTTTCCCTCAGCGCAACAGGCGCGCTGTTTTCTGAGGCGGATTTCACACCGGACGCGGCGTCGGTCCTCATGATGGAGCTGACTACAGGAACCATGGTCTTTGCAAAGAACATTGATGAACGCCGGGAACCCGCCAGCGTCACCAAGGTCATGACCTGTCTGCTGGCGCTGGAATACGGCGGTCTTTACGACGTCATCCCTGTGACGGAAAGCGCGCTGGAAGGCATGGATCCCGACGGCAGCTCCGCGGAGCTCTCCCCCGGGGAGGCGTACACGCTGGAGGAACTGCTCTACTGTCTGATGGTGGCCTCCGCCAACGACGCCGCTCTGGTCCTCGCGGAGTATCTGGGCGGGTCTCAGGACGGCTTTGTGGAGATGATGAACCAAAAGGCGGAAGCCCTCGGCTGTACCGGGACGCACTTTGCCAATCCCCACGGCATGCACGATGACGGCCACTATACCACCGCCAGGGATCTGGCGCTGATCTTTTCCGCCGCCATGGAGTACGATCTGTTCCGCACGCTGATCTCCACCACATATTATGAACTGACCGTCCCCGTCTCCCCGGCCGAAGCCGAATATGACGAGGAAACGGAGGGAGAGGAATCAGAAGAAACGCCGGGCGTTCGGGAACTCTACACAACAGACTATCTTATCAGCACCAGCATCACCGACGAATACTACGACGCGCGGGTGCTGGGCGGCAAGACCGGGTTTACGACCCCAGCCGGCCGCTGTGTGATCAGTCTGGCCCAGGACGGAGATCTCTCCTATCTGATCGTTGTGCTGGGCGCACAGGCGTGGAACGAGGACGACACACCTTATTACGGGAATTTTGTCACAGTCTCCGCACTGCTGGACGCCGCCGCGGACCTGACCGTCGAGCCGCTGGCGGATGAGGCCACCACCATATCCGTCAAGATCCCGAAGGGCCGGGGAACGGCTGATCTGATCTGCCGGGATCCGGTATCCGCCCTGCTTCCCGCGGGCTTCGCTCCGGACGACCTGACCGCCGTGCCGATCCTGTCAGACGGGCTGGAGGCGCCTCTGGATGAGGGCGTTCCCGTCGGGACCCTTGAATTCCGCTATCGGGGCGTCTATCTCGGAAGCTCTCCCCTGCTGACTGCAGCTCCGGTGGAGCTTTCCGTTTTCCGGCCGGAGCGCCAGCGTGCGAACCACGCCGCCTGCGGCAGGGAATATCCGATCCCGATCAGCGGTCCCCTCCCGCTCCCCGCATGACATAGAAACACCTCGCCGCACATACAATGCAGCGAGGTGATTTCTTTGGGAAAGCGAATGCAAAGCTGGTTCTTTTTCGCCGCCCTGATGCTGTTTCTCCTGGCGGCGGCCGTGAGCATCCCGGACCTGGGCGAACGGCTTTTCGGCGCCACGGAGCAGCGGCTGGAAGATGCGGCAGAACAGGCGGAAGCCCGAATCCAGACCGTATGGGCAAATCTCACGCCCTGAAACTGACAGTCCATCCGTCCGCGATCCTGTGGCTCTGCCTGCTGTTTTACCGGAAGGCGGCGATCCTGCTTCCGTTCCTTTCGGCGGCGGCAGTCCACGAGCTGGGACATCTTCTGGCCCTGCGGCTGCGCCGTCATCCGGTTTCATCCGTCACCCTGTCCTTTTCCGGCGCCGTCATGGAAACCGGTCTTTTGAGCTACAGGGACGAGCTTCTCGCCGCAGCCGCGGGCCCGCTGACCAGTCTGGCGGCAGGTTTTTTTCTTCCGCTCTGGCCGGAATTCGGTCTGTACAGCGTGATTCTCGGTCTGTTCAACCTTCTTCCCCTGCCGGGTCTGGACGGCGGACGGATGGTCCGGAGCGCCGCCATGCTCCTTTTCCCGCCGGAAAGCGCCGGCCGCATCTGCAGATTCCTCGGGATCTGCACCGGGCTGGCGCTTTGGGGGTTTGCGCTGTATCTGACGTTCCGGCTGCAATGCGGACTTTGGCCGCTGCTGCTGGGCGCCATGCTTCTGACAAAGGCGCTGATCCCTTTGTTCAGCGCTTCTTGAGCTTGTGCTTTGTCCCGTCCGGCTCCACGATCGTGATCGCGTCGAGCTGACCGATGAGGCTGCGCTTGAAATCGGCGATATACTCCTTCCGGAGCACGTCCCGCTCCGCGATCTCCTCGGGCGTCAGCCCCTCCGCCTTGGCCTTATGGGCAAGCGCATTGATGCGCGCAATTTTCTCTTGTTCCATCGTTCGTCTCCTTTTTCATGGGGGTCAGCAGGATCCCCCAGCGTTCCAGCGGCGCGCCGTACGCCTCATATCCAAGCCGCGTGTAAAACGGAAGCAGGGATTGGGGAACTTCTACAGCGGAATGTCCCATCCCCATCATTGCGGCCTTGAAATCCATGATCTTGACCAGGCCGTCGCCGATTCCCTGGCGGCGGTATTTTTTTGCTACGCAGATCCGGCTGAGCATCGCGGTACCCGCCCCGCCGTAGCTCAGACGTCCCGCCGCCACCGGGACATCCTCCATCATCAGCACCAGATGAAAGGCGTACCGGTCCGATTCGTCCCAGCCGGCCTCCGGGGGAAGCCCCAGTTCCTTGCAGAACACTGCTTCCCGCAGGGTTTTCGCCACTGTACCGTCGCCGCCCGGGGGCGTACAAATGGATGTGATCATATCGTTCCTCCTATAAAAACCGTTCCAGAACCACGGAGATCCTGCCTTTTTTGGTCTGTCCCCGCACCTCGGCCACCCGGAGTTTCCCAAGTCCACGGACCGAGATCACGTCGCCCTCGGAAACGAGGGCGTCCGGCTTCAGCGCCGTCATGTGGTTCAGCTCCGCTTTCCCGGCGGAAATGAGCGCGGCGGCCTTGCTTCTCCCCTGCCGGAACCCGGATGCCGTCACGCTGTCAAGCCGCAGGGAGGCCACCGTATCCGTGATCCTCTGGACCTTCTGCTCCGGGACCTGCAGTTCCGCCAATTCGATCCGCCTGGTATTCACCTTTGCCCGGCCGACCTGGGTCAGCTGATCGGCCAGATAGTCCGCCATCTCCCGGAGAACCACCACGTCGCAGCGGCCTTCTCCGGGCAGGAGGTCCCCGATGGTCTCCCGCTTGATCCCCTGGCCCATCAGACTGCCGAGAAAATCCCGGTGGCTGAGGGTATCGTACCCGGAAAAACTGACCCGCAGGGCGCAGACCGGACTGTCGCTGCTGTAAAAATAGTCATCCGGCATATAATAATCCGGGACGTACGCGGCAATCTGCCGTTCCGCCCCCGGATAACCGCCGAAAAAGGCCGGTTCCTCCAACCCGCCCCGCCGGGCCATCTTTAGGACCAGGACCTGCTCCCTTTCGGTGAGGAATCCGGAGGAAGCAGGGCAGTTCCGCCGGCTTCCCGCCGAGAGTTTGTCCCAGACATGAGCCAGAAGCACCGCATCCTCCGCCGATTCCGACAGGGATTGAATGAGTCTCTGCTTATCCATGGACACACCTCCCGGGGAACATTCTATCACAAGGATCCGGTTTGCGCAACTCGATCTGCCGGGTCTCGGCGCGGTTCCTTTATTACGATAAACGGTTACATTATGTAGTTGAAAAAAGAAACATGTCGTATTATAATCGAAAAAGATTGTGTGGATTTCGTGTAAATCAGATGTGAAGTGCCACACAATCAGGCAAAAAACATTCAGGAGTAAAAACATGAACCGTATTCAATATCTGCTGCACTGCGTCAAGCATCTCGATTTTCAGCGGTTTCGGGATTCCATACGGGACACCGCCAACGTCTCCCACCGTCCCAGCGCCCTGATCGTCGGAGATATGATCTGGTGCGGTCTGCGTTATCAGGCCGGTTACAATGACTACCGGGAATTTGATTTCTGGAATCTGTCCGGACGGCAGCGCAGAACGTATAATACCCGCGGGAAAAACAATTCCATCGTGCGGCGCTACAACAGCAAGGAAAAGATGGCGGCCATCGAAGACAAGGGAAACTTCTACGCCGCCTATTCCGAATTCCTGCACCGGCAGTGGCTGGATCTTCGCAAATCCACCCAGGAGGATTTCCTCCGCTTCGTGCAGCAGCAGCCCACCTTCATCGCCAAGCCCCCCAACGGTTACGGCGGCCGGGGGATCGACAAGATCACCCTGGAGGGATCTCCGGAGGAGCTCTACCGCTCTCTTGTGGAAAACGGTCAGATGCTTGTGGAGGAGGTCATCGTCCAGCATCCGGATCTTGCCGAGCTGTATCCCCATTCCGTCAACACCCTCCGAATGTTCACGTTCTTCGACGGAACTGAAGGCCATCTGCTTCAGGCCATCCTGAAGCTTGGAAACGAGGGGAAATTCCTGGACAACTTCTCCAGCGGCGGAATGTACACCTTCCTGGACATGAACGGCAAGGCCCTTTATCCCGCCGTGGACGGAGAGAACCATGTGTACGAAGTGCATCCCATGACCGGGCAGAGCATCATCGGCTTCCAGGTCCCCTTCTTTGAAGAGGCAAAGGAAATGGTCTGCAAAGCCGCCGCCGTGACGCCGGAGCTCGGTTATATCGGATGGGACGTGGCGATCTCGGAATCCGGTCCCCTGATCGTGGAGGGCAACGAGTTCCCCGGCGTCTTTGAGCCAAAGGGCCGGTTCCTGCGCAGCGACCAATACGGCAGCCTGACCGAATACCGGAAATATATGAAAGTGTAATGTAAATTAAGAGAGGAAAGTTAATATGAATGCAACCTTCTGGGCATTGGTGCCGCCTTTGCTGGCGATCATTGTCAGCCTGATCACAAAAGAAGTCAACTTCTCCCTGCTGATCGGCATCATCGTCGGGGCCGGTCTGTTCACACATTTTGACGGCTTCGCCATGGTCACAACCATGTTCGACGTCATCGGGGACAAGGTCCACGGAAACATCGGCGTCCTGATTTTCATCATTCTGCTGGGCATGATCGTCCATCTGATGAACCTGTCCGGCGCCACCCACGAATACGCCAAGTGGGCCGCAAGCCGGCTCAAAACCAGAAAGCAGGCCCTGCTGGCCACCATGGCGCTGGGCATCATCATCTTCGTGGACGACTATTTCAACTGTCTCACCGTGGGCACCGTCATGAGCCCGATCACCGACCGGCATAAGATTTCCAGAGAAAAGCTGGCCTACATCATCGACTCCACAGCCGCGCCCATCTGCATCATCGCGCCGATCTCATCCTGGGCGGCAGCGGTGAGTTCCTCTCTTCCCGAGGGTACGGGGCTCGACGGCTTCACGCTGTTCATGCATACGATCCCCTTCAACTTCTATTCCTGGTTCTCCCTGATCCTGATCCTGCTGACCACGGTTCTGGCCGTGGATTTCGGCAAGATGCGCAAATACGAACTGGAGGCCCGGGCAAGCGAGCTGGTCCGGGAGTCGCAGCAGGAGGAAGCCCACGGCAAGGGCAAGGTCTTTGACCTGATCCTCCCTGTGGTCTCCCTGATCGTGCTGTCCATCGTGTCCATGCTCTATACCGGCGGATTTTTCGACGGCGGCATGAGCATTGGCGATGCTTTCGCCAATTGCGACGCCATTGTGGGCCTTGCCATGGGCGCGTTCTATACGGTGATCGTGGTGGCGCTTCTGTATCTGCCCCGCAGGATCGTGACGCCGAAGGTGTTCATGGACGGTCTGGTGCAGGGCTTCATCAACATGGTTCCCGCCACGCTGATCCTGGTCTTTGCCTGGACGCTGGGCGGCATCTGCGGCGGCGATTATCTGGACGCGGGCGGCTTCGTGGCGGCCATGGTGGAGAAATACCATGTGGTTCTGAACCTGATGCCTGCGATCTTCTTCCTGGTGGCGTTGCTGCTGGCGTTCTCCACCGGCACATCCTGGGGCACCTTCGCCATCATGCTTCCCATCACAGCCTCCGTCTTTATGTTCGAGATGAAGCCTCTGACCGTTCTGACCACAGCGGCGGTCCTGGGCGGAAGCATCTGCGGCGATCACCTCAGCCCCATCTCCGACACCACCATCCTCAGCTCTGCCGGCGCCGGATGCAACCATGTCAACCATGTGGAGTCCCAGATGCAGTACGGCGGACTGGTGGCCGGGACCACCTTCCTGGTCTATCTGATCTCCGGCTTTATCGAGAATTCGCTCATCGGCGGAATTGCCGGCCTGTTGATCGGCGTCGCGCTGCTGCTGGCCTTCGTGCTGATCGCCAAGCGGCACTATCGGGGTGAGCCTGGCCTCAACTGATTTCATCTATTACTCCCGTCCGGACACGGAATTGTCCGGACGGGACTTTTTTCAAATAATGATTGTAATTTTACTCATTATTTTGTATACTTAATTTTGTATTTTCAAACAAGAAGGGGCGTGAAAGCTTGCCCATCCAATACCGGCACGAATGGAAGCACGAGATAACCTGGGCGGATCTTCTGGCCATTCGCGCAAGACTCCGGGCCGTGGCCCAGCCAGACCCGCATGCGATCGACGGGAAGTATCTGATCCGAAGTCTGTATTTCGATAACCTTGACGACAAGACGCTTCGAGAGAAGCTCAACGGCGTCAATATGCGCGAAAAGTTCCGGATCCGCTACTACAACGGGGACACTTCCTTTATTCAGTTGGAGAAAAAGAGCCGCCTCAACGGCGTCGGAACAAAATTCAGCGCGCCCATGACTGCGGAAGAGGTGCAGAAGGTCATTGACGGGGACATCGAATGGATGCGTACTTCTCCCCATTCCCTGATCCAGGAGCTGTACTGTAAAATGAGGTATCAGCAGCTCCGTCCCAAGACCATTGTGGACTACACCCGGCAACCCTTCATCTACGGTCCCGGCAATGTCCGCGTCACCTTCGATTACAACATCCGCACCAGCATCTCCTGTCTGGGGTTCCTGGACTGGGACTGCACGACCATCCCAGCCGGAGAGGCGCCCATCATTCTGGAGGTCAAGTGGGACGACTACCTTCCCTCCATCATTCGGGACGCGGTTCAGACGCCGGGCAGAAGAGTCGGCGCGTTCTCAAAATATGCCCAGTGCAGAATATACGGTTGACCTTAAATTATCCTTAAAGGAGCGTTTTTTATGACATTCAGTGACATTTTTAAATCCAGCTTTCTGGAGAACGTTGCCGCCGTCAGCATCCTGGATATGGCGCTGGCTCTGATCCTGGCATTCGGGCTTGGCCTGTTTATCTTCCTGATCTATAAAAAGACCTACTCCGGCGTCATGTACTCCTCCAGCTTCGGCGTAACACTGGTGGCGCTTACCATGATCACAACGCTGGTGATCCTTGCAGTCACATCCAACGTGGTCCTGTCTCT
>CACYXZ010000020.1 GCA_902778525.1 Oscillospiraceae bacterium | reverse complement strand
TGGAGTCAGACCAGCCACTTCTCCGGGTCCACCTCCAGAAAAGCCGCCCGCTTGAAGCGGTCTTTGAGATGGAAGGGCACGGTGCAGTCGAAGATGGTCTTGGTGGAGATGCCCACGTCGGAGATGGAGCCGGTATAGGCCGGGTTGGAGCTGGGGTCCAGCGGATGGCACCGGACGCCGGGAATGGTGACGATGTCCGCATCCCCCTGGAACCGGGTGTTCATGGCCCAGAGCACGTCGTTGGTGTCGAAGATGTCCACGTCCTCGTCTACGAGAATGACGTGTTTAAGCTCCGGGAAGGCGGAGAAGGCCAGAAGCGCCGCCTGCCGCTGTTTTCCCTCGTCGGTGTGGACAGTCTTTTTGCACTGGAGGATCACCATATACTTTCCGCCGCCGGAGCGGTGGGAGTAGCAGTTGAGGACCTTTCCCGGCAGCGCCTTGTCGATCATGCCGAGGATGGAGGCCTCCGTGGGAATGCCCGCCATGTTGACATGCTCCTCAGAGGGACCGATGCAGGTCTGCATGATGGGGTCTTTCCGGTGGGTGACGGCAGTGACCTTCAAAAGCCAGCACTCGTGGGAGGCGGGGCCGTTGTAGCCGGGGAACTCCGGCATAGCGTAGCCGGTATGGGAGTTCTGATCCTCTACGGTGTTGTTGGAGCCGGGAACGATGTAACCCTCGATGACGTACTCTGCGTTGCGGATGGCGTTCTCCTTTTGAGTCAGGCAGGGGCACAGCTCCACCGGTCTTTGACGGAGGGCCCCGGCGATACTCAGTTCATTGAATCCCAGCGGCGTTGTGGGCGGCTCAAAACAGGACAGCACATTGATGGCCGGGTCCACGCCGATGGAGACGGAGATAGGCAGGGGCTGTCCCAATTCTGTTGCACGCTCCGCCATGGCCCCGATGTGCCGAGAGCCGGGCTGGAGGGGTCACGTCGGAGAGGCCCGTGTCCGGGTGGGTGGCGTAGCACATGCCCATGGTGATGT
Source organism: Oscillospiraceae bacterium (assembly GCA_902778525.1). Lineage (GTDB taxonomy): Bacteria > Bacillota > Clostridia > Oscillospirales > Oscillospiraceae > HGM13006. The sequence goes on along the minus strand of CACYXZ010000020.1, from coordinate 22,946 downwards.
AGGGACCCGCGTCCATGGGGGTGTTGGTGGGAGCGGGGACCAGCTTGAAGAGGTCGAAGTCCGGGTCCGTGGCCCGGTGGACCACCTCCTGGCAGGGGGCTTCCCCTTCCACCACAAAGGGTTCTATGGGATTTGCGGCGCAGGACTGGACCAGATGGCCCAGCTCCTCTTTTTTGCAGCCGAACAGGGTAGCGATTCTCTGCCGGGAGGCCAGGACCCCGATCACGCAGGAAGCGCCTGGATGGCCCTTGATATTGTGAAACAGCATGGCCGGTCCGTCCACAGTGGTGGGCCGCATGACCGTGCCGCCGGCCCCCACCTTCCGGTAGATGCCCGAGAGCTCCGCCTCGGGGTTCACCTCCACATTTGTCTCAATCAGCTGTCCGGGGATCTCCCGCAGGACAGAAAGGGCGTCCCGCAGGGAGAGTATATCGGTTCGGTTGTTCATAGTCGTGAGCCTCCTGTGTTGTTTAAGTCTATTATACTCCAGCGGCGGGCGGCAGAACAATTCCGATTTGGAGGGCATATATTCCGGAGAAGAATGAAAAAATCCCCCTTGACACAGCCAAGGAGGTGTAGTATACTATTCACCTAGTATGCCGTATTGCGCCCAGAGCGCATTACTACCATCTATCAGGATTGTAGCACAGAAGCGCACCGGAATCAAGCGGCAGAATGAAAAAGTAACAACTGAGCCGTGCGTTAAGCCGGCGATTTTCCCGGGAAACCGGGCAAGAAAGGTCGTGTGATGTCACAATGGCGATGGTGAAAGACGTATACTACGGCAAAACCCTCCGAAAGTCCTATCAGAAGCACGATGAGATCCTGAAAATGCCCAACATGCTGCGGATCCAGAAGGACTCCTATGAGAACTTCCTGAAGACCGGTCTGCAGGAGGTATTTAAAGATGTGGGCACGATTACCGATTACACCGGCAATCTGGAGCTGAGCTTCCTGGACTTTACCATGAAGGATGAGCCCAAGTACACGGTGGATGAGTGCCGGGAGCGGGACGCTACCTACTCCAAGCCCATCTATGTGCGGGTGCTTCTGCGGAACAAGGGGACCGGCGTCATCAAGGAGCAGGAGATCTTCATGGGAGATTTTCCGCTGATGACCCAGGGCGGCACCTTCGTGATCAACGGCGCAGAACGCGTCATCGTTTCCCAGATCGTCCGTAGCCCCGGTATGTACTACGGGGACACGGCGGACAAGGCAGACAACCACGTCTATACCGCCACGGTGATCCCCTATCGGGGCGCATGGCTGGAATACGAGACGGATCTCTCCAAGGGATTCTATGTCCGCATCGACAAGAACCGCAAGCTGCCCATCACCTGCCTGATCCGGGCTATGGGCGTGGAGACCGACGCCCAGATCGTGGAGATGTTCGGCGAGGACCCCTTCCTGCAGGCCACCATGGAAAAGGACCCCTGCAAGACCAAGGCGGAGAGCCTGCTGGAGATCTACAAGAAGCTGCGTCCCGGCGAGCCTCCCACGGTGGAGAACGCCGAGAGCTACCTGGAGTCTCTGTTCTTTGACGCCCGCCGCTACGACGTCAGCCGCGTGGGCCGGTATAAGTTCACCAAAAAGCTCCAGCTCTCCAAGCGCCTGGCCGGACAGGTTCTGGCCCAGCCCATCGCCGACCCGCTGACCGGAGAGATCCTGGCCATGCCCGGCGACCGCATCTCCAAAGAGCAGGCAGAAGAGATCCAGAACAAGGGCGTCAATGAGGCCACGGTCATGATCAACGGCCGTGAGGTCCGCATTTTCTCCAACCACATGGTGGACATGAAGAATTTCGTGGACTTCGATCCCAAGGAGATCGGTATCCTGGAGCGGGCGGACTTCCGCGTGCTGCGGGAGCTGCTGGAGAACTACTCCGGCGACGAGCTGAAGGAGGCCTGCCAGGAGCGGGCCGGTGATCTGGTGCCCAAGCACATCACCAAGGCGGACATTCTGGCCTCCATCAACTACCTCCTGACTCTGGCCGAGGGCCTGGGCACCACCGACGACATCGACCATCTGGGCAACCGCCGCCTGCGCTGCGTGGGCGAGCTGCTTCAGAACCAGTTCCGGGTGGGCTTCTCCCGTCTGGAGCGTGTGGTCCGGGAGCGCATGACCACTCAGGATCTTGACATGGTCACACCCCAGAGCCTTATCAACATCCGCCCTGTCACCGCGGTGATCAAGGAGTTCTTCGGCTCCTCCCCCCTGAGCCAGTTCATGGATCAGAACAACCCCCTGGCAGAGCTCACCCATAAGCGCCGTATCTCCGCCCTGGGCCCCGGCGGCCTGAGCCGGGAGCGGGCCTCCTTCGACGTTCGTGACGTGCACTACAGCCACTACGGCCGCCTGTGCCCCATCGAGTCCCCCGAAGGTCCCAACATCGGCCTGATCTCCTATCTGGCCTCCTATGCCGAGGTCAACGAGTACGGCTTCCTGACCGCTCCCTACCGGAAGGTGGACAAGGAGAACCATGTGGTCACCGATGAGGTCCTGTACCTCACTGCCGACATCGAGAGCGAAGCCTATGTGTGCCAGGCCACCGAGCCCCTGGACGAGGAGGGCCATTTCGTCAATTCCCGTGTGACATGCCGTTACCGGGACGACATCATCGAAGTGGATCGGGACATGATCGACTACATGGACGTTTCCCCGAAGATGATGGTCTCCGTGGCGACTTCCTTTATCCCGTTCCTGGAGAACGACGACGCGAACCGTGCTCTGATGGGCGCCAACATGCAGCGGCAGGCCGTTCCTCTGATGGTCACCGAGGCTCCCATCGTCGCCACCGGCATCGAGCATCAGTCCGCCGTGGACTCCGAGGTCTGCGTGGTGGCAGAGGATGACGGCGTCGTGACCCGCGTCAGCGCCACGGACATCTCCGTGCGCTATGACAGCGGCGAGAGCAAGACCTACACCCTGACCAAGTTTGCCCGCAGCAACCAGGGCACCTGCGTCAATCAGCGGCCCAACGTTAACGCCGGCGACCGAATCTCCAAGGGAGAGGTCATCGCGGACGGCCCCAGCTGCTCCAACGGCGAGATCTCCCTGGGCAAGAACGTGCTGATCGGCTTCATGAGCTGGGAAGGCTACAACTACGAGGACGCCATCCTGCTCAACGAGCGTCTGGTCCGGGAGGACGTGTTCACCTCCATCCATATCGAGGAGCACGAGACCGAGTCCCGCGTCACCAAGCTGGGCGACGAGGAGATTACCCGGGACATCCCCAACGTGGGCGACGACACGCTGAAGGATCTGGACGAAAACGGCATCATCCGCATCGGCGCCGAGGTTACCTCCGGCGACTATCTGGTCGGTAAAGTCACCCCCAAGGGCGAGACAGAGCTGACGGCGGAGGAGCGCCTGCTCCGGGCCATCTTCGGCGAAAAGGCCAGAGAGGTCCGCGACACCTCCCTGAAGGTGCCCCACGGCGAGAGCGGCATCGTCGTCGACGTGAAGAAGTTCTCCAAGGAGAACGGCGACGAGATGAGCCCCGGCGTGAACATGGTGGTCCGGGTCTACATCGCCCAGAAGCGGAAGATCTCTGTGGGCGACAAGATGGCCGGCCGCCACGGCAACAAGGGCGTCGTTTCCCGGGTCCTGCCGGAGGAGGATATGCCCTTCCTGCCCGACGGCACCCCGCTGGACATCGTCCTCAACCCCCTGGGCGTGCCTTCCCGTATGAACATCGGCCAGGTGCTGGACGTGCATCTGGGATATGCCGCCCATGCCCTGGGATGGAAGATCGCCACCCCGGTATTCGACGGCGCCAACGAAAAAGACATCACCGCTTCTCTGAAGCTGGCCGGTCTGGCGGAGGACGGCAAGTCCGACCTCTACGACGGCCGTACCGGTGAGAAGTTCGACAACCGCGTCACCGTGGGCTATGTGTACTTCCTCAAGCTCCACCATCTGGTGGACGACAAGATCCACGCCCGTTCCACCGGCCCCTACAGCCTGGTGACTCAGCAGCCTCTGGGCGGCAAGGCCCAGTTCGGCGGCCAGCGCTTCGGCGAGATGGAGGTCTGGGCGCTGGAGGCCTACGGCGCGGCCTATACCCTCCAGGAGATCCTCACCGTCAAGTCCGACGACGTCACCGGACGTGTCAAGACCTACGAGGCCATCGTCAAGGGCCACAATGTGCCCAGATCCGGCGTGCCGGAGAGCTTCAAGGTCCTGGTCAAGGAGCTCCAGTCCCTGTGCCTGGATATCCGCGTGCTGGATAAGAACGGCGATGAGATCGAGCTCAAGGACGAGGATGAGGATGACGCTACCGTGTACAGCGCCGACTCCAAGCAGACCTATGTGGTGGATGATGACAACACCATCAACGCCGAGGGCTACGCCATCGAGGACGAGAAGGGCGAAGCGCTGGAGAGCATGGTAGAGGAGTTCATGAACACCGAATACAGCGACACTGGCATTGCCGCCAGTGAGGACGATTATTAAGAAAGGGGAGGTAACACGAAATGAGCAACGCAACATTTGATGCCATCAAAATCGGAATGGCTTCCCCGGATATGATCCGTTCCTGGTCCTACGGCGAGGTGCTCAAGCCGGAGACCATCAACTACCGCACCCTGAAGCCGGAGCGGGACGGCCTGTTCTGCGAAAAGATCTTCGGACCCACCAAGGACTGGGAGTGCCACTGCGGCAAGTATAAGAAGATCCGCTACAAGGGCCGCATCTGCGAGCGCTGCGGCGTGGAAGTCACCAAGAGCAAGGTCCGCCGGGAGCGTATGGGTCATATCGAGCTGGCGGCACCTGTCAGCCATATCTGGTATTTCAAGGGGATCCCCTCCCGGATGGGCCTGATCCTGGATCTGAGCCCCCGCGTGCTGGAGAAGGTCCTGTATTTCGCCGCCTATATCGTGGTGGATCCCGGCGACTGCCCCCTGAAGAAGTATCAGATCCTCACCGAGAAGGAATACCGCGATATGCGGGAAAAGTATGAGGACGATTTCCGGGCCGGCATGGGCGCCGAGGCGGTCAAGGAGCTGCTGGCGGAGCTGGATCTGGAAAGCCTTTCCGCGGAGCTGCGGGAAGAGCTGAAGAAGGCCTCCGGCCAGAAGAAGCAGCGGATCATCAAGCGTCTGGAGGTCGTGGAGTCCTTCCGGCTTTCCGGCAACGATCCCGCCTGGATGGTCATGGACGTGCTGCCGGTGATCCCGCCGGAGATCCGTCCCATGGTCCAGCTGGACGGCGGACGGTTCGCCACCTCCGACCTCAACGACCTGTACCGCCGGGTCATCAACCGGAACAACCGCCTCAAGCGGCTGATCCAGCTCTCTGCCCCGGACATCATCATCCGCAACGAAAAGCGGATGCTGCAGGAGGCGGTGGACGCGCTCATCGACAACGGCCGCCGCGGCCGTGCCGTTACCGGCGCCAACAATCGCGCCCTCAAGTCCCTTTCCGATATGCTCAAGGGCAAGCAGGGCCGGTTCCGTCAGAACCTGCTGGGCAAGCGCGTGGACTACTCTGGCCGTTCCGTTATCGTGGTCGGCCCGGAGCTCAAGCTCTACCAGTGCGGCGTGCCCAAGGAGATGGCTGTGGAGCTGTTCCGTCCCTTCATCATGAAAAAGCTGGTGGAGGACGGCGTGGCCAACAACATCAAGTCCGCCAAGAAGATGATCGACAAGGGCAAGCCCGAGGTCTGGGACGCCCTGGAGTTTGTCATCAAGGACCGGCCGGTCATGCTCAACCGTGCGCCTACGCTGCACCGTCTGGGCATCCAGGCCTTCGAGCCGGTGCTGGTGGAGGGCCGGGCCCTGAAGCTCCATCCTCTGTGCTGCACCGCCTTCAACGCCGACTTCGACGGCGACCAGATGGCCATTCACGTGCCCCTGAGCGCGGAGGCCCAGGCGGAGGCCCGGGTGCTGATGCTCTCGGCCAACAACCTGCTGCGGCCTCAGGACGGCCAGCCCGTCACGGTTCCGACTCAGGATATGATCCTCGGCACCTATTATCTGACCATCATCAAAGAGGATGAAAACGGCGTGGGCAAAGTGTTCTCCTCCGCGGACGAGGCCATGCTGGCCTATGACGCCAAGGTGGTGGGCATGCACGCGCCCATCAAGATCCGTGTGGAGGGCGAGGTCAACGGCAAGCTCGAAAGCCGCGTGATCGACGCCACCGTCGGACGTCTCATCTTCAACAACGCCCTGCCGCAGAATCTGGGCTACGTGGACCGGAGCGATCCGGAGAAGTGCCTGGATCTGGAGGTCGGCTTCGCCGTGGGCAAGAAGCAGCTCTCCGACATCATCGATCGCTGCATCCGCCGGAACGGCTTCACCATTTCCACCGAAATGCTCGACAAGGTAAAGGCGCTGGGCTACAAACACTCTACGCTGGCTGCCCTGACCGTTTCCATCGCCGACATGACCATCCCCGAGGCCAAGTATACTCTGGTTGCCGAGGCGGAGAAGGAAGTGGTCAAGATCGACCAGTTCTACAAGCGCGGCGATATCACCAACGACGAACGCTACCGCCTGACCGTGGCCCAGTGGGAAGAGACCACCAACCAGGTTTCCGACGCCCTGCAGAAGAACCTGGGCCGGTTCAACCCCATCTATATGATGGCGGACTCCGGCGCCCGTGGATCCATGAGCCAGATCCGTCAGCTGGCCGGCATGCGCGGCCTGATGGCCAACACCGCCGGTAAGACCATCGAAATCCCCATCAAGAGTAACTTCCGTGAGGGCCTGTCCGTTCTGGAGTACTTCATCGCGTCCAGAGGCGCCCGGAAGGGCCTGACCGACACCGCCCTCCGTACTGCGGACTCCGGCTATCTGACCCGCCGTCTGGTGGATGTGGCCCAGAATATCATCGTCCGGCAGAAGGACTGCGGAACCACCGAGGGCATTGAGGTGGCGGAGATCACCGAGAAGGGCGCCGTGGTGGATTCCTTCGGCAACCGGATCCGGGGCCGCTATCCCATCGAGGACGTGTGCGATCCCGTCACCGGCGAGGTGGTCATCTCCAAGGATCATCTGATGATGGAGGACGACGCCAAGCTCCTCGAATCCCACGGGATCCATTCCGTCCGTATCCGCACGGTGCTGGGCTGCAAGGCCCGCAGCGGCGTGTGCGCCAAGTGCTACGGCATGAACCTGGCCACCTCCGAGGAGGTCAATCTTGGTGAGGCCGTCGGCATCATCGCGGCCCAGTCCATCGGCGAACCGGGCACGCAGCTGACCATGCGTACCTTCCACACCGGCGGCGTTGCCGGCGACGATATCACCCAGGGTCTTCCCCGTGTTGAGGAGCTGTTCGAGGCACGGAAGCCCAAGCGGATCGGCCAGCTGGCGGAGATCTCCGGCAAGGTCTCCATCGACGCGACGGCCCGGGGCGCCTACCGGCCTGTGACGATCACCGCCGACGACGGCGAGGTCAAGCAGTATCAGATCCCCCACAACATGAGCCTGAAGGTGGCCGACGGCGACGTGGTCAAGCGCGGCGACCGGCTCACCGACGGTTCCCTGAGCCCCCACGACGTGCTTCGCATCGCGGGTCTGGAGGCGGTCCACAACTACCTGATCCAGGAGGTCCAGGCGGTTTACCGTCAGCAGGGCGTTGACATCAACGACAAGCACATCGAGATCATCGTCCGCCAGATGATGCGGAAGGTGAAGGTGGAGGACGCGGGCGACACCGATCTGCTCACCGGTTCCACCGTGGACGTGCTGGAATTCGAGGACGCCAATGCGGCGGTCCAGCGGCGGATCGACGCCGGAGAAGAGGACCTGCGCCTGGCCACCAAGAGCCTGATCCTCATGGGCATCACCAAGGCTTCTCTGGCTACGGAGTCCTTCCTGTCCGCAGCGTCCTTCCAGGAGACCACCAAGGTGCTCACCGACGCAGCCATCAAGGGCAAGATCGACCCGCTGGAGGGCCTGAAGGAGAACGTCATCATCGGCAAACTGATCCCTGCCGGCTCCGGCATGGCGGTTTACCGGGACTTCAATCTGGAGACGTCCCCCGAATCCATGGTGACCCAGGATATGATCGACAACGAACAGTTCTAATACCGCGTATCAGCGCCCGGCAGGTTTGCCGGGCGCTTTTTCTCTCGGAACGGGCCAAATTATGCAATTTGATCTGCATGAAACTATTGACTCGGGGGCATAATTCTGGTATAATCTCTTCGTTTGCGGGTGGGCGAAGTGCGCCCAAACGCGGAAGGAGACAGCGTTATGCTTGCCGAACTGAACACAAAAGAGAAAATCGTTGGCATCAAGCAGCTGAGGAAAGCCCTGAACGAAGGGCGCGCCAGAAAGGTGTTCGCTGCAGAGGATGCCGATCCGAAGCTCACAGGTCCGATCCTGGATCAGTGTGCAGATGGCGGAGTGGCGGTCGAACGGGTCCCCACCATGGCGGAACTCGGCCGGGCCTGCGGCATCGAGGTCGGTGCGGCGGTGGCTGCTCTGCTGAAATAACCGGATCCCAACAGGCGTCAGCCTGGGATATATAACAACATCCGAGAAAGGAGGAAAAACATGCCCACTTTTAATCAGCTCGTCAGAAAGGGCAGAGAGGAAGTTACCTTCAAGTCCACGGCTCCTGCGCTGCAGAAAGGCCTGAACACTCTGAAGAACGTCCCCACGGATCTGGCTTCTCCCCAGAAGAGAGGCGTTTGCACCGCTGTGCGTACCACGACTCCCAAGAAGCCGAACTCCGCGCTGCGTAAGATCGCCCGTGTGCGTCTGACCAACGGCTATGAGGTCTCCGCCTACATTCCCGGCGTCGGCCACAACCTGCAGGAGCACTCCGTGGTTCTCATCCGCGGCGGCCGTGTCAAGGACCTGCCTGGTGTGCGTTACCACATCATCCGCGGCACCCTCGATACCCAGGGCGTCCAGGGTCGTATGCAGAGCCGGAGCAAGTACGGCGCCAAGCGGCCCAAGGCCGGCAAGAAGTAATTCTTACCGACAAACTGTTTCACACATTGCGCGTCAGGCGCAAGGCACTGCCTTGCCATGAGTCGTTTTAAGATAGATTAAAACCTCTTAGGCAGGCACCAACAAGAGTTCAGAAGCTCTTGAAGTACCTATGAAATCATACTATGAAGGAGGGAAGCGAAGTGCCCAGAAGAGGTAATGTTCCGAAGAGAGAGATTCTCCCGGATCCCGTATACAATTCGGTTCTGGTTACGAAGCTGATCAACAGCGTTATGCTGGACGGCAAAAAAGGCGTCGCGCAGAAGGTCGTCTACGATGCGTTCAAAATCGTGGAGGACAAGACCGGCAAGAACGGTCTGGACGCCTTTAAGGAAGCTATGGAAAACGTAATGCCGTCTCTGGAGGTCAAGGCCCGTCGTGTTGGCGGCGCCACCTACCAGGTCCCCATGGAGGTCCGCCCCGAGCGGCGTCAGACCCTGGGACTCCGCTGGCTGACCACGTTCAGCCGCAAGCGGAGTGAAAAAACTATGAAGGAGCGGCTGGCCGGCGAGATCATGGACGCCTGCAACGGCGTCGGCAACGCGGTCAAGAGACGTGAGGAGACCCACAGAATGGCCGAGGCCAACAAGGCATTCTCCCACTACCGCTGGTAAGATAGGAGCGCAGTTATGCCAAGAAAGACATCTCTGGAAAAGACCAGAAACATTGGTATTATGGCGCACATCGACGCGGGAAAGACCACGACGACCGAGCGTATTCTGTTCTATACCGGCGTTAACCACAAGATCGGTGAGACCCACGACGGCTCCGCCACCATGGACTGGATGGTTCAGGAGCAGGAGCGCGGCATCACCATCACATCCGCCGCTACCACCTGTTTCTGGAACGGTTCCAAACACCAGTACGATTCCCATCGTATCAATATCATCGACACCCCGGGCCACGTGGACTTCACCGTGGAGGTGGAGCGCTCTCTGCGTGTGCTCGACGGCTCCGTGACGGTCCTTTGCGCAAAGGGCGGCGTGGAGCCCCAGTCTGAGACCGTATGGCGTCAGGCTGACAACTATCACGTGCCCCGTATGATCTACGTCAACAAGATGGACATCATGGGCGCGGACTTCTACAACGTGCTGCACATGGTCCACGACCGTCTGAAGTGCAACGCCGTTGCCATCCAGCTCCCCATCGGCTCCGAGGAGACCTTCAAGGGCATCATCGACCTGGTGGAGATGGACGCCGACGTGTACTATGACGATCTGGGTCAGGATATGCGCGTGGAAGAGATCCCCGAGGACATGAAGGAACTGGCCGCCGAGTACCGCGAGAAGCTGCTGGACGCCGTTTCCGACATCGACGAGGAGATCATGATGCTGGTCCTGGAGGACGAGCCTGTTCCCGCGGAGATGATCCGCGCCGCTCTGCGCAAGGGCTGCGTGGAGAACACCCTGGTCCCTGTGACCTGCGGTACCTCCTACAAGAACAAGGGCGTGCAGAAGCTGCTCGATGCCATCATCGACTACATGCCGTCTCCCCTGGACATTCCCGCCATCAAGGGCGTCAACCCCGATACCGAGGAAGAGGACGAGCGTCCCGCGGACGACAACGCCCCCTTCTCCGCTCTGGCCTTCAAGATCGCCACCGACCCCTATGTGGGACGGCTCAGCTTCTTCCGGGTCTATTCCGGTCAGCTGGACAAGGGATCTTCCGTCCTGAACTCCACCAAGAAGCAGAACGAGCGTATGGGCCGTATCCTCCAGATGCACGCGAACCATCGGGAGGATATCGACAAGGTCTACTCCGGCGACATCGCCGCGGCTGTGGGCCTGAAGAACACCACCACCGGCGACACCCTGTGCGACCCCGATCATCCGATCATTCTGGAGTCCATGGAGTTCCCGGAGCCTGTGATTCGCGTCGCCATCGAGCCCAAGACCAAGGCAGGTCAGGAAAAGATGGGCATCGCCCTCGCCAAGCTGGCTGAGGAGGACCCCACCTTCAAGACCTACACCGATGACGAGACCGGACAGACCATCATCGCCGGCATGGGCGAGCTTCATCTGGAGATCATCGTGGACCGTCTGCTCCGCGAGTTCAAGGTGGAGGCCAACGTGGGCGCACCTCAGGTGGCCTACAAGGAGACCATCCGCAAGAAGGTCGATCAGGACACCAAGTATGCCCGTCAGTCCGGCGGTAAGGGCCAGTATGGTCATTGTAAGATCATCGTGGAGCCCAACGAGTCCGGCAAGGGCTATGAGTTCATCAACTCCGTGGTCGGCGGCGCCATCCCCAAGGAGTATATCCCCGCTGTGGACGCCGGTATTCAGGGCGCCATGGAGAGCGGCGTGCTCGCCGGCTATCCCATGGTCGACGTGAAGGTCACCCTGTACGACGGCTCCTACCACGAGGTCGACTCCTCTGAAATGGCCTTTAAGATCGCCGGTTCCATGGCCTTCAAGGAGGCCTGCCGGAAGGCGCAGCCTGTGATCCTCGAGCCCATCATGCGGGTCAACGTGATCGTGCCCGACGAGTATATGGGCACCGTCATCGGCGACATCGCCTCCCGCCGCGGCAGCATCGACGGCCAGGAGAACGACAACGGCACCGCCCGTGTGCGCGCCTTCGTCCCCCTGAGCGAGATGTTCGGCTACGCCACGGACCTGCGCTCCAACACCCAGGGCCGCGGCCAGTACACCATGGAGCCCAGCCACTATATCGAACTGCCCAAGAGCCTCCAGGAGGAGCTTGTGGCCAAGAGAAACAAGGGCTAAAATATTCATTTTTCCCTTGCGTATTCGTACAAAGTATTGTATGATAACACCATCATTATTAACTGAACTATAAGGAGGAAATTCCAAATGGCAAAGGCAAAATTTGAAAGAACCAAGCCTCATGTCAACATTGGCACCATCGGCCACATTGACCACGGCAAGACCACTCTGACTGCTGCGATCACCAAGTACCTGGCCTTGAAGGGTCAGGCTGACTACACCGATTACTCCAGCATCGACAAGGCTCCCGAGGAGAAGGAGCGTGGTATCACCATCAACACTGCTCACGTGGAATATGAGACGGATGCCCGTCACTATGCGCACGTGGACTGCCCGGGCCATGCTGACTACATTAAGAACATGATCACCGGCGCAGCTCAGATGGACGGCGCGATCCTGGTTATCGCCGCTTCCGACGGCCCCATGGCTCAGACCAAGGAGCACCTGCTGCTTGCCCGTCAGGTCGGCGTGCCCTATATCGTTGTGTTCCTGAACAAGGTTGATCAGGTTGACGACGAGGAGTTGCTGGAGCTGGTCGAGATGGAAGTCCGCGAGACTCTGGACTTCTACGAGTTCCCCGGCGACGACACCCCCATCATCAAGGGTTCCGCTCTGAACGCTCTGATCTCCGAGTCCACCGATCCCGAGGCTCCCGAGTATCAGTGCATCAAGGAGCTCATGGACGCTGTTGACACCTATATCGCTACTCCCGACCGTAAGGCCGACCAGCCCTTCCTGATGCCCGTTGAGGACGTGTTCACCATCTCCGGCCGCGGCACTGTTGCCACCGGTCGTGTGGAGCGCGGCGTCATCAAGAAGAACGAGCCCGTTGAGATCGTTGGCCTGCAGGACGAGAGCAAATCCACCGTCGTCACCGACCTGGAGATGTTCCACAAGCTGCTGGACTACGCTGAGGCTGGCGACAACGTCGGTGCTCTGCTCCGCGGCGTGACCAAGAAGGAAGTGGAGAGAGGCCAGGTTCTCTGCAAGCCCGGTTCCATCCATCCCCACACCAAGTTTGCCGGCCAGGTTTACGTCCTGTCCAAGGATGAAGGCGGCCGTCATACTCCCTTCTTCACCAACTATCGTCCTCAGTTCTACTTCCGTACCACCGACGTTACCGGCATCATCACCCTGCCCGAGGGCACTGAGATGTGCATGCCCGGCGACAACACCGTGATGAACGTGGAGCTGATCACCCCCATCGCCATCGAAGTTGGCCTGCGTTTCGCTATCCGTGAGGGTGGCCGTACCGTGGGTTCCGGCGTTGTGACCGAGATCTTCGAGTAATTCTCAAATCTCAAAAGGACTGCCTCAAATGAGGCAGTCCTTTTTCCGCGCCGGCAGGAAGGAAAATGCTCTTCCATTTATGGGCGCTGTGGGGTATAATAACTACTATGTATGAAAGAAAGGGCTGTCGTAAACGTGCTGAAACACCTTTTATATATCCTCGGAATCTCCATGGTGCCTGTGATCGAACTCCGCGGGGCCATCCCCGTGGGCCTGCGTCTGGGAATGCCGTTCTGGACGGTCTTTCTCACGGCGCTCATCGGAAACCTCCTGCCAGTGCCCATCCTCATCCTGTTTACCCGGCAGGTGTTCGAATGGCTCCGGAAGAAGAGTCCTCTGCTGGAGCGGTTTGTCTCCAGAATGGAGCGGAAGGCAGAGGCGAAGCGGGAGCTGGTGGACCGATACAAATTCCTGGGCCTTTTTATTCTGGTGGCCATTCCCCTTCCGGGGACCGGGGCCTGGACCGGCTCCCTGGTGTCGGCGGTGTTCGGCATTGACCTCAGGCACGCGCTTCCCGCCATCGCCCTTGGGGTGCTGACCGCCGGAATCATCGTTTCGGTGATCAGCTACGGCGTCAGCATTTTCCTTTGAGTTCGACCGGAGAAAGAAAGGGTTACATGACCAATCAGGAAATCATCCGCGGCGCCGTTGCCGCGATCCTATACCAGAATGAAGCGAACGGCTACACCGTGATCCGCTTCACCACGGAGAACCAGCAGACGATCACCGTGGTGGGAACGATCCCCATGTGTTCCCTGGGGGAGCGGCTGGTGATCACCGGCCACTGGGAGACCCATGCCGCCCACGGTCAGCAGTTCCGGGCGGAGTTCCTGGAGCGGCTGATGCCGGACGGCGCCATGGAGATCCAGAAATATCTGTCCTCCCGGGCGATCCGGGGCATCGGACCGAAAACAGCCGCCCGCATCGTCGAACGATTTGGAGATCAGACCTTCGCGGTGATGGAGGAGTCCCCGGAGCGGCTGGCGGAGGTCCCGGGGATCAGCTTCAAAAAAGCGATGGAGATCAGTGAAAACTTCCAGAAGCAGTTCGGCATGCGAAAGCTGCTGGAATACCTGATGGCCCACGGGCTGCCCGCCGATCTGGCGATGCCGCTGTACAAATCCTACGGGGAGCTGGCAAGAGAGGCGATCCAGGATGACCCGTATCTGCTGACGGAGGAGTTTTTCGGCGCAGAGTTTTCCGCGGTGGACGCCTTCGCGGTTTCCATGGGCGTGGAAGCGGAGGATCTGCGGCGGATGGAGGCGGCCACGCTATACACCATGCGCCACAATCTCGGAAACGGCCACACCTTCCTGCCGGCGGACAAGCTGCGGGACGCGGCAGCGGCCATGATTTCCGTCCGGAGCGACGCCGTCGAAGAGGCCATGGACAACCTCCACGAAACAGGCCGGATGGTCCTCGATACGCTCCGGGGAAAGCGCGTGTGCTATCTCCCGGAATACTATGAGGCGGAGACCTTTGTGGCCCGGTGGATGATGGAGCATGCGGATGCCGCCGCAGTTCCGCCTGCGCATCTCCGGCAGATCGTCCGGGCCATCGAGACGGACAGCGGCATCACCTACGCGAAGGATCAGTTTGACGCGATCCTGGACGCTGCCGGTCATTCCGTCATGCTCCTGACCGGCGGCCCCGGAACCGGCAAAACCACCACCGTCAACGGGATCCTGTCGCTGTTTGACCGGATGGATCTGAAAACAGAGCTGGCCGCTCCCACGGGCCGCGCCGCCAAACGGCTGGGGGAACTCTGCGGCCGGGAGGCTTCCACCATCCACCGGCTGCTGGAAAGCCAGTATGACCCGGACAGCGGGAAGCTGCAATTCACCCGGGACGAGTCGGAGCCGCTGCGGGCTGGCGCGGTGATCGTGGACGAGACCTCCATGGTGGACATTCTGCTGATGGAGGCGCTGCTGCGGGCGCTGAAGCCGGGATGCCGACTGATCCTGGTGGGAGATCCGGACCAGCTCCCCTCGGTGGGGGCGGGGAATCTGTTCTCCGACCTGATCCGAAGCGGCCGGATCCCGACGATCCGCCTGACGGAGATCTTCCGGCAGGCCCAGGAGAGCCTGATCGTCATGAACGCCCACAGCATCAACCGGGGACAGCTTCCGGAAATGCAGCGGACCGACAGGGACTTTTTCACCATCGTGCGCCGGGATAACACTTCCATTGTGGAAACGATCACGGATCTCTGCGTCCGGCGCCTGCCGCAGAATATGGGCATTCCGGCCGATCAGATCCAGGTGCTGTCCCCCACCAGAAGGACGGAGGCAGGGACAGAAGCCCTTAATGCCCGGCTTCAGGCGGCCCTGAATCCGCCGTCTCCTGAGAAGCAGGAGCGGAAGTACGGAAAAATCCTGTTCCGGGAGGGCGATCGGGTGATGCAAATCCGGAACAATTATGATATAATGTGGAGGAAGATCCAGGGCTTCGGCCTTGGGGCCGGCGTGTTCAACGGCGATGTGGGGACGATCCAGTCCATCGACAGTGCCGAAGAGATCATGACGGTGGTGTTTGACGACAAGATTGTAGAGTATTCCTTTGACCTGCTTGGCCAGTTGGAGCTGGCCTACGCCATGACCGTACACAAAAGTCAGGGCAGCGAGTACCGGGCAGTGATCCTGGCGGCCTGTCATGCCAATCCCTACCTGCTCACCAGAAGTATCCTCTATACTGCGGTGACCCGGGCCAGGGAGCTGCTGATCATCGTGGGAGACCCCAACGTGATCGTGCAGATGGTGGAGACCAACCGGCAGTCCCGCCGGTACAGCGGCCTGAAAATACGCCTGCAAAAGGATGGATGATCATGGGTATACTGGCGGCAATTACAGATCTGCTTTTCCCGCCGAAATGTATGTTCTGCAGAAAGATTCTGCGGGGCGGGGATGGCGCGGCCTGCAAGGCCTGCGAGGCGGAGCTGACCGGACATGACGGCGTCCGCACCGGTACATATTTCTCCCGCTGCGTCATTCCCATGGCCTACGAGGGAAAGGTGCGGGATGCCATTATCCGCTTCAAGTTTCAGGATCAGCCGGGCTACGCCACGGAGTTCGGAAGGATTCTGGCCAAGTGCATCCAAAATGAATTTGCGGGCCAGTATGATCTGATCACCTGGATCCCGGTGAGCGGAGAGCGGCTGAAAAAACGAGGATATGACCAGGCGATGCTCCTGGCCATGGCTGCGGCCCTGGAGCTGGGCGACGTGGCGGTGGAGACCCTGCGGAAGACGGCAGACAACCCGGCCCAGTCCAGCCTGACCGACGCGGCCGCCCGAAAGACCAACGTGCAGGGCGCCTACACCGTGCCGGAGCCGGAGCTGATCGAGGGAAAACGCGTTCTGCTGATCGACGATATTATCACGACAGGATCCACGCTGGATGAGGCGAGCCGGACGCTGCTGGCCTCCGGTGCATCCGAGGTCCTGGCGGCGGCGCTGGCACAACCGGCAAAAGAATAGATGATTTGTGAGGAACAGCTATGGCAATTAAACTTTCCAGAGATATCGGAATCGACCTGGGGACCACGTCGGTCCTGATCTATGTGGATGGCCGGGGGATCGTGATCAACGAGCCCAGCGCCGTTGCCCTGGATCGGGTCAGCGGCAGAGTTCTGGAGGTTGGCTCCGGCGCGAAGAAGATGCTGGGCCGGACGCCCGGAAACATTGTAGCGGCCAGACCGCTGAAGAACGGGGCGATCTCCGATTATGATATGACGGCCACCATGCTCTCGGTGTACCTGCGGCGGATCACCAGAATGTCGCTGGTCAAACCGAGAGTCGTGGTATCCGTGCCCAGCGGCATCACCGAAGTGGAAGAGCGTACCGTCATTCAGGCCACCATGGAAGCCGGCGCCCGGCGTGTCTACCTGATCGAGGAACCGCTGGCGGCGGCCATGGGCGCGGGCATGAACATCAGCGGCGCAGGCGGCAGCATGGTCATCGACATCGGCGGCGGCACCACGGACATCGCGGTTCTGAGCCTGAACAATGTGGTGAAATCCACCTCCATCGACACCGCCGGAGACGCCTTTGACGACGCGATCATCCAGTATATCCGGGAGAGGTATCAGGTGCTGATCGGCTCCCAGACGGCCGAGGAAGTCAAAATGGCCATCGGCTGCGTCCACCCCCGTCCCGAAGCGCTGGTGATGAACGTCAAGGGCAGAAGCCTGGCCACCGGTCTCCCGCAGGACGTGGATGTGACGTCCGTGGACGTGATGCATGCGCTGACCACTCCCTGCCGGGACATCATCTACGCGGTGCGCTCCACTCTGGAAAAGACCGAGCCGGAGCTGGTGGCGGATATTTCCCGCAGCGGCATTACCCTCACCGGCGGCGGATGTCTGGTCTACGGCTTTGACCAGCTGATCCAGCGGGCCACGGGCATTCCCTGCCATGTGGCGGATGACGCGATCCTCTGTGTGGCGCTGGGCTGCGGCAAAAGCCTGAAGTGGATCGACGAGATGCAGGAAGGCACCATCAATCTGGCCAGAAGAAAACTCATGGCGGAATGATGTCCGGAAAACACCCCGCCGGGTCCCAGTGATATGATACCCCCTAAGTAGATCATGGAAATATCCAAAGTCTACTTAGGCTTTACTGAAAAACGCAAAAAAGTTTGTAGTAGTTGAAAATTCTCAAATAACTCTTAGATTTTTTCTCTGAAACATCCAAATATCTCCCGGAATATAGTATAATAAAGAGAGCCAAAACAGGCGGTTTCTTTGGGAAATCCATCATTTTGGGGTGTTTTGAATGTATTATATCGAGGACAAAGATCAGCTTGTCATAGAGGATTTTGCCATGCCCTTCGGCGGGAAGCTGGATCCGAAGAATCGCTGGGTGCGCCTGGCTGGAATCATGCCGTGGGATGAGATCGAGGAGATCTATCTTCGGACCATGAGCACAGAAACGGGGCGCAGAGCTTTTCCGTCCCGGATTGCCTTTGGCTCGATATTCATCAAGGAGTACCGGAACTTCACGGACGAGGAATGCGTATCGGAGATTCAGGAGAATCCGTATATGCAGTACTTCCTGGGACTCCATGAATTTCAGCAGGAACCTCTGTTTGACCCATCGATGATGGTGCATTTCCGGAAGCGCTTTCCCGTAGAAGAAGTAGCACGGATCAACGAGTATGTCTGCACCGGGAAATGGCCGGAGGACGGACGGGATGCGGATCGCAACGACGGGGTTCCGGAAGCATTACCAGAGGCCGATACTGAAGACGACGACAACCAGGATGAAAACAAGCCATCCGGAGGGAAACCAGCCAAGGGAAGGAAGAATCCCAACACCGCCAAAAAGAAAGGGCGCAAGAAAAAGAAGAACCGCGGCAAGCTGATTATGGACGCCACAGTGGCTCCTTCCGACATCAAGTACCCCACGGACATCGATTTGCTCAACCAGTGCCGGGAGCATTATGAAACCGCTATCAATATTCTTTGGGCAGAGCTTCCCCACACGGGCCACAAGCTGCCCTATTCTGCTAAGAAAGCCCGCAAATCCTATTTGAACATTGCCAAATCAAAGAGATGGACTGCAAAGAAGCTGCGGAAAGCGATTGGGGAGCAGCTGGATTACATCGAAAAAGTGCAGAAACGGTTTGCGCAGTTTATGCTGCTGGCGCCAAATGTAAAGCTACCGTACTGGCTTTTGAAGCGGATTCAGGTGATTCCACTGGTCTATGCCCAGCAGAAGGAGATGTACGATAACCACACCCATACCTGTAAAGACCGGATCGTCAGCCTGGAGCAGCCCTTTGTTCGGCCGATCCAGCGCGGCAAGCGTCCGAATCCCACGGAATTTGGACAGAAGCTCCACCTCTCGGTGGTAGATGGATATACTTTTTTGAGACCATCCCAAAATTTGTGTAAACCTCCGATATGGTGTAGAATAGAAGCACCATATTGGAGGTTTTGCTATGAGCAGCAGAAAGAAACGTAGTCCCGAAGAACAGGCCCGGAGAGAGAAGATCCGGGAGCTATTGCAAAGCAGTGGCGTCAGCAGCATGGAGGATATCCAGAATCTCTTCAAGGAAACCATCGCGGAATTCATGGAGAACGGCCTGGATGCAGAACTGGATGACGAGCTTGGTTACAGCAAGTATGACTACAAGAACAAGGATACGGATAACAGCCGGAACGGGCACAGCAGCAAGACACTGCGTACCAGCTTTGGGGATGTGGAGGTGTCTGTTCCCCGGGATCGGAAGGGTGAATTTGAACCGCAGATCCTGAAAAAGAACCAGACCAGCATCAGTCAGGATATCGAAGAAAAGATCCTGTCCATGTATGCCAAAGGCATGACCACCTCGGACATAGAGGCTCATATCCGGGATATCTACGGGATTGAGGTCTCAGATACCACAGTAAGCCGGGTAACAGACAAGATCCTTCCCATCGCAAAGGAATGGCAGCAGCGGCCTCTGGAGGCCATCTATGCGGTGGTGTTTCTGGACGCCATTCACTATCATGTGCGCAGCGAAGGCCAGATCATCAAGAAAGCGGTCTATATTGCCATAGGCATCAATCTGGATGGGAAAAAGGATGTGCTGGGTATGTGGGTTGGAGAGAATGAAAGCGCCAAGTTCTGGGCAACCGTTCTCAACGGTCTGAAGAACCGGGGTGTAGAGGATATTTTCATCGCCTGCACAGACAATCTGACCGGATTCTCCTCCGCCATTGAGGGGGTATTCCCCAAAACCGAGATTCAGAACTGCATCATTCATCAGTTGCGCAATTCCAGCAAGTATGTTTCCTACAAGGATTTAAAGGCCCTTATGGCCGATTTAAAGGCTGTCTATGCCGCCGTGGATCTGGATGCCCTGGATGCCTTCTCGGAGCGCTGGGACAAGAAATACCCCAAGATCTCACAGTCCTGGCGGGACAACTGGGCTAATCTGAGCACCTACTTCAAGTACCCCCAGGAGGTACGGCGGCTGATCTATACCACCAACACCATTGAGGGCTTTAACCGGCAGCTCCGGAAGGTGACCAAATCCAAGTCTGTGTTTCCTACGGATGACAGCCTTCTGAAGATGCTCTATCTGGCCATGATAGACATTACGAAAAAATGGACTGGCCGGCGCCAGGACTGGAGCGCGATCTACGCCCAGATGGCGATCTTCTTTGGGGACCGGATCCCCGAATAGCAGAAAACGGCCTGCACTTCAAGGGTAAAATGCACGGCGGCTGGTGCCGCCGCCCTTGACATGCATTCCGCTTCCTGCTTATACTGTGGACAAGGAAGGACGGACAAGCCGCCCTCCCTGACCATATATTTTCGCTCTGTTTTATGCCATTTTTCGGACTTTACACAAAATTTGGGATACACCCACTTTTTTGGAGCAGACCTGCTGGAACAATTACAATGAGGCTAATGATCTTATGGCTGTTGCTGAGGATTACCGCAGAAAGTTTGGCGTCTATCCGGAAGCGATCCTTGCCGATAAAATCTACCAGACCAGAGCCAATCGCAGCTACTGCAAGAAACATGGAATCCGTCTCTCCGGTCCTGCCTTGGGCCGTCCCAAGAGCGGAGAGGCCGGAGCAAAAGAGTCCCGCCAGGTGTACAAGGACGCCTGTGAACGCAATGCCGTGGAAGGCAGGAACGGAAACCTGAAGCGACGGTACGGATTGGACCTCATCATGTCCAAGTTGGACGAGACCGCAAAGACCGAAGCCGCTCTCAATATCCTGGCCATCGCCGCAGCCCACAGGCTGCGGCGATGGCTTTTGCTCATTTTCAAAATCCTGAGGCTGGAAATCGTTTTTCAGTAGGCCCTACTTACTTACTTACGTTAAAGGCTCAGATGGTTTCACCGGCATATCATCAGCAGTTTGCACCCGGCTGGTTTGCAGGGCAAAGGTTTCCAGCTTCTTGCCCCGGAAACTCTCGCCCTTCAGGTTGAATACAAGCGCTTCATCAAAGATTCGGTCGAGAGCACAGAGCAGCGCATCATCTTCGTTGAAATTAGCGCGCCAGTTCACCGGGTTTTTGTTGCTGGTAAAGACAATATTGTAGTTTCCCTCTTTGTTGTACCGCCGGTCAATCAGCTCAAAGAACAGCCGTGTGTTCTCTTTGTCGAATTCACAGTGGCCAACCTCATCAATTATCAGACAGGATGGCCGCACCAAGCTGTTGAGAACAGAGGCTTCCTTTCCGGCTCTCCTGGCTGCTATAAATTTGTCTCGGAGCTCAGACATTTTAATGAAATAAGTCTTCATTCCCCGCTGGCAGCAAGCATAGCCAAACGCCTGAGCCAGATGTGTTTTTCCAGTACCAGCCGGACCAATAAAGGCTATATTTTGGTGGGCATAGATTGCTGACATGGTAGGCAGCGCCATCAGCCGCTGTGTGTCTTTTCCTTTAATCACAGAGAAGTCAAAGTTCTCAAAGGTTCTGGGTGTTTTCAGTGGCAGCCGGCTTAATCGCAGCAGTGTCTGTATCGTGGTTTCGGTTTTCTTCTTCCCGAGATAGGAAAACACCTTGGCGATATCTTCTACGGATTGGACTGAAAGGCCATGCTCCTGGACGAAGAAAGCGAACTCATCCGAGGATAGATCCAGCTTCAACAGCCTAGCGTTTTTCTCCATGACTTCATACACATTCTCAGTCATCATCCCAGTCCACCTCCTTGTCAAAGTCGAACTTATGAAAGGAAATGTTTGCCTTGGGAGGCTCCAACTGCCGGATCGATGTCTGGACCGGTGCAGTTGGAAACTCCTCCGGCTGGTCCACATATTGGTCCTGGCAGAACCGGTCCCTGTAGCTCCAGGTCACTTCATGCGTAACCAGAAGCCGTTTGAGGTCCAATGAGTAGATATAAAGGGTATCCTTACTGCGCATGACCCGGGCCATGGACTGAGCATAATGATACGGGACGCCGAAGCGCCGCCCTTCGTAGTTTACAAATCCGTCATAGGATTGAATTGTGGTGTTTACCGGTAATGTGCTCAGGTGCTCTCGGCAGGATGTAAAATGAACCTGTTGCGGCACACAATCTATTGCTTTGTGGTAGACGCCATTCTGCTCATTGCACCATTCCAAGACGGCCTGGTTCAGATCTGTTACATTCCAGAAGGTCCTGCCCACCAGGAAATTGTCCTTCACAAAGCGTACCAGACGCTCCACCTTTCCCTTGGTAAAAGGATGCCGGGGTTTGCAGAGCTTTGTCTGGAATCCAACGGCGGCCATGAATGCCTCATAATCTTTGTTCCACAGCGGATGCCCTTCCAGATCCCGGCCGTTCACAACACTGCGCATATTGTCGGTCAGCACCGTTTGCGGGACCCCCATATATTCAAAGGCATGAAGCATACCGATGAACAGGTTTTCCTGCTTGGCGTTAGGAAAGAACTCCACATACCGCTCTCCGCAATGGTGGCAGATCATTGCAAAGCACGCTGCATTGTATGTTCCGCCAATATAATCATGGACCTTGGTAAAACCCCAGTCCATCTGGTAAACCTGGCCCGGCCCAGTGTTATACCGGAAACCGCGGCTACCCTGGGGTGCAACCAACTGCCGCTTGGCCGGGACGAGATCCTTGTGGCTTCGGATGTATCGCTTTACGCTGGTTTGGCTGCCACGATAGCCCGCCTCCTGCAATCGGCGAAAGCACACTGCGGAGTTCTGCACACCTTGCCTGAGAAGGCTATCCAGCATACCGGTATATCCACTCAGAACGGTAGCGGCAGCGGTATGTCCCGTCAGGCCATGTGGCTTGGCTACAAATCCGTTCTCTTTCAAGCGCCGCAGTTTTGCCCTGGAGATCCCGGTACGGCGCTGCAGTTCAGCGAGATTGATCTTTGACAGGTCAAAACTCTTGCCCTGCTCTTGCTTTATTTCTTCTATGGCCTGTGCTATAATGGGCTCAAGGCCATTTCCAATTGGTTTGTTCATAATCCTCCTTTACACTGGGCTGTTGGCACTTTCCAGTATACAGGAATGAACATCCATTTG
>CACYXZ010000019.1 GCA_902778525.1 Oscillospiraceae bacterium | reverse complement strand
GACCAAGAGAATCCGTGTATTCCCGCAGGCGGGTGAGATTCTCCGGATCCTGGAGGATGTCGGTCTTGTTGGCCACCACGATCATGGGCCGCCGGGCCAGCTCCGGGGAATACTGGGACAGCTCGTTGTTGATGGTGATGAAGTCCTCTACCGGGTCCCGGCCCTCGCTGCCGGACACGTCCACGATGTGGACCACCAGCCGGCACCGGTCGATGTGCCGCAGGAAATCATGTCCCAGGCCCACGCCCTCGCTGGCGCCTTCGATGATGCCGGGAATGTCGGCCATGACGAAGCTCTCGCCCTCGCCCAGGTACACCACACCCAGATTGGGGAAAAGGGTGGTGAAGTGGTAATTGGCGATTTTGGGGTTGGCGCCGGACACCACGGAGAGCAGGGTGGATTTGCCCACGTTGGGGAAGCCCACCAGACCCACGTCCGCCAGCAGCTTCAGCTCCAGCACCACGTCGTGGCTCTCGCCGGGCAGTCCCGCCTTGGCAAACCGGGGAGCCTGACGGGTGGGGGTGGCGAAGTGCTGGTTGCCCCAGCCGCCGCGGCCGCCCTTGGCCAGCACGAAGTCCTCCTGGTCAGACATATCCTTGATGACCTCGCCGGTGTCCGCATCCCGGACCACCGTTCCAAGGGGAACCCGGATGATCAGGTCCTCGCCGTTTTTGCCCTTCATGTTGCTGCCCTGACCGTTGCCCCCGGCGGGAGCCGTGTACTTGCGCTTGTAGCGGAAGTCCATCAGGGTGGTCATGCCGGTATCCACCCGCAGCACCACACTGCCGCCGTGGCCGCCGTCTCCGCCGTCAGGTCCACCAGCGGCGATATACTTTTCCCGCCGGAAGGACATGCAGCCGTTGCCGCCGTGTCCCGCCTGGACGAAGATGTTGACTTTATCTACGAATTGTGCCATGTCGGTTGCTCCTTTGCGGTGTATCTGAGAAGACCTTTACAAGCCGGAATCGATGGATTTCTTTTTGTGAATCAGTTTAAGCCAAATCACAAAGAATCATACGAAACAAACTGCAAAAGCAAATGCCCGTTCCATATTATTATCCTTCCCACTGTTCCCTTTAAGCCACAGTGGAATAACGCAAACGAGGGCGCCTGCGGCACCCTCGTTTCGAAGCAAAATTACTGCTCGGCTACCTCGTAGACGGAGACCTTCTTGCGGTCCCGGCCCAGACGCTCGAACCGAACCACGCCGTCCACGCGGGCGTAGATGGTGTCGTCGCTGCCGATGCCCACGCCCGTGCCGGGGTGGATCTTGGTGCCTCTCTGGCGCACCAGAATGTTGCCGGCCTCTACGTGCTGGCCGTCGGCGCGCTTGACGCCCAGGCGCTTGGACTCGGAGTCACGGCCGTTCTTGGTGGAGCCGCCGCCCTTATGGTGCGCGAAAAACTGAATGCCAATCTTAAGCATGATTTACACCTCCAAAACCGTTAAGTGGTTGGGATTTTCTTTGGAAAGCTCCCGCATGTAGAGGAGCATGCCCTGAAGCACGGCCTCACACTCTGTCCTCCGGGGACAGGAGGCGGGGAGCGAAAGCGTGATCGCAGCGGATTGCTCATCCACCGAAACCGGAGCGCCGGCATGAAGCACATCGTTGATGGTGCATTCCGCCAGCCGGACGGCGGAGGTCACGGCGGCGCAGACGATATCTTCGCCGGCGTCGGCATAGCCGCTGTGTCCCTGACAGGAAAATCCCGAGAGCCTGCCATGGATCCGATCAAACCGGATGGTCGTCATCAGACGGAAATTTTCTCGATCTGCACTGCGGTGTAGGGCTGACGATGACCCTTGCGGGAAGCGGAGCCCTTCTTGGGACGATACTTGAAGACCTGGATCTTCTTGCCCTTGCCGTTACGAACCACCTTGGCCTCGACCTTGGCGCCCTCCACGACGGGAGTACCGAACTTGCTGTTCTCGCCGTCGACAACAGCCAGGACCTGATCGAACACCACGGTCTCGCCTGCCTCGGCGCCCAGCTTCTCCATGTAAACAAGCTGACCTTCAGAAACGGTATACTGCTTGCCACAGGTTTTGATGATTGCCTGCATGTGCTTTGCACCTGCCTTTATTATAGACTCGCTCTGGAGGCGGCGCCCGAAAAAGGGCGCAACTTGCCTTACCTCTTCAATGCGGCTTGACGATTATATCATTATACGGACCGGTATGTCAAGGGAAACTTTCGAAATTTAATAGTCGTCGTGGAGATCGTCGTCGAAGAAGTCGTCGTGATCGATGAGATCATCGTGATCGTCGTATCCGTCGTGGGTATAGATCGTCTCTCCCACGCGCATCCGCCGGGCGATCTTCAGCTCTTCCACTGTCTGGTGGAGCAGTTCTTTTACCTCCCGGGGCCGCTTGATGTTCTTCAGCTCCAGGATCGGCAAAGACTTGTCCGAAGACTGGACGGTGATGGTGCCCACGCCGAAGAGCCGCTGGCCCAGGGTGATGTTCAGGGAAATATCCCGGACCCGGTACAGCAGGATCTCGTCATACTTGGTGTTGAGCAGGCCCTTCTCCAGGAACAGGCGGTCCTCGCTGAGGGCGTAGCGGGTGAAGCTCAGGGGCAGGCCCAGCCGCCGGCGGCGGTCATTCCAAAGGGTTTCCGGTTTTTTCATGGTGAGTTTCCTCCTTTGATGGACTGTGATTGATGATCCGGCTGGAGATTTGCCGGTAGAGAGTCAAAGTCAGGTAGATCAGGGTCAGACCGTAGAGGGCGGCGAGCAGCTCCGTGGACAGAATCCGCATCCCGCCGAAGAGATAGGAGCAGTAGATCAGGAAACCGCCCCCCAAAAGGATCAGGGTTACCGGCAGCCGCCTGGGGTGGCAGGCCGCGTAGACCACGGACAGGATCTCCGCCAGATAAAAATACCGTTCATGCATCCTCGGCAGCAGCCAGGGGATCGCCAGAGAGAACAGCAGCGCAAGATCCATCAGATCTGAAACGGCCAGATGCTCCGGGTGCTGCAGGAACAGGTAGAGCAGCAGCAGCGTCACGGTTCCGGCAAGAAGCACGGAGGGAACCGCCAGGTTGCTGAAATAATCATTGGGGATCAGGGACCAGAAGGAGGGGGCCTTCAGACTCAGATAGGGGTAGGCGTTGGTCTGGTCCAGATAGATGCCGAAGGTGTTGGAGAGACTCCGGCCGGCCAGCAGCGCCGGAAACATGATCCCGATAAATGCGCCGGGGAAAACGGCAAGATGCTTCGGTTCCAAATATTCCCGGACCAGCAGGAATGCGGCCACCGGCAGAATGAATATGGCCTGAAGCTTAAAGGAGAAGGCGAGCGCCAGCAGGATCATGGCGCGGACCGGGCGTTTTTTCAGTCCGAAATACAGGCCCCACAGAGCAAAGCAGGCGTAAACCCCGTCGCACTGGCCCCAGTAGGCGCTGTTGAGGAACACCGTGGGCGCAAGCAGCGCGCCGAAAAAGGCCGCAAGCACCAGGCCGTCCCGCCGGACGGTCAGCCGGACCAGCTTCGCCGCCGCCAGCGCCAGGAACAGGTCTGCCAGCACGGAGATCAGCTCGATGTAGTAGAGATCATAGAGCGGCAGCCGGGAAATGAGCAGCAGGAGATACAGATAGGGCATATTGTAATCCCCGATGGGCGTGCGGAGCGCCTGCGGGACGGACATATTCCGCATGGTATCCGTCCAGGGGCCCAGGAAGCTCACGTAGTCCGGGGAGATATAGTCAAAAAAGCTCAGGCGGAACTGCACGCACAGATACAGGCCCGCGATGGCGCAGACCGTGTGCCGCAGTCCGAACAGGGGATACCGGAGCAGCAGAAGGGAAACCCCGGCCCAGCACACAAGCGCCAGGATCTCGCAGCCCAGGGCACCCCGGCCGTGCAGGGTGGAGCAGGCCATCGCGGAGGAAACAAGCATGCCGATCGCCCCGCAGATCAGAAGAATCGGGTCTGCAAGCCGGGATTGTTTTGAGGACAAGGGGATCACCTCCGCATCAATACACACTATTATAACAGATATTCCCCAAATTGAAAAGAGAAAAACCGCCGCGGGAAGCCCCGCGGCGGAAATCTTGCGAAGAAAAGGAATCAGCCGACCAGCTCGGCGGTGTCCTTGGCGATCATCAGCTCTTCGTTGGTGGGGATGACCAGGACCTTGACAGGGCTTCCCTCGGGGGAGACGATGCGCTCCTCGCCGCGGAAGTTGTTCTTCTCGGGATCAATGGAGATGCCCATGAACTGCAGGCCGTCCACGAAGCGCAGACGCAGGTCGGCGGAGTTCTCGCCCACGCCGGCGGTGAAGATCACGGCGTCCACACCGCCCATGGCGGCGGCATACTCACCGATCATCTTGCGGACCTTGTAGGCAAAGACCTCAACGGCCAGGGCGGCGCGCTGGTTGCCCTCGGCGGCGGCGTCGTCCAGATCGCGGAAGTCGGAGGACACGCCGGAAATGCCCAGCACGCCGGACTTCTTGTTGAGGATGGTCATCATCTCGTCCATAGAGAGGTTGTACTGCTTCATCAGGTATTCCATGATGCCCGCGTCCATGTCGCCGGAGCGGGTGCCCATGGGAAGACCGGCCAGAGGCGTCAGGCCCATGGAGGTGTCCACGCTCTTGCCGCCGTCCACAGCGGTGATGGAGGAACCGTTGCCCAGATGGCAGGAGACGATCTTCAGCTCCTCGATGGGCTTGCCGAGGATCTCGGCGCAGCGCTGGGACACATAGCGGTGAGAGGTGCCGTGGAAGCCGTACCGGCGCATCTTGTCCTTCTGATAGTACTCATAGGGGATGGCGTAGGTAAAGGCCTTGGGAGGCATGGTCTGATGGAACGCAGTGTCGAACACAGCCACCATGGGAACGCCGGGCATCTTGGCCTGGCAGGCGCGGATGCCGATGAGGTTGGCGGGGTTGTGCAGGGGTGCCAGGGGGTTGCACTCATAGATGGCGTCCATGACCTCGTCGGTGATGACCACGGAGGAAGCGAACTTCTCGCCGCCGTGGACCACGCGATGGCCCACCGCGTCGATCTCGCTCATGGAAGCGATGACGCCGTTCTTCTCGTCCACCAGGGCGTTGAGGACAGCCTCGATGGCCTCGGCATGGGTGGGCATGGCCACGTCGATGGCGTCCAGAGTCTGCTTGCCGGCCACCTGAGGCTTGTAGGTGAACTTGCCGTCGATGCCGATGCGCTCGCACAGGCCCTTGGCCAGAAGCTCGCCGCTTGCGGGATTCAGCAGCTGATACTTCAGAGAAGAGCTGCCCGCGTTGATAACCAGTACGTTCATTGGAATCACTCCTAAAATAAAAGTATTAACTTGAAAAAGCCCCGTGCGCCGTTTACAATAGGGCCAGAAACACACGGGCCATCATCTATTGTAATACAATTTTTCCGGACCGACAACTGTTATTTTGTGAAATGGGGTATTTTTGTGCGGATTGCCGCCATTATTTGTGAATACAATCCCTTCCACGCCGGACACCGGTATCAGATCGAAGCGGTCCGGGAGCTGCTGGGAACGGATACCGGAGTCCTGTGCCTGATGAGCGGGAACTACGTGCAGCGGGGAGAGCCCGCGATCCAGGACAAATGGACCCGGGCGGAGGCGGCGGTCCGGGGCGGCGCGGATCTGGTGCTGGAGCTCCCGCTGACAGCGGCGGTCAACGCGGCGGGCTACTTTGCGTCGGGCGCTGTGGACTGTCTGGAGAAGCTCGGCTGCGTGACGGATCTGTGCTTCGGCACGGAGGGGACGGACACGCAGACCCTGTGGAAGAACGCACGGGTCATGGAGACGGAGGAATATGAGGCGGCGCTGCGGGACAAACTCATCACCGGGGTGTCCTTCGCCCGGGCCAGGGAACTGGCGCTGACCGCTCTGGGCGGGGACGGCGCAGTTTTGACCGGTCCCAACAACGCTCTGGGGGTGGATTATCTCCGGCGGCTCCTGCAGGTAAATTCATCGGTCACCCCTGCTGCGATCCCCCGCAGAGAGGGCCTTCCCTCCGCGTCGGACCTCCGGCGGGAGATGACAGGCCACAGGCTCCGGAACGGGGAGCGGGCCATGCTGGCGGTGCTGAGGACCCTGCCGGAGGAGGCCTTTGAAGCCATGCCCTTCGGCTCGGAGGGCCTGTGGAGCAAGGTCATGCGGGCCTGCCGGAACGAGAACAGCATCGAGGAGATCCTCGCGGCCTGCAAATCCAAGCGCTATGCCATGTCCCGGCTGAAGCGGATGCTGCTGAGCCTGTATCTGGGCCTGAGCCGGGAGGATCTGCGCCGGGAGATCCCCTATCTCCGAGTGCTGGCCTTCAACGACCGGGGACGGCAGATCCTCCGGACGGCCAAGGAGACCGCCGCTCTGCCGCTGGTCTCCGGAAGCCTGCCGGATACGGAGGCGGCCGGAGCGTATTTCGCGATGGAGTGCCGGGCCACCGATCTCTACGGCCTGTTCGCGCCGCCGGGAACGGTGGAGCCGACTGGCCGGGAAAAGACCGCGGGGCCGGTCTATGTCCGGTAAAAAAGTGAAAAATGTGCTTGCATTCCCGAAAAAACCGTGATATAATACCCGGGCTACTAAAAATAACAGGCGTATTGCGCCTTTTCTGGAACCGAAAGAGGTGAACAAACGTGAAGAAGGGCATCCATCCCGATTATCAGCAGACGACCATCCGCTGTGCATGCGGCGCCGTGTTTGAGACCGGGTCTACGAAAAAGGATATCAGAGTTGAAATCTGCTCCAAGTGTCACCCTTTCTATACCGGCAAGCAGAAGCTGGTTGACACTGGCGGACGTGTTGAGCGCTTCAACAGAAAGTTCGGCCTGAAGTAAGTATCCCGTCGAAGGGGCTGTTTCACTATGCTGTGAAACAGCCCCTTTTTGTTCATTTTCGGACCTATGGGGCAGATTTCCCGCGTTTGTGGAGGAACTATGCAGGAACAACAGAAACTCAACCCCGAAAAAACCATACTGGCCGGCCTGGACGCCGGCGTGTTTACCCGGACGGAAACCGCCACCGAGTCGTCCATGGACGAGCTGGAGGCGCTGCTGGAAACGGCGGGGGGCGTCTGCGTGGGGCGGCTGCTGCAGTCCCGCTCCGCCCCGGATCCCCATTCCTTTCTGGGCGAGGGAAAAGCGGAGGAACTGCGTCAGGCGGTGGAGGCCACCGGCGCGGAGATGGTCATCTTCGACAACGAGTTGTCGCCCTCCCAGATCCGCTCCCTTGAAAAGATCACCGGCGCCACGGTCATCGACCGGTCGGCGCTGATCCTGGACATCTTTGCCCAGCGGGCAAAGACCAGAGAGGGCCGGCTTCAGGTGGAGCTGGCCCAATACCAGTATCTGCTGCCCCGGCTGAGCGGCATGGGCGCGTCCCTCTCCCGGCAGGGCGGCGGCATCGGCACCCGGGGCCCCGGCGAGACCCGTCTGGAGACGGACCGGCGGCACATCCGGGAACGGATCTCCAGACTCCGGCAGGAGCTCAAGGAGGTGCGCCGGGTACGTCAGACTCAGCGCCGCAGCCGGGAAAAGAATGACGTGCCTGTAGTGGCACTCATCGGCTACACCAACGCGGGAAAGTCCACGCTGTTAAACGCGCTGACCGGGGCGGGGATCCCCGCCAACAACCGGCTGTTCGACACCCTGGACACCACCACCCGGCAGCTGGAGGTGTCCGATACGCTGACGGTGCTCCTGAGCGATACCGTGGGTTTCATCGCCAAGCTGCCCCATCATCTGGTGGAGGCGTTCCAGGCCACCCTGGAGGAGCTGCAGTACGCGGATCTCCTGCTCCATGTGATCGACGCCTCGGATCCCGAGCGGGAGGCCCACATGGCGGTGGTGGAGGAGCTGGCGGCAAAGCTGGCCCCGGGCGTCCCCATGATCGAGGTCTACAACAAAGCCGATCTGGCCGATCCCCGGGATATTCCCACAGGGGAGAGCCGGGTGACGATCTCCGCCAGATCCGGCGCGGGACTGGACAGGCTTCTTGCCTCCATCGAGAAGAATCTGGACAACGGGACAAAGCGCGTCACACTGCTGCTGCCCTACAGCGCGGCGGGGGAGCTGGACCGGATCCACCGGGAGGGCAAGGTGTTCTCCGCGGAGTATGAGAACGACGGCGTCCGGGTGGAGGCAGCTCTGAATCAGACGCTGCAGGGCCGGTACCGGGCGTATATCCAATAGAAAGGGAACCCATGAAACTCGAAACGAAGAGAATCGAAACGAAACGGCTCGTTTTGCGTCCTTTTAGATTAGAGGACGCGGAGGACTGCTATCGGAACTACTGCAGCGATCCGCAGGTGACCAGATACCTGACCTGGCCCACCTATACCTCCGTGGAGGAAGCCCATGAACGGATGCGGTTCATGCAGGAGGAGTACGCGGCCGGGCGTACTTGGGACTGGGCGATCGAACTCAGGGAACTGGGACAGGTCATCGGGTCCATCGGTCCGGTGAGCAAGGATGACAGGATCGACATGGTCCACATCGGCTACTGCATCGGCTCCCGCTGGTGGCATCAGGGGATCATGACCGAGGCGTTTTCCGCCGTCATTGAATACCTGTTCTCGGAATGCGGTATCAACCGGATCGAGGCCAGACACGACCCCAACAATCCCCATTCCGGGGATGTGATGAAGAAGTGCGGCCTGCGGTACGAGGGGACCTCCCGGCAATCCGACCGGAACAATCAGGGGGTCTGCGACGCGGCCCACTACGCCATCCTGAAAGAGGACTGGCTGAAAGGAAAGACTCTATGACCGAGTACTACCTCCCCACGGGCTACGGCACCGCCGAGCACGTGGAGAAGAAATCCCGCTTCATCGGACAGGTCTGGCCCGTCCGCACCGAGGCCGAGGCCCGGGAGAAGATCGAAGCGGTGAAAAAACAGCACCACGATGCCCGCCACAACTGCTGGTGCTACGCGCTGCGGGACGGGACCCTGCGCTACTCCGACGACGGGGAGCCCCAGGGGACGGCAGGACAGCCCATGCTGGAGGTGCTGCGGGGGCAGGGCGTCACCGATGCGGTGATCGTGGTGACCCGGTATTTCGGCGGCATCCTGCTGGGCACCGGCGGTCTGGCCCGGGCCTACACCAAGGGCGCCAGGGATGCGCTTTCGGCAGCGGGAATCAGCGTGGAGCGGCTCTGGGACCGGCTCCTGGTGGCCTGCAGTTACAGCCTCTATGACCGCATCCGGCAGGAGACAGAGCGCTGCGGCGGCGTCATCGAGGACACGGAATACGGCGCGGACGTGACGCTGACAGTCTTGACCCCGGAGACGGAAACCGATAATTATGTAAACCAACTGACGGAGCTCTCCGCCGGGACGGTGCAGGGAGAAAAGCTGGATCAGGTGTTCCGGGGCGTGCCGGTGAAGAGTGAATAGTGAATAGTGAAGAGTGAAGGGGGAAGCGACGTGACCATTCGGGAAGAAATGGAGCAGGCGGAGCATACGTTTCTCGCTCCTTGGGCGGCCTTTTCCGATCAGACGAAGGGACGGCTCCGACCGGAGGAGGAGAGCGAGGTCCGCACCTGCTATCAGCGGGACGTGGACCGGATCGTGTACTCCAAGGCCTTCCGGCGGATGAAGCACAAGACCCAGGTGTTTCTGCAGCCGGAGGGGGATCACTACCGGACCCGGCTGACCCATACGCTGGAGGTCATGCGCATTTCCCGGACCATCGCCCGGGCTCTGCGGCTCAACGAGGATCTGACGGAGGCCATCGCCTTTGGTCACGACCTGGGCCATACGCCCTTCGGCCACGCCGGAGAGAAGGCTCTGCAGGAGATCACCGGGAAGCCCTTCCATCACAATGAGCAGTCCCTCCGGGTGGTGGACCTCCTGGAGAAGGACGGAGAGGGACTGAATCTGTGTTATGAGACCCGGATGGGCATCGTGGGACATACCGGGGATCGGATCCCGGAGACGCTGGAGGGACAGATCGTCCGTATGGCGGACCGGATCGCCTACATCAACCACGACATCGACGATGCGCGGCGGGCGGGGATCCTGCGGAACGAGGATATTCCCCGGAGCATTACGGATCTGCTGGGCCTGACCCACTCCGAACGGATCAACACCCTGGTGATGGATATCATTGAGTGCTCCCGGGAGAAGAATAAGCTGGAGCGGACGCCGGAGATCGAAAAAGCCATGGAGGATCTGCGGGACTTCATGTTCGAGCGGGTCTACCGGAATCCGGTGGCCAAGGGCGAGGAGCACAAGGCCAAGGACATCATCGGCGCGCTCTATGAACACTATATCTCCCATCCGGACGATCTGCCGCCGGACTTCCAGCCTCAGCTCAGCTTCGACGGGATCGAACGGACGGTGCTGGATTATATCGCCGGGATGACCGATAAATACGCGGTCTACAAGTTCAGCGAGATCTTCATCCCCACCGCGTGGCAGGTCCGGGGATGAGAAAAACGCGGGAATAAATGCGAAAGAAAGTGGAAACCATGCAAAGGAGGTGCGAACCTTGGCGTTTTCGGATCAGTTCCTGGAGGAGCTGGAGGAAAAGAACCCCATCGAGGATGTGGTTGGAAGCTATGTAAACCTTACCCGCCGGGGCAGCAACCTCTTCGGCCTGTGCCCCTTCCACAACGAAAAGACGCCCTCCTTTTCTGTGGCGCCGGAGAAGGGGATCTACTACTGCTTCGGCTGTCACAAGGGCGGCGGCGCCGTGAATTTCATCATGGAGATCGAGGGACTGGACTACCCCGACGCCGTCCGGTTTCTGGCCAAGCGGGCCGGGATCGAGGTGCCGGAGGAGGACCGGAAACAGACCTCCAGCTACCGGCATAAGGAGAAGCTGTGGCAGCTGTGCCGGGATGCGGCCCGGTACTATCACGCCATGCTGAAAAGCCCGGAGGGAAAAGACGGACTGCAGTATCTGCTGGGACGGGGCCTGACGCCGGATACCATCGTCCGGTTCGGGCTGGGATTTGCTCCAAACCGTTGGGACGGACTCCTGAAAGCCATGGAGGAAAAGGGCTACTCCCGTCAGGAGATGAAGGAGGCCGGTCTGGTCCGGTCCAGCATGCGCCAGAAAAAGAACCCCGACGGCTCCGTCACCGAGTATGAGAGCTGCTACGACTGGTTTCGGAACCGGGTCATGTTCCCCATCATCGACGTCCGGGGCAACGTGATCGGCTTCGGCGGCCGGGTCATGGACGGCTCGGAGCCCAAGTACCTCAACTCCCCGGAGAGCCAGATCTTCAACAAGCGGAAGAATCTATTCGCGCTGAATATGGCGAAGAAGACCAAGATGGAGATGCTGGTGCTGACGGAGGGATACATGGACACGATCTCCATGCACCAGTACGGATTCGACTGCGCGGTGGCGTCCCTGGGCACCTCTCTGACCCAGGAGCAGGCGGGAATGCTGGCCAAATACACCAAGCAGATGGTGCTGTGCTACGACGGGGATCAGGCGGGTCAGAACGCGGCCAAGCGGGCCATCTCCATTCTGGAGAAGACCGGCGTAAGCGTCCGGGTGCTCCGGATGCAGGGGGCGAAGGACCCCGATGAATACCTGAAAAAGTACGGAGCGGACCGGTTCCGCCAGCTGCTGGGCGCGTCGGAGGATCAGGCGGTCTACCAGATCGGCACCATCCGGCAGAAATACGATCTTGCCACCGACGAGGGGAAGGTCGGGTTCCTCCAGGAAGCGGCCGGGTTCATCTCCGGCATGTCCTCCGCGGTGGAGCGGGAGGTTTACAGCGGCCGTGTGGCGGAGATGGCCGGCGTTACGGCCGAGGCGGTGAAGCTGGAGGTCAACAAGGCCTACAAGCGGCGCCGCTACGCTCAGAAGAAAAAAGAGGAGCGGAAGAATCTCCGCCCTGCGGACCAGGCGGCCGCAGACGGGATCAAATATGAAAACGTCAGATCCGCCACGGCGGAGGAGGGACTGCTGAGTCAGATCCTTCTGGAGCCGTCTTTGCTGGAGGAGACCGGAGGTCTCCGGCCCGAGGATCTGTCTGTGGAGCTGTTCGGCCGGGCGCTGCGGTGGATGCGGCAGCGCTGGCAGGAGGGACAGAGCATCACCGTCTCCGCCATGAACGGGGAATTCCAGCCGGAGGAGATCGCCCATATCTCCAGAGTGGCAAGGAAAAACGAAGGAACAGTCAATGAACAGGCGTTTCGGGATTACATATCTGTGATCCGTTCGGAAGCATCCAAACGCGGAAGCAAAGATCTGATGGCGGCGCTCAATCGCCGCCGGGACAAACAAGGCTATGGAGGATGATCGCATGAGCAACGTGAAAAAACCGGATGGCCAGACATTTGCCGCCAAACAGGCGCAGCTGATCGAGCAGGCGAAGGCTTCGGGAAAGCTGACCACAGAGGAACTGGTAGCTGCGCTGTCTCCGCTTGGAGCGGATATGGATCAGATCGAAGAAACCTACAATGCCCTGACTGAAGCAGGGATCGAGGTGCTTCCGCCGGAAGAGGAAAGCGATCTGGATGAGGCGTCCCCCAGTGCCGAGGAACTGCAGGAGCTGCAGGAGGAGCTGGAGGAGACGGAATCTCTGACGGAGGAGCCGGAACAGATCCCCGAGGACGTGGGAACCGGCGATCCGGTGCGGATGTATCTGCGGGAGATCGGCAAGGTGCCGCTTCTGAGCTCGGAAGAGGAGCTGGAGCTGGCCCAACGCATCGCCGAGGGCGATCAAGAGGCCGCCCGGGCCATGACCGAGGCAAACCTCCGGCTGGTGGTGTCCATCGCCAAGCGGTATGTGGGCCGGGGCATGCAGCTGCTGGATCTGATCCAGGAGGGCAACCTGGGCCTGCTGAAAGCCGTGGAAAAGTATGATTACACCAAGGGCTTCAAGTTTTCCACCTACGCCACCTGGTGGGTGCGCCAGGCCATCACCCGCGCCCTGGCGGATCAGGCCCGGACCATCCGGATCCCGGTGCACATGGTGGAGACCATGAACAAGCTGACCCAGACCTCCCGGAAGCTCCAGCAGGAGCTGGGCAGAGAGCCTACGGTGGAGGAACTGGCGGAGGTCATGCACCTGACGCCGGACCGGGTCAACGAGATCCGGCAGATGTGCATGGAGCCGGTCTCTCTGGAATCCCCCGTGGGAGAAGAGGACGACAGCCATCTGGGGGATTTCATCGAAGACGACACCGGGTCCCAGCCTGCTGAGGCGGTGTCCCAGGCCATGCTGCGCCAGCAGCTGATGGACATTCTGGGCACCCTTTCACCCCGGGAGGCCAAGGTGCTCCGGCTCCGGTACGGTCTGGATGACGGCCGGCCCCGGACGCTGGAGGAAGTGGGCAAGGAGTTCAACGTGACCCGGGAACGGGTCCGGCAGATCGAAGCCAAGGCCCTCCGGAAGATCCGGAATCCCAACCGTTCCAGCAAGCTCCGGGATTTCCTGAACTGAATGACATGCGCCGGCAGCGTCCGCTGCCGGCGTTTTGTGTTGCCAAAGGGAGGGAACTATGTTATAATTTCAAAGTTAAGGCATTGGCTTCAAACTCTTGTTTTGGAGGGAAGAACATGCAGCACAGAATCGCAAGACCGGGTCCGCTCCTTGACGAGCACGGCATCCTGCGGGAAGCCGGATGGGACACAAAGCTCAGTCTCAAGTACAGCCGCCGGGACGTAAAAGCCGGGACGCTGCGGATCAAGGAATGGGACTACTATCTGATCACAAACGGCCGATTCGGCCTGGCCCTGACCATCGCCGACAACGGGTACATGGGGCTCGATAGCGTGAGCCTTCTGGACTTTGAAGAGGGATGGGAGCAGACCACCTCGCCTATGCGGGTCCTTCCCCTGGGACGGACGGGTCTGCCGGACACCAGCGAAAAGGGAAATACCTATGTGGGCGGCAAGGGCTATCAGATGCTCTTTGAGAACGACGGGGAGACCCGGCGGCTGACCTTCCACATGGACAAGTTTAAAGATGACAAGCCCATCGACGGCAGCGTGACCCTGACGGACCCGCCGGAGGACTCCATGGTCATCGCCACGCCCTTCACCGGCGCGCCGAAGGCCTTCTACTACAATCAGAAGATCAACTGTCTGCGGGCCTCCGGGGAGGTGTCCTTTGACGGGCGGGAGTACCGGTTCGATCCGGAGGACTCCTTTGGAGTACTAGACTGGGGCCGGGGCGTCTGGACCTATGACAACACCTGGTACTGGAGCAGCGCCTCCGGCCTGATCGGCGGAGAGACCTTCGGCTTCAATCTGGGATACGGCTTTGGGAATACGGACGCCGCCACGGAGAATATGCTTTTTTACGGCGGCCGGGCCCACAAGCTCCGGCAGGTGACCTTCCAGATCCCCAGGAAGAACGGGAAGGACGATTTCATGTCCCCCTGGCGGATCACATCCGACAACGGCCGGTTCGAAGCGGTGTTCCATCCGGATCTGGACCGGGCCTCCAACACCCAGATCGGCCCGCTGGGCTCCGATCAGCATCAGGTGTTCGGCTACTTTACCGGCACGGCCACTCTGGACGACGGCCGGGTCCTGCATCTGGACCGTTTCTTCGGATTTGCGGAAAAAGTAAGAAATAAATGGTGATGAAATGAGAAAGTTTATCGCATGGCTGCTGCGGCTCTGCTGCTTTGCCATCATCGGACTGGCGGTGTATACCATTGCCACCTGCGTGATGCATATGAACGATGACCACTCCAAGCAGGCGGTCCTCGGCGCCCAGCCGACCCAGGCGCAGAATACCTTCCAGAGCGCGGTGACGCCGGCTCCGGTGGAACTGGTGGACAACAGCGCTAACGAGAATCCCACCGTGGTACTCAGCGCAGACGGAACCGCTACCATGAACCATTCCGCCGTGGCGGTGACGGCCTCCTTCAGCGACATTGAGAGCAGCATCCAGGCGGATCTGAAATGGTACGTCAACGGAGAGCTGACCGATGAGAGTGAAAAACGCCTGCTGGTGGAGGGCTCGACGCTGACCTACAACGCCAAGGTGGATGTGAAAAACTCTGAGGCCGATGAGGCCAGCGTGGAGCTGGTGGTGGAGTTCGGCGGCAAGCGGGTCACCGCCGCCACGGAATTCCCCATTGAGCGGCCGGATGACGGCGACTATGTGACCATCCAGACCGAGGAGATCCCCGTCACCTGCATCCAGACCTGCAGCATCTACTATGATGACACTCTGCAGATGGACACCGGCGATGTGATGAACACCGGCGACACGGGATTGCTGCTGGCGTATCAGTCCAACAGCATGGGCCTCAGCGCCCTGAAGCTGCAGTTCGAGGACGGCTCTTCCGGCTGGGTCAGCGCCCGGCGAAACGAGATCAGCCAGGAGGACTGCACCACCGATGAGGATTACACGAAGGAGCAGAAGACGGAATTTGTCAACTCCATGGGATACGACAGCAAGACCGAGTATCTGGTCTGGGTCAGCCTTTACACCCAGAAGGTCAATGTGTTCCGGGGCTACAAGGGCCATTGGGAGCTGACGGAGTGCTTCGACTGCGCCTCCGGCGTCAATGAAACCCCCACATCCACCGGCACGTTCAAGATCCAGACCCTGCAGGAGCGCTGGGATCTGGGCGCCACCTATGTGGAGCCGGTGCTGGTGTTCAACGGCGGCGAAGCCTTCACCTCCCAGCCCTATGACGTAGAGACGGACGAGATCGCGGATGATACCATCGGCAAGCCCGCCTCCGGCGGAGGCGTCCGGCTGCTGGAGGACGATATCGCCTGGATGTCGGAGAATATGCTGATCGACACCATGGTCGTGGTGTACTGAGAGGAGAATCTGCATGGAACGGACAGAAGCGCTCAAACTGCTCAAGGAGTACAACAAGGAACCCTTTCACATCCAGCACGCGCTGACGGTGGAGGCTGTCATGGGCTGGTATGCCGAAAAGCTGGGCTACGGCGCGGAGAAGGAATTCTGGCGCACTGCAGGGCTGCTACACGATCTGGATTTTGAGATGTATCCGGAGCAGCACTGCGTGAAGGAATCGGAGATCATGACGGACCTGGGACTGGATCCCCGGCTGATCCACGCGGTGGCCAGCCACGGTTACGGGATCTGCAGCGACGTCAGGCCGGAGCACGAGATGGAGAAAGTCCTCTTCGCCGCCGACGAACTGACCGGACTGATCGGCGCGGCCATCAAGATGCGGCCATCCAAAAGCACCAAAGATCTGGAGGTCTCCAGTCTGAAAAAGAAATTCAAGGACAAGAAATTCGCCGCCGGCTGCTCCCGCCAGGTCATCCGCGACGGGGCGGAGATGCTGGGATGGGAACTGGAAAAGCTCATGGAGGACACGATCCAGGCCATGCGGGAATATGAGGATGAGATCATTGCCGCCATGGAACAGGAGGCATAAGAAAAACACGGACGCAGACGCGTCCGTGTTTTTTACGATTCCGGGGAGCGCCGCCGGTCCCGCCAGCGCTTGATGGCGACGAATGACTTCCAGAACACCTCCGGATAGAGCTTGTTGAGCACCGCGCCGATGAACACAAAGTACATGCAGAAATACAGCCACAGCATCACCAGGATCAGCATGGTCAGACTGCCGTAAATGGTGGTGAACTGCCCGATCTGGTTTACATAAATCGAAAACAGCGAGGAGAACACCAGCCATGCGGCACTGGTAAAGGCGGCGCCGGGAAGCTGCATCAGGAATTTGATCTTCTTGTTGGGGAAGACCGTATAGATCAGCATGAACACCAGAACAAAGATCAAAAACAGGGTCAGGCCCCGCTGCTGCATCACGGCCGAAAAGGCGTGGGACAGGGGCGGGAAGGTGGATTCCAGCAGCGTCTGGATGTGCTGGCCAAAGACCCGCAGCGCCAGGTTGAAGAGCAGCCCCACGATCAGCACCAGCATGTAGCCGATGCACAGCACCCGCTTGGAGACGAAGTTTCTGGTGTCGTTCACATCTGCAATAGCGTTGAGGCCGTCCAGCAGACCCAGCATGCTCTTGGCGGCGGTCCAGAGGGTGGCCACCAGGGACAGGGACAGGGCCGTAGTGCTGGAGGTCATCAGCTCCGACGCGATCCGGTTGAGCAGCGGTGCGAAGGACTCCGGCAGCATCAGGGCGATCATCTCGATGAAATCCTGGGTGCTCCAGGGAGTGAAGGTGACGATGGAAAGCGCCAGCATCAGAAGGGGAAACATGGCGGTGATGATGAAGAACGACGCGCTGGCCGCGTAGGTTGAGATGTGATAGGTTCCGAATCGCCTGGCGTAGTACTGCAGCGTCCTGTAAAACGTCATGCAGGTCCCTCCTTTCCGGTGAGGTGGAGCGAATTCAGCGGGGAGATCCCAGGAAGAACAGGGCCAGCGTTCCCGGTCCGGAATGGGTGCCGATGGTGGGCCCGATGTAGTCGATCATGATATCCTGGATGCCGAATTTTTCCCGAACCATGGCCGCCAGCGTCTCCGCGTCGTCCTGGCAGTCCCCGTGGGAGATGAACACCTCCGGATTGTCAAAGCCCTGGATCTGGGACGCCATCCGGTTGACCAGCGCCTGAATGGACGCTTTCCGGCCCCGGGCCTTGCCCACGGCCACCAGGTGGCCGGTATCGTTGACGTGGAGGACAGGTTTGATGTTGATCAGGGAGCCCACGATGGCGGTGGCTTTGGAGACCCGGCCGCCCCGGTGCAGATGGTGGAGATCATCCACCGTGAAGTTGTGGACGATGTTCCCCTTGATGGACTCGATGTATTCTGCGGTCTCGGCGAGGCTCTTGCCCGCGTCCCGGTACTTGACGGCCTTGTGGACCAGCAGTCCATGGCCCAGAGAGGCGCACAGGGAGTCGATCACGATGATGTTCCGCTCCGGGAATTCCTGCCGGGCCTGTTCCGCGGCGATGAAAGCCGTGCCGCTGGAGCTGGAAAGACCGGACGAAAAAGCGATGTGCAGCAGGTCGTTCCCCTGGGACAGGATCCGGCGGAACAGATTCAGGGTATCCTCCAGATTGGCGGCGGAGGTGGTGGGCAGGGCGCCGCTCCGGAGTTTTTCGTAAAAAGCGCGGACGTCCATGTCCTCGTAGGTCACGCCGTCCATGGTTACAGGCAGCGGGAGCATGGGAATCTCATGCTCCCGGCAGTAGCCCGTTGGAAGATCGGAACCGGAATCGGTGCTGATGATAAATGAAAGCATGACGGAGTCCTCCTGTTAAAGTTGATAGGCGGCGCGGCCCTCGGCAAAGATGCTGCGTCCGGTGGAGTCGATGGCGGTAAAAACCGGCAGATTCTCGATGGTCATCCGCTTGACGGACTCGCAGCCCAGATCCGGGAAGGCGATCTCCTTCGCCTCCTTGATGCAGCAGGCGATGAGTGCGCCCGCTCCGCCGACCGCACAGAAATAGGCGGCGCGGTTGCGTACGATAGCGTCGATGACGGCCTGGTTCCGCTCTCCTTTTCCGATCATGGCCGTCAGGCCCAGATCCAGAAGCCTGGGCGCGTAGGGATCCATCCGGCTGGAGGTGGTGGGGCCGCAGGAACCCACCGCCATGCCCTTCTGGGCGGGAGTCGGCCCGGCATAGTAGATCACGGAGCCCTGAAGAGGATAGGGCAGCGGTTCTCCCTGATCCAGCAGGGAAAAGATCCGCTTGTGGGCGGCGTCCCGGGAGGTATAGACGGTGCCGCTGAGCAGAAGCCGGTCGCCGGCCTTCAGTTCCGGGATCGCGTCCTTGAGATCCGCAGTGTTCAGATGCAGCTCCATGGTCAGTCCTCCGTCAGGGTTTCCGCCGGATCAGGAACCAGCTGGCTGATGGCGGAGAGCTTTTCCGAGGAGGTCTGCATGGCGGCGCAGGCGTTCTCCACCGCAGCGCGGATGATATCCAGCTGGGCGCCGATATTCTCCGCCGCGGCATGGGCCGTGTCGTTCAGGCCGTCAAATTCCCGGCTGGATTCGCCGCAGACGGTCTGCAGATCCTCATAGACCTTCCTGGCCCGAAGATTTGCCAGACGCTCCGCCGCCTCC
The DNA here is from genome assembly GCA_902778525.1 of Oscillospiraceae bacterium. GTDB lineage: Bacteria > Bacillota > Clostridia > Oscillospirales > Oscillospiraceae > HGM13006. Next base: position 2,823 of record CACYXZ010000019.1, on the reverse strand, counting down.
GCCCGCCGGTAGGCGGCAAGTTCCCGATCCCGGAGAGACTCCTCCGGTTCTTCCGGCGGCGCCTCTTCCGCGGGCGCTTCCTCCGGCGACTCGATCAGCGCGGACTCCTCCGCCTCTTCTGCGGGAGGTTCCTGAAGGGCCTCCAGCTGTGCGCGAAGGGCTTCGTTTTCCTGTTCCAGCGCCGCGATCTGCTCCTGCAGGCGCTCCGTCTGGGCCTGATGGGCCGCGGCGGTTTCTGAGATATATTTGCTGACGTCTCCCCGATGGAAGCCGCCCAAGGCAGACCGAAAGGCAAAGGTTTCGTTAGACATCCCTGCCGCCTCCTATCCGATATAGTATTCCTTATTATAGCATAGCCATGCAAGGGATTCAACTTGGAATTGACATCGGAATGGCCGGGCGATAGAATAAACGGGGTGATTGTATGCCGCATTATGAGAAAAAACTGGACGGAAAAGAGATTTTTCGGGGACGGATCCTCCGGGTCGAGGTGGATCAGGTGGAGCTGGAAAACGGCGCGGTTTCCCGGCGGGAAGTAGTGCGCCATCCCGGAGGCGCGGCGATCCTTCCGGTGGACGCGGAGGGAAACGCGACGCTGGTGCGGCAGTTCCGGTACGCCTTCGGGCGGGAGATCCTGGAGATCCCGGCGGGAAAGCTGGAGCCGGGGGAGGACCCGAAGACGGCAGCCGTCCGGGAGCTGGAGGAGGAATGCGGCCTGGTGGCCGGGGAGATAACGGATCTGGGATGCATCTATCCCAGCGTAGGTTATGATGACGAGGTCATCTATCTCTTTCTGGCCCGGGAACTGAGCACCACGGTGGCCAGACCCGATGACGGAGAGTTCGTGACGCTGGAACAATACCCGTTGGAGGAACTGACCGGCATGGCGGAGCGGGGAGAAATCCGGGACGCCAAGACGGTCACGGCGATCCTGAAAACAAGCCGGATGCTGTAACAGGACGCGCTGCATCGCAGCGCGTCCTGTTTTTAGCTTTCCAGATCCAGACAGTGGATCCAGCGGAACCGCAGACGCTGCCAGGTGGTAAGATTACCCTCCACGGCGCCCTGGATGTTCCGGGTGACCTTGCTGAAGCCGTTGAGCTCCTCCGGTGTGATCTCGTGCTGACTGAAGCGGGCCTTCAGGGCCAGAGCTTCCAGACCTTCCGGCATCTCCGCGCCCCAGGCGGTCAGTTTTTCCAGATGGGCCCACTGCTCGATCAGGGCCTGATTCCGGTTCCGGTCCCGGAAAGCTCTCGCCCGCCGGCGCAGGATCAGACTGTGCCGCAGGAACAGGAACAGTGCCGCCAGAATCAGCAGGACCGGGATCCAAATCAGCAGCATGGCGCGGCTGCCGTGGGTGCCGCCGCCGGAGGTTTCCGAAGGCGCCTGCTCGGGAGGCTGGCCCATGGCCTGTTCCTCCGCGGGAGCGTCCGAGGGAACCGGTTCCGGCTCCGGCTCCGGGGCGGGAGTGGGCTCCGGTGAGGGATCCTGCAGCTCCTGCTCGGATTCCGGTTCGTGGGTCACGTCCGGAAGGGTGACAGAGTTGCCGAAGCCGGGGGTGGACTCGATGGGGATCCAGCCCAGGCCCTGGAAGTAGACCTCCGCCCAGGCGTGGGTGTCCATATCCGTCACGTCCACGACTTCACCGGGCTCCTCGATCGCGGCGCGGTAGCCGGAGGCATACCGGGCCGGAACGCCCAGCGCCCGGAGCATGGTGGCGGTGGCGGTGGCAAAGTGGACGCAGTATCCCGCCCGGCTTTCCGTCAGGAAATACACGGCGAAATCAAAATTGGTGGGCTGCCGCGGCACGTTGAGCTCATAGGTGCCCACGGTGCGGACGAATTCTGCCACCCAGGCCACCGTTTCCAGCGTGCCCAGCTCCGGATCATAGCCGTAGGAGACCGCCAGATCATAGAGGGTCTCCCGGGTGTCCTCCGGCAGGCCGAGGCAGGTGTCGCGGACATAGTCGTCATAGCCGGCGCTGTCGATGTCGGTGGTCTCCCTGAGATCCATGGTGCCCACGCCCGGCCAGTAGTAGACCACATAGTCATCCTCCAGGCAGGGGACGCGAAGGTCGCCGGAGATGGTCTGCGCGCCGGGACAGCTGATGAAGCCGTAGGGCGTGAAGGCCACGTCCGCCTCGTCCCGGAGATTGTCGATCTGCACCGCGGCCTGATAGCCGCTTCCGTAGGCCGTTCCGAGGGATGTGTGGGCATAGACGCTCTGAGGGATCGTGGCTTCGTTCCGGGATTCCCAGCTCGAGCCGGTATAGATGTCCTTGGCGGCTCCGCGGAGGTAGAGAACGCCTTCCTCGGTGCCGCTGACCTGCAGCATCACGGTGTCCTTCCGGTCCCGGATGCCCTGGGTGGTGAGGTCCAGGGTTTCACTGGTGTCCGCGCCCAGCTCCTCGCGCTGAAAGCCGGTGCTCTCCCGGGACAGGGCGTCCTGCATGGGGCCGGGCAGCCGGTCCAGCAGCTCCTGCAGCAGCTGGGGCAGTTCCTGATTTCTGGTGTCCTCCTTGGGATAGACCATGCCGATGACGGTCAGCAGCAGCAGCACCGAAAGCAGGACCAGACTCACCCGCATGGCGTCCATGGCGGAGGGCTCGTTGGGCCGCTCTCTGGCCAGAAGCACGGTGATCCAGGAGGTCAGCAGCAGAATCAGCGGCGCCACATGGGGCGGAGTGTCGTTGATGATCACGCACAGCAGCAGGAACGGAAGCGTTCCGGCCACGCTGATCAGGCAGGAGCGGTATCCCACGCCCCACGCCATCCAGAAGGACAGCCCCACGGCGAACAGGGAAAACAGCATCGTGTAGTTGTC
>CACYXZ010000018.1 GCA_902778525.1 Oscillospiraceae bacterium | reverse complement strand
CCTCCTATTACAATAAATTTGGTTGGAAGTCCAGCATCCAGCTGGGCTTCTTTCCATCTCTTGCCTAGGCTACAATAAGGGGAGCAACTGGCTGGCCAGGACCTCCTTGGGCTTTCATGTCCGCTAAAAAGACTGTCAGCCATCCTCTTATTGCAGCGTTCGATTTAAGCAGGTTGAGCTTTGCCTCCCATGGTCATGTTCGTGTCACCCAATAGATTGAATCGGCAATGAGAAAAAGATGGGTCCCGGTTGCGGATTATCTGTATTGGAGGTATGACAATGAACGCTGTTGGTATTGACGTTTCCAAAGGGAAAAGCATGGTTGCTATCATGCGTCCCTTTGGAGAAGTGGTGCGCTCTCCCTTCGAGGTGTCTCACACCGGAAGTGAACTGAGCGAGTTGGCAAAGCTGCTCAAAAGCCTTCCGGGTGAGACCCGTGTCGTCATGGAGTACACAGGGTACTACCATGCCCCGGTCGCTTATTCCCTCTGCGAAGCCGGGATCTATGTTTCCGCTGTCAATGCAATTTTGGTGCACGACTACGGGAACAACAACTTAAGACGGGCCAAGACCGACAAGAAGGACGCCGTAAAGCTGGCGAATTATGCCCTGAATCATTGGCTCTCGCTGCCGCGCTACATCCCGGAAGAAGATGCACGGCTCATGCTGAAGACCTGTTACCGTCAATATCAGCAAATGAGCAAAGTTCAGACAATGCAAAACAACAATCTGGTTTCGCTTCTGGACGTCACCTACCCCAACGTCAATCGACTGTTTTCAAGTCCCCCGCGCCTGGATGGCAGCGAGAAGTGGGTGGATTTTGTATCGCAGTTCTGGCATTGTGGCTGTGTTGGCAAACTCTCCTTGAATGCTTTTACCGAGCGATACCGTAAGTGGTGCAAAAAGCACGGATACAATTTCAGTGCGGATAAGGCGGCCAAAATCCACGAAGCCGCTCGGAATCATCTCGCTGTAATGCCCATGAATGAGACCACCAGGTTTCTGATCCAACAGGCTGTGTCACAGCTTCAGACCACGCAGAAAGCGCTGGCTTCCATGAGAGACCAGATGCAGTCCCTGGCGTCCTCTTTGCCGGAATACCCTGTCGTCATGCAGATGTATGGTGTTGGAAAAAACCTCGGGCCGCAGCTCATGGCGGAGATCGGGGATATACGCCGGTTCCATTCTAAGAAGGCTTTGGTTGCCTATGCTGGTATCGACGCCCCGCCATATCAGTCCGGTCAATGTGAGCTGAAAAGCCGAAGCATCTCCAAGCGCGGATCTTCTTCCCTGCGGAGAACGCTGTTCCTGGTCATGAGTGTGATTCTCCAGACCTCGCCGGAAGACCAGCCTATCTATCAATTCATGGACAAGAAGCGCTCTGAAGGAAAGCCGTATAAGGTCTACATGATGGCTTCGGCCAATAAGTTCCTGCGCATCTACTATGCATCAGTGACGAAATACTTGGCTTCCTTGGAGAACGCCTAACGCAAATCTAATCACGCCTGGGTAGCCGCCATTTCAAATTTGAGATGCTCAGCGGCTTGGATAAGTGCGTCTGTCTTGCTTCGAAAAGAATCTTATATTTTTACTTGACTTTTCTTAGCAGGTCTTCTTTACATGCTCAATTTGGCGGACCCTGGGCGCCGCCATTTTCTGCCGCAGTATCGGGTAACCATCAGGACGAATCTGGTCAGATTGTCCGTCACCATACACCACCAAACCGCAGTCAATCCCAGATGGAATCGGGTCACGCAGAGGAATGTCAGCCCCAGTCGCACACCCCACATACACATTAGCGAGAACGCAAGGGGCGCCTTGACATCCCCCACCCCGTTGAATGTACCCTGAAGGATAATGACCACGGCGTAAAACGGTTCTGAAACAGATACGATCCGAAGCACCTTTGCCCCCAGCTCTATGACCTCCCGATCCGGGGTGAAGATTCCCATGAAAAACGCAGGAAACAGGAACAGAAACAGGCTCAGAAAGGTCATCAGGACTACGGCGCAGGTGAGAATCGCAGAGGAATACGCCATCAGCTTTTTCTCGTCTCCGGCCCCGTAATAGAAGCCGGAGAGTGTGGAAGCAGCTGTCTCCATCCCATATCCCGGAATATAAAACGCCTGTTCCGCTGTGATGGCAATGGCATGGGCGGCCACGGCCACGGTACCCAACCGGGCAATCAGGGCCGTGAAAACCACCTGCCCCAGGGCGGAGACGATATGCTCCGCGCCGATGGGGGTGCTGATTCGCATGCACTGACCCATGACAGTCCGGTCATAACGGAGCCGGAGGCCGGAGAGCAGACTGCATTTCCGTGCCATCTGAAACATCAGGATTCCGCCTGCGATATAGGATACCGCCGTAGCGATGGCCGCTCCGGCCACACCCAGTCCCGCGCCCCATAGATGCAGGGACCAGGGACCGATCTGCCACGTTCTCGGCCCGCCGATCAACAGGAAATTGAGCAGAATATTGATGGCATTCATCGTCAGGCCGATCCACATGGGCGTCCGCGTGTCGCCGGATGCCCGCAGAACCGCAGCAAACAGGATACTCGACACCCGGAACAGCATCGGTGCGCAGATGACGGCAAAATAGACGGATGCGTCGTGGCGAATGGCTTCGTCCGCGCCAAGCCATACAGGAAGGAAGGGGCTGATCACAAGCGTGAGGAGGGTCATGGCAAAGCCAAGGATCAGAACAAGCAGCAATGACTGGTCCGCCGCCCGCCCGGCCCGCTCCCGGTCTCCTGCCCCCAGCGACTGAGAAATGCAGGCCAGGATTCCCGTGGCAACGGCCCACAAGGGGGCATTCACCAGCCAGGTCGTGGTGGAAGTCAGTCCCACCGCCGCAGAAGCCGCTGCACCCAGCTGTCCCACCTGCGCAGTGTCCACATACTGAACCACCGTCTGCAGAGCGTTTTCTGTTACGGTAGGCCATGCAAGGCGGAAGATGCGCGTACGCAGCTCCTTTTCCTTCAGCGCTTCGATGGCAGGAATGGTCATGGTTGAGATGCTCCTTTGATATGTTATCTCTCCGGCAGGTACTCCCTGAGATACGAGGCCGACCGCCGAATGGAGGCATGGGGATCCTCCCAATAGATCGAGTCATTGATCTCCAGATCAAGACAATTCTGATAGTCGAACTGTTCCAGTGTCCGGACATAACCCTCCAGCTTTTCCCGGCCAAAGGTGCCGTCTCCTAGGATCAGATGGTGGCTGTCGGAATAGTGCACCCACTGGAGCTTCGATCCCAGATTGCGGCAGTAATCCACAAGCTGTTCCCCGGCTACCTCCATGGCCACCAGGTCCACACAGACCTGGAGGGCATCCGAATCCACCTCGCGGAGCATCTCCTGTATATCTCCCAGAGTGGTCACCAGATTGCTCTCATAGGGCTGCAGCTGCTCCAGCACCAGCCGGACGCCCATAGACCGGGCGTATTCGCAGAGAGTCTGGAAGCTCTCAACCGTCCGTTTCCATCCCTCCGCCCGGGGAAGGTCCCGGCTGTGACAGCCGGTATTCAGAAATACACGATCCGTCCCCAGAGTCAGCGCATCCTCCATGGCCCATCGCATATAATCGACTGTCCGGTCCCGCAGCCGCCGGCCCGGGTCCGAATAGCTGAATGGATAGCCCAGCGTCTCCGGCGTGTAAATGACCGTCTTCATTCCATGGTCCTCGATCTGCCTGCGGAGCTCCAGCAGACACCGTCGGGCTGCTGCAGAGGAAGGATGATCCAACCGGCAGTAATGGGGGGCGCCGCCCCAGAAATCCACTTTGCTCAGGCCGCATTTCTCCATGGACTGCAAATAGTAGGGGAAACTGTACTGTACATATTGGACGCTCATCACAGCAACGTCCTGCATGGTGATTCGAGACATAAGAATCGTACCTCCCGATCTGCCGTCACTGCAAACACCGGCAGATGAATCAGTTTATAACTTATACCAAAATCCAAAAAAGGCGCAAAAACCGTACCGCTCATTCTGGCGGCACGGTTTTTGCTGCGGTTGTTGGAATCAAATAAGAAACGATGCTTCATTCAAAGCGGCTCGCACACTGCTGCTTTGAAGCTGAAATCAGCATAGCACGGTACAACCGGAAAAGCAAGCATGCTGCACCAAAATCGTGGATGTGAACATCGTCGGGCGGTAAAACTTGTGGTTTTCACCCGAATTGGTATATAAAGAAAAACTATCGCCGAACCGGGCGATCAGCGTTAGTTTGCAAAATTGGTATGAAATATCTTTTCACAGGTAGAACACTTTAGGCGAAAGATTCAAAAATTGGTCTGTTTTTTCTGCGGCCGTAAGGGTTGACGCTCTGCCGGGAGTAGCAGTATAATAAACTCAAATTGGTATAAAAATATTATAAACCTATCTAGTCCTCTTCGCAAAGAAAGGAGGGAAACCGGTATGAAAGCCGCCATGCTGGGAGACAACTGCATCGACGTCTACCGGATGATCGATGGCCGGGAAGTAAACCGCCAGTACCCAACCGGAAATGTGGTGGATACCGGGGTGAATCTTCAAAAGCTCGGCATCCCGACCTCTGTGATCAGCACCACCGGAGACGATGAAAACGGGGCCTGGATGGTGCGGGTCCTGCGGGAGATAGGACTGGACCTGACCCGCTTTCATGTGGCCCACGGACCTACAGCCATCACCTATATGGATATGAACGGCACCGACCGGGTCCATGGGGACTACGTGGAGGGCGTTCTGGAAAACATGGTGTTCGACGCGGAGGATATTGCCTTTGCAGCCCGGCATGACCTGGTCCATACCGCCCTCTGGGGCAAAGCGGAGAACGTTCTTTCCGCCATTCGGTCTGAGAACCCGGCAATCCGGATCAGTTTTGACTACTGTGACCGGCTGGATCACCCGATTATCGAGCAGACCCGCCCCTTTGTGGACTACGGCTTTTTCTCCTGGCATGAGGGGGACGGGCCTGCTGTCCGGGACTTCCTCCGGCATCAGGTGGCGGAAGGCCTTGGCACGGCGGTGGCCACCTTCGGCGATGCGGGGTCCCTCTGTTATGACGGCAGGGAATTTACCGCCTGCGGGATCTCGCCGGCTCCCCATGTGGTCAATACCGTGGGCGCCGGAGACAGCTATATCGCCGGGTTCCTGTACGGGATCCTGCAGGGATGGCCCGTTATTCGGTGTATGGAAAAGGGTGCGGAGGTGTCCGCGCAGGTGGTACAGGTATTTGAGCCCTGGACCGGGCAGTGAGAGGAGGATCTCTGTATGAAAATCGGTATGTTTACGTCCGGCTATCAGCGCAACCCCCTGGAACACTGCTTCCAGGACGCGAAGGAATACGGCTACGACTACATTGAGCTCTGGGGCGGACGGCCCCATGCTTACGCCCCGGACCTGAAGGCGGGAGATATTACGGAGGTTCGCCGGCTGATCGACCGATATGAGATGCCGGTCATCGGCTACACCCCGGAGCACAATGCATATCCTTACAACTATATGATCGGCTCCGAATCCCAGCGGGAAGACGCCGTCCGGTATCTCAGGCTCTGTCTGGACATGGCGAAGGAGATGGGCGCGGAGTTCATGCTGACCAGTCCCGCCAACGGTGGTTATCTGGCTACCTATCAGGAGCTCTGGCCTCGGCTGGAAACCACGATCCGGGAGCTGGGAGACTATGCGGCCAAGCTGGAGGTCAAGCTGACAGTGGAGCCGCTGACCCCCTATGAGTCCAATTTCTTCACCCGTGCCAACGATCTTGCAGAGCTGTTCCGCCGCATCGACAACCCGTATCTGGTGGGGATGTGCGATGTGGTCCCGCCCTTCGTCCAGCACGAGAGCATCATGGCCTATTTCGACAAGCTGGGCCCTAAAATGGACCATATGCACATCATCGACGGCGAACAGGGTACCGACAGCCACATTCTCCCCGGTGAAGGTGCGATGCCGCTTCCGGAGCTGTTCTGCGAACTCAAACGGATTGGCTATGCAGGCACCGCCACGCTGGAGCTGGTGACCGGCTATATCAATGAGCCGCGGTTCTACGCTCGCCGGGCAATCGAAAACGTGCGGACCATGATGGACCGGGCCGGCTTCTGAGGATCGGGCGATGTTTATTGATATTCATGTTCATCCGGCCTTCTATGAGCCGATCAACCGGGACCTCGCCCGGGAGGAAATGCGTCATGAGGCGCTGGATATCCACAAGAACGGTACCGCCCCCCTGGCGCATATCTTCAATCAGATGCGCTGTGCTGGACTGGACCGGCTGTGCCTGCTGGCTCAGGATTATTCCACGAGCATCGGCCAGACCGTCGTTTCCAATCAGGAGATTCGGGAGCTGCTGGACCTGGCGCCGGACCGGTTTTTTGGCTTTGCCTCTGTGGACCCCCATGACCCAAAAGCGGTGGAAAAGCTGGAGGACGCCTTTCTCCGGCTGGGGCTTCAGGGCCTGAACCTGCACCCCGGACGGCAGAAGTTCCTGCCTTCGGCCCCGGAGCTGGAGCCCATCTACGCCATCTGCGAGCGCTTTGACAAGCCGGTCCTGTTCCATGCAGGGCTTTCCTGGGAGCCGGATACCCAGACGCGGTTGGGGCATCCGCTGGAATTCGAGGCGGTGGCCGCGGCCCATCCGAAGCTGCGGATCTGTCTGGGGCATTTCGGCTGGCCCTGGGTCCGGGAGACCGCCATGCTGATGCTGAAATACCCCAACGTCTACGCGGATACCGCGTGCCTGTACTTCGACAGCGCCCGGGAGTTCTATATCCAGACCTTCACCCGGGACATTCCGGCCACATGGATCGATCGTTCCCTGCGGCATCAGGTCATGTTTGGCTCGGACAATCCCAGGTTTGAGCAGATCCGCATGGCATCCGCCCTGGAAGAGCTGGGATTGCGGGATAGCACACTGGAGCTGATCCGGGGACGAAATGCCCTGGACTTTCTGGGCCTGGCACGGGAGGGGGATCCAATATGTACTTAAAAAGCATCACCCTTCAGACATCTGCCTACAACGAAATGATCGTTCTGACGCCGCAGGTGGAGGAAACCGTTGCGGAAAGCGGCGTGAAGAACGGCATGGTGACGGTCCTGACCAAGCACACCACCACCGGGATCACCGTAAATGAGGCGCTGGAATGTCTGGAGAGCGACATTCAGATCGCCCTGTCCCTCTTTGCCCCGGAGGACCGCCCTTACAGTCATGCCCGCATGCTGCGGGACTATGGCTCCACAGCCGGAAATCCAACGGGGCACCTCAAGGCGATGCTGACCGGGAACCACTGCCACTTCCTGATCCGGGACGGCAGGCTGGACCGGGGCGGCGCCCAGGATGTCTACTTCTGCGAGTTTGACGGACCCGCCCGGCGGAAGATCCTCATCATCGTGGAGGAACACACAGTATTATAGCGGAGCGGTACGGTCTCCGTTGTGATAGCGGAACAAATGAGAAACGATACACCCGATATTTGCAAGAGCGAAAGGACTGCCGGCGCGCACATCCGGCCGGTCCAAAAGGAGGGTTATCATGTCTGAAAACACCAAAGAACTGGGCCGAAAGCTAGGCCTGGGGGCGGTCATCGCCCTGGGTGTCGGTACCACCGTAGGCTCCGGCATCTTCTCATCGCTGTCTGAAGTGGCAAATGCCGCGGGCAGCTCGCTGTTCCTGTTTCTGGCCTTCATCATCGGCGGCCTGCTCCAGATCCCTGCGAACTTCTGCTATGCGGAGCTGGCGTCCGCTTTCCCGGAGGATGGCGGTCAATATGTGTATTTCCGGGAGGCAGGCTCCCGGCCCCTGGCGTTCCTCTGCGGCTGGATCAGCTTCTGGGCCACGGATCCACCGTCTATCTCGATCATGGCCCTTGCCATTGTGAATTATCTGGCCTACTTCATTCCTATCCATGGTCTGCTTCTGAAAATTGTCGCGGTGGCCTTCGTCATCCTGTTCATGATTATCCATCTTCGCTCCGTGGAGCATGGCGGTGCATTCCAGACCTTTATAACGGCCCTGAAGATCCTGCCCTTCGCACTGATCATCGGCATCGGTCTGTTTAACCTGCAGGGCCATCTGCTGCTCTCTCCCGAGCGGCTGTCCGGCGCTGCCACCGGCGGCATTGCTGCACTCATCGCCGGCATCGCATCCACCACATGGTCCTACGACGGCATGGGCGCGGCCTGCTACATGTCCGGCGAGATCAAGAACCCCCATAAAAATATGCCTCTGGGGCTGATCCTCACTGCGGTCGTAGTTCTGGTTCTCTACGGCGGACTGACCTTTGTGGCCTCCGGCATTCTCTCCGTGGATGAGTTGGCTGCTTCCGACGCCCCCATCGCACTTCTGGCCTCCAAGCTCCCCGGCATCGGTCACTTCGCCGGCACGGCTGTGGCTATCATGGCCATCATCGTGGTCATCGGCTCCCTCTCCAGCTGCATCATGTTCCAGCCCCGGATCGAGTACGCCATGGCCAAAGACAATCTGTTCTTCAAGTCCTTCGCCAAGGTTCATCCGAAATACGAAACTCCCTATTTTTCGATCCTCATCCAGTGTGCCGTTGCTATCATTTTGATCTTTGCTACCAATCTCAGCAGCCTGCTTGGCTACTTCACCATGGTTGCGTTGTTCAAGAATGTGGCTACATTCTGCACGATCTTCGTTCTGCGCCGGAAAGAGCACTACAAGCCCAGTTATCATATGCCCGGCGGATACATCATGCCGATCATTGCCAGCATCATGACCCTGACGCTGATCTGGGGCGAACTGACCTACGCTCCCATCCCCGCGATCCTGTGCGCCGTGATTGCCATCGGCACCGGCCTGCCCGCCTTCTATTTCTGGGATCGCAAGAACAAGAAGGAAAACGCCTGATCTGTTTCTGAACGATCGTATGCCCATTACCGCACCCCTGCCGCTCGTCGGAGCGGCAGGGGCTGATGCAGAAGGAAGGTGCGTACATGCGAAAGGCATCCGGGAGCCGCCCGCGGGATGCGGCGGCAGAACTGATCGAATGCTATATCCGAAGTCAGAACCTCTCGCCCCATGACCGGCTTCCCAGCGAACGGGCCATGTGCGAAATGTGGGGGCTTAATCGGAGCACCCTTCGAACCGCCATTCGAAGACTGACGGAAGAAGGCTGGCTGTACAGCGTCCTTGGCTCCGGAACCTTTGTGGCTCCCCCAAAGCTGGAGCGGGATCTGCAGGATGCCCGTTCCCTGACGGAGACGGTGCGGGATGCAGGGCGTATGATCCGGAGTCAGGTACTGGATCTGCGAATCGCCGAGTGCAGTGCATGGCTTTCCGGGAAACTGGGCTGCGCCCCCGGCCACCCGGTCTTTTTCCTGCGCCGTCTCCGTTTTCTGGACAATGTGCCGTTCACCATCGAGACCTGCTATCTGGATCATGAGGTATGCCCGGGGATCGAAAACGGGGACTATCGCAAGGGGTCTTTGTATCAGGCTCTGGGCGCACTTGGAGTAAACCCCGTGCAGGGCAGCGAACATATCGGCATCACTTACGCCACGGAGGAAGAAGCTGCGCTTCTGGAGGTTCCGGAGGAATGTCCGCTGTTTTTCCTCTCGGGAACCAGCATGAATGCGGAGGGCCGGACCATCGAGTATTTTAAGTCTGTGGTACGATATGATAAGGTTCGCTTTTCCAGCGTCCTTCGGCGCGGTACATAACCAATCGAAAGGGTGACTTACAAGATGAAGCTGGCAGCAGTGGGAAGCAACTGCATCGATTACTATACGAATATCGGCGGCGGGACGGGATACCCCGGCGGCGGACCGGTGAATATGGCGGTCTATACGGTACGCCTGGGCGGGCAGGCCTCCTATATCGGCCCCGTGGGCGACGACCCGGGCGGGGAGATGATGCGGCAGGCCATTGCCGGCAAGGGCGTGGACGTATCGCACCTTTATACGAAGCCAGGCGCGACAGCGGTGTCCCAGGTGACGCTGGTGGACGGGGAGCGCGTTTTCGGGGACTATGACGAAGGCGTTCTGGCCGAATACCGCCTCTCCGACGGGGATCTGGACTTCGTTTGCACCCATGACATGGTGATCTGCGATCTGTGGGGTAAGGTGGAAGGTCAGTTCGCGGCGCTCAAGGCCCGCGGCATGAAAACCGCCTTTGACTGCGCCACCCGGCCGGAGGATCCCGCGGCCCAGACCGCCATACCGTATACGGACTACCTGTTCTTCTCCAGTGACGACGGGGACACGCCGGCGCTGCGTGAAACGATCCGTGCCCTCTGGGAAAAGGGGCCGAAGCTGGTGACCGCCATGCTGGGTGTGGAGGGCAGTATCTGCTTTGATGGCAGTGAATTCCACCGGTTTGGAATCGTACCCTGTGATCATGTCGTGGACAGCATGGGCGCCGGTGACAGCTATATCGCAGGCTTCCTCTACGCGCTGCAGGACGGAAAACCGATCCTTGCATGTATGCGCGCCGGTGCGGCCTGCGCCACTGAGACGCTGGGCTACTTCGGCGGCTGGTGAGGATGGATGCCATGAACGAAACAGCATATCCCGAGCACACCTTCCGGGAGATCCTTCGAAGCCGCATTGAGTCCGGCGCCTACCCCCTCGGCATGACGATTCCCGGCGAAACGGAGCTTGCGGAAACCTACTCCGTCACCAGCCATCAGGTCCAGAGCGCCGTCCACGCCCTGGTCCGGGAGGGCCTGCTCCGGCAGGTCCCCGGGAAAGGGCTGTTCGTCTGCAGTCCCAAGATGAAGCGGAATCTAGACGAGCTGCAGGGCTTTACACAGACCATGCTGGAGAAGCATGTGACGCCCTCCTTCCGGATCATGGCCCGGCAGCTTCAGAAGGCCGGGCTGAAACACAGCCTCACCTTCGGGATCCACCCGGAGGATGACATCTACTATATCAAGCGATTGTGCTATGCGGATCGCGAGCCGGTCTCGCTGGAGGAGATCTTCATTCCCAAATATGTGGTGCCCAAGCTGGACGGCATCGACCTCACGGTTTTCTCCATCTATGAGATATACGGGATGTACGGCATTCAGGAGGAGCGGGCGGTCCAGACGCTGGATATTGTCCATCTGGAGCAGAACGACATCCGGATTTTGGGCATGGAGCCGGGCGAGCCGGTGATGATGTTTCAGTGCACGACCTACGACGTGCAGAACCGGGCCATTGAATTCAACCGGAATTTCGTCCGGGGAGACAAATGTGATTTCAGCGTGCATTTCAACCGGTAAGGAGGCGCTTCATGGGCGTGTTCAGTGGAGATTTCTATTCCCGGGCGCTTCGGCGCAACACCCGTCTGGGGATCATTTTCCCGGAGGAATCCGAGGATGTCACTTTGGAGTATCCGGGTTCGCCGAAGGTCCTCTATCTGCTCCACGGTCTGGGAGGCAACAGCGACGAGTGGGTCCGGTTTACCAAAATCGAATACTACGCAAAAAAATACAATTTTATTGTGATCATGCCGGAGGTGGACCGAAGCTTCTACTGCGACCAGACAGCAGGAAGCCGGTACTTTTCCTACATCGCCGATGAGCTGCCTGGCATCTGCCACACCTGGTTCCGGCTGGATACCCGACGGGAGAACACCTTTATTGCCGGCGAGAGCATGGGGGGATACGGGGCGGTAAAGATCGGCCTCCGCAGGCCCTCCCGGTTCGGCGCCATCGCCAGTCTCTCCGGGGTGCTGGACTATCCGGCGCTGATCCGGCAGGTGGTTCGCGGGGAGTGGACGGATATGGAGCCCGGGGAGTTCCACTTTCTCCGCGGGACAACGAAAGTGGCCGGGACGGAGGATGATGTGATCGCCTTGGTCCGGCAGGCTGCCTCGGATCCCAACCGTCCCCGCCTGCTCCAGCTTTGCGGCACAGAGGATTTCCTCTATGAGAACAATCAGCGCTTTCGCAGCGCGGCGGAGGAGGCCGGCTACGGCCACGTCTACATGGAGGCCCCGGGTGAGCACGCCTGGCCCTACTGGGACCGGGCCATCCAGCAGGCGATCCGGTTCTTCCTCGGGCTCAGCCTCCTGGACATGATTTATTACTGACTATTCGGAAGGAGCGGTAGCAATGAGATATGCAAGCAAGGCATGGCAGGAACCAAGCGGTCCTTGCCTGCGGAATTTCAGCGAGGAGGAATTGGTCAGCAGCGTTCAGGGCGCTCTGGCCCTTCGCCCTCAGATCGAAGCGGTCATCGACCGGATCTGGGAGGACGGCTTCGACGGGATCTATTTTGTGGGAATCGGCGGCACCTATGCCTCCGGCATGCAGGTGGAGGTCTATATGCGCGGCAGATCCCGGCTTCCTGTCTTTGTGGAGAACGCCGCGGAATTTCTGACCACCGGGAACCGGCGCTTCACAGACCGTTCCGTCGTCGTCTATTCCTCTGTCTCCGGAAATACCAAGGAAATGGTGGAGCTGGTGGACCGGGTCCGGGAGATCGGTGCGAGGATCTTCGCATTTATTGACACCCCCGGCTCCATCCTGACCCAGCCGGAAAAGCAGGATTACCTGATCCTCTACCCGAAAAACGAGCAGCTGAAATTCTACATGGTCGCCAACTATCTGATGTACAAAAACGGTGAGTTTCCCCAGTACGAGGTATACAATCAGGAGATGGAGGCCCATCTGGCGCAAAATCTGGCGGATGTGGAGAAGGCCGCGGATGCCTGGGCCTATGACTGGGCGGAGAAAAAGGTCGCCTTCCTCCGGGCCCATCCCGATCTCCCGCACTATTTCATCGGTTCCGGAAACCAGTACGGCGCCACCTATTCCTACGCCATGTGCTATTGGGAAGAACAGATGTGGATCCGCACCAAATCCATCAGCTGCCAGGAATTCTTCCACGGTATGCAGGAGATCATTGTGGAAGATACGCCGGTGACGCTGTTTATCGGAGAGGACGAGCAGCGGCCGCTGGCGGAGCGGGTTGCCCGGTTCCTGCCCCAGGTATGCGCCAACTACACGATCATCGATACCGCCGAGCTGGAGCTCCCCGGCATCCGGCCCGAGTTCCGGGGCAGCATCTCCCATCTTGTAATGCATGCCGTCAACAACCGGGTGGACGCGTATATGGAGCTGTTTCTGCGGCATCCGCTTTCCATACGGCGCTACTACCGGCAATTCGACTATTGAGACAAAAAGCATCCGGAGAGACCAAAACGGTCTCTCCGGATGTGTTCTTTTTTATACGCGCGTCCACTTTGCAAATTCCTCGTCGGTACAGAGTACCGTGTGGGTTTCCGACAGACTGTGATAGGTGCCCAGGGTATAGTCGATCCCGGAGGTCTTATAGTCGTAGCCGATGGCCACCCGCTGCTTTTCCACCCGGGGGTCTGCGTGAGGAATGGCAGAGAGCAGGCTCTTCGTATATGGATGAATGGGCCGTTCAAAGATATCCCGGGTGGTGCCGGTTTCCACCAGATGCCCCAGATGCAGCACGCCGATCCGGTCGGAGATGTATTTCACCATGGAAAGATCATGAGCGATAAACAGATAGGCCGCTCCAAGCTCGCCCTGCAGATCCTTCATCAGATTCACCACCTGAGCCTGAATGGAAACGTCCAGGGCTGAGATCGGCTCGTCCGCAATGACCAGCTTCGGCTCCATAACCAATGCCCGGGCGATGCCAATCCGCTGGCGCTGACCACCGGAGAACTGATGGGGATAGCGGCCGGCGTGCTCCCGGTCCAGCCCCATCTTTTCCATGATCCGGTAAACCTTTTCCTGCCGCTCCTCCCGGTCACGGTAGAGATGATGGATATCCAGTCCCTGGGCGATAATATCGCCCACCTTCTTCCTTGGATTCAGGCAGGCCATGGGATCCTGGAAGATCATCTGCATCCTGGTGCGAAGATGCTTTGTCTCCTTTGCACCCAAAGCGCCGGAGATCTCGACTCCTTCGAAGGTCACCGTGCCCGAAGTCGGTGTGTATAGCCGAATGATGGAACGGCCGATGGTGGACTTGCCGGAGCCGGACTCTCCCACCAGCCCGTAGGTCTCTCCGGCGTCAATGTGGAAGGACACCCCGTCCACGGCTTTTACGGTATACTTTTTGCTGACCCGGAAGTATTGCTTCAGATCCCGGACCTCCAGAAGATGTTCAGACACAGACGCCGCCTCCTTCCGTCATGGCCTGGATCCGGCTTCTAAGGGATTCAGGCATCTCCACCTGTGGCGCCCGGTCATCCAGCAGCCAGGTCGCAGCATAGTGGGTGGGACTGATCTGGAAGGTGGGCGGCTCCGCTTTGAAGTCCGCCTCCAGTGCGAATGGATTCCTGGGTGCAAAGGGGTCCCCGGCGGGAAGATCCACCATATTCGGCGGCGAACCGGGAATCGTATACAGCCGGTCCGGCGCGTCTGTGGAGATGTCCGGCATACTGGACAGCAGGCCCCAGGTATAGGGATGTCTGGGATCGTAGAAGATGTCCTCCACGGTGCCCTTCTCCACGATCCGGCCTGCGTACATCACCGCCACATAGTCCGCCACCTTGGCCACTACCCCTAGATCATGGGTGATGTAGATGACGGATATGCCTGTTTTCTTTTGAATCTCCTGGATGAGCTCCAGGATCTTGGCCTGGATCGTGACGTCCAGGGCCGTGGTGGGCTCATCACAGATCAGGATATCCGGCCGGCAGGACAGGGCAATGGCGATCACCACCCGCTGCCGCATGCCGCCGGAGAGCTGATGGGGGTAGTTCTTCATCCGTTTTTCCGCGTCGGTGATCCCCACCATATTCAAAAGCTCCAGCGCCCGCTCCCGGGCCTGGGCCTTGGAATAGTGCAGGTGGTGCATCATTCCCTCCATCAGCTGCATCCCGATGCTCATGGTCGGATCCAGGCTGGTCATGGGGTCCTGAAATACCATGGCAATATGGGTGCCGTTGATCTTCTGCCGCATTTCATTCCGGCTGAGATTCAGAAGCTCCGTCTCGGTCCATTCGCCGTCCTGCTGGAAGCGGTAGCAGATGGAGCCGCTGTCAATGGTCTGATTGGAACTGACGATCCCCATGATGGCCTTGACAGTGACACTCTTCCCGGAACCGGATTCTCCCACGATGGCAAGGGTTTCGCCCTGATACAGATCCAGATCCACGCCCCGGACTGCCCGGACTGTGCCGCCTGTGGCCTGGAAGGAGACCGACAGGTCCCGAATGGTAAGTGTTTTCTCCACAGGTATCACATCTCCTTCATTTTGGGATCAAAAGCATCCCGCAGCCCATCGGCCATCAGGTTGAAGCTGAGCATCAGCAGCGCAAGGACGATCACCGGCCAGGCCACCAGGAAGGGATACATGGTCATGGACTTGAAGCCGTCGCTGATCAGGGAGCCAAGGCTGGCCAGCGGTGCGGGAATACCCAGTCCGATGAAGGCCAGAAACGCTTCGGTAAAGATGGCATTCGGGATCGTCATCATGCACATAACAATGATCTGCCCAAAGATATTCGGAAGGATCTCCCGGAAGATAATGGCGGGGGTGGATTCTCCCAGGGTCCGGGAGGCCAGCACGAATTCCTGCTCCTTCAGACGCAGGGTCTGAGCCCGGGTGACCCGGCTCATGCCGATCCACTCCGTGATCATCAGGGCAATGGTGATGCTGGCAAGCCCCGGCTTCATCACGACGATCAGCAGCGTAACGATCACCGTGGTGGGGATCGTGGACAGGATCTCCACGATCCGTTGGAGAAAGAAGTCCACGCGGCCGCCAAAGTAGCCGGACACCAGTCCAAAACTCATGCCGATAAAGGTGTCAATGAGGATCGCCACCAGCGCCACATAGAGGGACACACGAGTCCCGGTCCATACCCGTGCGAACTGATCCCGCCCCAGTGCGTCTGTACCGAAGATATGGGTCACATCCCGGATCCCTTTCAGCTCGTACATATCCGTCCGCACCGGCGTTCCGCTGGAATAGTCCGTGGACACGCCGGAGAAGAACGGGACCGATTCCCAACCGGCGACATGGGGCGGCAGATTACGTTGAGCCATGTCCTGGGTCCGATAATCGTATCCGCTGAGCGCCGGTCCGGCAAAGGCCATGATCACAATCAGAACAATCATCACAAGTCCAAAGACTGCGCCCTTGTTTTTCACGAAACGGCCAAGGGCGTCCCGCCAGAAGCTTTGGGACCCGTAGACCTTGTCCACGCCCAGATCATGCCGGTTGGCCAGCACAAAGTCTTCCCGTTCCACGGAGGCGGCATACTGTTTCGCAGTCATCATCGCTTATCCGTCCTCCTTTGCCAGCCGGATTCTCGGGTCGATCACGCCGTAAAGAATGTCTACTGCCAGCATCACAGCGATAAACATCACACTGTACACGAATACCACGGCCAGAACCACATTGTAGTCGTTGAACTGGATCGCAGAGACCAGCAGGGACCCGATCCCCGGAATGGCGAAAATCTGCTCCACCACCAGGGAGCCGGTCATCAGCTCCACCGTCAGCGGCGCCAGCACCGTGACGATGGGAATCAGCGCGTTCCGCAGGCCGTGAACACCCAGCAGCCGGAAGGAAGAGATGCCCTTGGAGTCCGCCAGAAGCATGTAATCGCTGCCCATGACGTCCACCATCTCTGTCCGGGCAAACCGGGCCACGGTTGCCATGGAGAAGAAGCTCAGGGAGATCGTCGGCATGACCGTGGAACGCATGGCCTCCGTGGTGCTGTACAGAAGCGGCAGCCACCCCAATCGGAATCCGATGAAGTAGCTCATGGCCATGGCGAACACATAGGACGGAAACGCGACCCCGATGACCGAGATCACGGTGGCAGAGGTATCAATTGGCGAGTTGCGTTTCAACGCCGCGAGGATTCCCATCAGGAGTCCGATGACCGACCCCAGGATCACCGCCTGAAGACCGATTCGGATGGATACCGGGATTCTGGCCCGGAGCAGCTCCGAGATGGGCATATTCTTCTGGATCACATAGGACACGCCAAAGTCGCCGGTGAGCATGGCTTTCAGATAGTTGCCAAACTGGACTGGCAGGGGCTGGTCCAGCCCGTATTTTGCCTCCAGGTTTGCCCGCTGCACCTCTGTGATCTTTTCGTCATTAAAGGGGCTACCGGGCATACTGTGGAGCATGGTAAACAAAGCCGCAAGGATGATCAGGATTGTGATCACGGAGATCATCACCCGCTTGGCAATGTATTTGAGCATGGGCACTCATTCCTTCCACATTGGAGTAAAAGGGCGGCCGCGGCACTGTGACTGCGGCCGCCCTGCTGCGGAGAGTGTTGGATCAGTAGTTTACGTCAACATCCTTGTAAATTGTGCCGACACCCACCGGGAAGAACGCGAGACCGGTGATACCGGGCCGCACCATGGCGGCGGTACCCTTCTGGTAGACGGGAAGGATCACAGCGTGCTCCATGACCAGCGCTTCCGCCTGCTTCAGGGCCTCCCACCGGGCTGCCGGATCGTTGGCCAGGGCATCGTTGGCGTCGTCAATGAGCTTGTCGTACTCCTCGTTGCTCCACTCGCCGTAGTTGTAGGTGGAGCCAGTGGTCCACATGTCCAGATAGGTCATGGGATCAGCATAGTCCGGGCCCCAGCGGGTCAGGCCCAGCTGGTATTCCCGGTTCTGCATCAGCTCCGTACGGCTCTTTTTAGGCTGAGCCTTCAGGGTAAGATGCACGCCGGGCAGGTTGTTTTCGATCTCACTCTGGAGGAACTGCGCGATCAGAGGGGTGGAATCGGAGTCGTCATAGAGCAGCTCGATGGAGACCTCGCTGACGCCCAGTTCCTTCTTGGCTTCCTCCCAGTACTCCTGTGCCTTTTCCTTGTCGGTCTGCAGGTACGTTCCGGTGGTCTCCCGGAAATCCTTTCCGTCCGGGCCGATGGCCAGCTTATTGGGAATGGCGAAGTCCGCCGGTGTGGAACCGTCCTGTAGGATGTCAAAGCAGATCACATCCTTGTCGTAGCTCAGCGCGATGGCCTTGCGCAGGTTCTCGTTCTCCAGTCCGCAGGAATACTCCTCGCTCTTGGGGTTGAGATTGGGGGAGAGATACCAGAGATAGCCCTCCTCGATGCGGGTGAAGCCGTCCATGGTCTCATATTTGGCGATCTGATCGCCGGAGAGCCGGACGTAGTCCAGGGTGCCGTTTTCATAGGCCAGCATGGTCTGCTGCGGGTCCTTGATAATCTGGAAGTTGATCTCATCCAGCTTCACGTTGTCCGCATCGTAATAGGTGGGATTCTTCTTGAGCTGATAGGTGTTGCCGCCCACGTCCCAGGCCGACATATAGAAGGGACCGCAGCACAGCAGGTTTTCGGCGCCCAGCGCATATTCCGTGCCCTTTTCGGTGGCATAGGCCTCATTGATGGGGCAGAAGCTGGGGAAGGTCATCAGGTTCAGGAAATATGTAACCGGACGGTCCAGTTCTACAAAAAGGGTCTTGTCATCTGTGGCGGTGACGCCCAGCTCCTCGATGGGCTTCTCACCGGAGATGATGGGCGTGGCATTCTTCACCGCCGCAACTTCCATCATGAAGCTGTACTCAGAGGCAGTGCCAGGGTCCACCAGACGGCGCCAGGCGTAGACAAAATCGTGTGCAGTCACAGGCTCGCCGTTCATCCAGTTGGCCTCCGGACGGATGTGGAAGGTATATTCTGTGCCTTCCTCGTTCATCTCATAGCTCTCACACAAGGCGTTTACCGGCGTACCGTCCGCTGCGGTGACAAACAGCGGCTCAATGATCGCTTCGATGACTTCCAGGCAGTCCGCTTCGGTGGCAATGGTGGAGTCCATGTCAAACAGCTCGGACATGCGGCCCACATTCAGAACCTTATAGTCCCCACCGGGCGCCTCCGCTCCCTCAGCAGTGGCGCTTTGCGCCTGTGAATCTGCCTCAGGAACAGCCGATGCCTCCGAGGCAGCCCCGCTTCCGCATCCGGCCAGTATGGACAGGACCAGAATGACAGGGATCAAACACTTTAAGATCTTCATAGGGATCACTCCTTCTTTCTCCGGAAACAGTGCCGGGTTCAAATAATAAGGGGCCTTAGCTATTCTTTAATATAGCACCAATGCATATAACTTGTCAATAATATTATACCAGTTTGCGACGGCTGCTTGCTAAATTTTACAGCAACATATTGTTGCATTATTGCCGAAATTGGTTCTTTATTCGCATATTTTTCATACCAATTTTAGCAGGCCGGAAGGGGACGAAACCTCTTTGGGCCAGAATGGCTCCTACCATTTATTAATTGGTATAAAATTCACGTGAAAACATATGCCTTACAGCGTGCGAAAACCGCCCCGGTGTATCAACATGTGATACGCCGGGGCGGCTTCCTCTTGCCTCGTTATTTTTGATAGTGCACAGTGAAACTGCAGCGGTCGCTTCTGGTGTAGGTCCGGGCAAATTCCACGATGCGGCCTTGCTGGTCGTAGCTGATTCCCTCGAACTTCATAACGGCATCGGAGGGGTCCAGATCCAGCAGACGTGCCTTTCCCGCATCCAGTTCTTCCAGCTCCAGCATCTCGTCCACATGGGTGATTTCGATCCCGTAGAAGGCATAGATCTCATAAAGAGAGAAAACCTCCAGATCTACATGGGGCATTTCAGGAATTATGGCCTGGGGAATATAGATCTCCTCAAGGGAGTAGGGCTGATGTTCGCTGTAGCAGACGCGTTTGATATAGAACACCGGAGCATCGGGGGATACTTGGAGCATTGCGCCATAATAGTTCCCAGCCGGACGCAGCGCTTTTGTGATCATGCGGGTGGAGGGCTTATGTCCAAGCTGTTCCATGGTCTGCTTAAACCCGCCGATCGTCTCCAGATCTCGCTCATCCTTCTCCCCGGTTACGAAAACGCCTTTTCCCTGTACGCTCTTCAGGAGGCCTTCGTAAATGAGCGCAGAAATTGCGGAACGTACAGACAGGCGGTGAATCCCATAGGTTTCTGCCAGTGTATGCTCAGAGGGAATCGCGGTCCCGGGCGGATATTCTCCACTTTCGATTTTCCCTCGAATGACTTCCCGCAGCTGCAAATACAGTGGGGATTGGTAATTGATCCTTTCCTCACTCACAGGCCGCCCTCCTCTCCGGAAATACGATCCATATGGCTGATGAGCTGCACCCGATCAGGCCGGGCAACGGCACGACAGTATTCAAGGAACTGACCATACTGGTCGTAAGTGCGGCTTTCTATGCGGAATATCGGCGCCTCATCAGGTATTGCAAGCAATGCGGCTTCTGCACCGGCTCTGGTCGCTGTAATTGTTTCGTCTCCTTGGGTTGGTATGATCCCGTATTCCTCTTCAAAGACCCGATAAAGGGAATCATGGACAAAATCATACCGGTCGATCCCCGGAAACCGGTCCGCCAAAAAATAAGAGCTTTCGATCTCCAACGGAATGCCTTCGGCCAGCCGGAGCCGGGACAAATGCCAAAGCGGTGTGCCCAGTATGGTCTGAAATACCCGTGAAAGCCGTTTATCACACTCCAACTTTTCCAGAGACAGCAGCCTGCTTTCATGGGCGCGGGCCTGAAGTGTGGTTTCTGCCTTGAAAGACTTCAGCCCCTGGAGCTTCCTCTGGTATTTTGGACCAATATAAAAGATCCCGGAACCCTGACGGACTTCCAAAATTCCACTTCTGACAAAGCGGGCCAAAGCGGATCGAAGGGTGCTGCGGTTCAGGTTCCACATGCTGCACATTTCCCGCTCTGAGGGAAGCCGATCTCCCGCACACAGCTGATTCTCAAGAATATATGCCTGTATCGATTCCGAGGCAGCTTCGCGTGGTCGAATCGTATACCGTGTTTCCATGCCTATCCTTCCTCAATGACGATCGTATCTTAACGTAAAGGTATTATATCACATCGGGTCCGATTCGGGCAATATCAGAATCAAAGGGAATGTTTTGTTAAGTATGCGTAAATGTGGCGCCTTGCAACTGAACAGTCATCCCCCTTACACATAGATCAGGTCAGCCTTTACCACCTCCTCCGCCTGATTATGGATACAGTTCATCCTCCTGACCCATTCCATCTGATCGGTGGCTTTCAGTTCTTCGGTGACACCCTCAGCTTTTGCCATTTGCGTGATCATCCGGTCCATCATCTCCACCGCCTGCTCATGGATGTCAGCCAGATAGCAGTCCAATTTGCAGGTTGTGAGCAGGTTGATGTAAGTGAAAGGCTTGTGTTCCCGCAGGTGTGCCTCATGCAACATTCCCCATTTCCCGATAGGCCTGGTTTCCGGCTCCGGCAGGGCAAGGTTCGGATAGAAGATGCCGTCGATCTCTGTGTAAGTTCCACCCATCTCTTCAAATCTTGATTTCATCACATTCAACTCCTTTGTCATTTGTGATTTCATTATACGGAGCGGGGGAGAAGAAGTCGAATGTGTGAAAAAAGCCCGGGAGCGCAAATAGAGCGTTCCCGGGCTTAGACACAGCATATTCAGATGTCGCGGATCACAATATCGGTGATATAAACAAGAAATCCGAACCCCTGGCCCACCGGCCGAAAGTTCGGATTTCTCATGTATGGTGGACGATAACGGACTCGAACCGCTGACCCTTCGCACGTCAAGCGAATGCTCTACCAGCTGAGCTAATCGTCCAGATGCGAGGATTATTATATCATGTTGTCCGGAAAAGTCAAGGTTTTTTCGAAAAAAACTCAAAGCTATTCTGATACCGCTTTTCTCCCTCCGCCGATGCTCAGCAGCGTCAGCGCCAGAAGCACCAGACACATACCGATCAGCGCCTGCACGGTGGGCGTCTCTCCAAACACCAAAAGGCCCAGTAAGGTGGCCACCACCGGTTCCACGGAGGCCAGAACGGATGCCGGTCCGTTTTCCACCATGCTCAGTCCGGCCGTATAGAGCAGATACGGCAGGACCGTGGTCACGATGCAATAAAGGATCAGAAATCCCGCCAAATAAATCCCGTGGGCTTTGAGGGACGCCGCGATGGTGCCAAAATCCGCCAGGAAGGCGCTTCCTATGGCCGCGAACAGAAACGTGTAATCGGTGATCGTGATGCTGCTGAGTCCCTGATTGAGGCTGAACCGGGAAAAGATACTGTAGAGCGCGTACCCAAATCCGGAGCCAAGGCCCAGCAGCACGCCGCTCACAGTCAGCGCCTGGGCCGCAGAGAAAATACCGCTGACAAGACAGCATCCGGAAAAGGCCATCATCAGCGCCAGAAGCTTTCTCCCGGTGATCCGTTCCCGGAACAGG